>DATKEU010000338.1:0-9917 GCA_035544495.1 Polyangia bacterium | reverse complement strand
TACCTGGCCGACCTCGACAACCTGCAGGAGGTCGCCGCCGGCCACCGCGACGGCCGGCGCGGCGAGGCCGATCAGGCCGAGGCGATCGTCGAGCAGGAGCTGGGCCGGTTCGTCGAGAGCCAGCGCGGGCGTCAGATCGGCCCGGTGGTGACGGCGCTGCGGGCGCGCCTGCTGGGGATGGCGAAGGCCGAGACCGACAAGATGCTGGCGTCGTTCCCGCAGCTCGGCGAGCGCGAGCGGCGCAGCGTGAGCGACCTGACCGAGGGGCTGGTGAAGAAGATCCTGCACACGCCGCAGATCGCATTGAAGAAGGACACCGGCGAGTCTCTGGGTCTCGCGGCGGCGGTGCAGCTGCTGTTCGACCTGCCGCGCGTCGAACCGCTGGCCGACGAAGAATCGGACGACGATGCCGACCAGAAGAACGCGACCGGGCGCTAGGCGATGGCGGACCAGACGCTGGTGATCGGCACGCGCGGCAGCGCGCTGGCGCGCTGGCAGGCCGCGCACGTGGCGGCGGAGCTGTTGCGCGCGCACCCGAGCCTGATCATCAGCGAGCGCATCGTCGTCACCGCCGGCGATCGCAGCCAGACCGGGCCGGTGATCGATCTCGGCGGCAAGGGCGTCTGGGTGAAGGAGATCGAGGAGGGTCTGCTGGCGGGGACGATCGATCTCGCCGTGCACAGCTTGAAAGACGTTCCGGGGGTGCTGGCGCCCGGGCTGGCGCGGGTGGCGATCCCGCGCCGCGCGGATCCGCGCGACGCCCTGGTCAGCCGCAGCGGCGCGCCGCTGGTCGAGCTGCCGGCCGGCGCGCGCGTCGGCACGTCCAGCCTGCGCCGCGTCTGTCAGGTGCGGGCCGCTCGACCCGACCTGGCGGTCGAGATCCTGCGCGGCAACGTCGACACGCGCCTGCGCAAGGTGGCCGACGGCGTCGTCGACGCGGCGATTCTCGCCTGCGCCGGCCTCGATCGGCTGGGCTTCGCCGATCGCATCACGGAGCGCCTGTCGGAGGAGCGGATGCTCCCCGCCATCGGCCAGGGCGCGCTGGCGCTGGAGGCGCGGGCGGGCGACGCGCGCGTGGCGGCGCTCTGTCGCGCGCTGGCCGACGCCGACGCCGAGACCACCGTCGCGGCGGAGCGCGCGCTGCTGGGCATGCTGGGCGTCGGTTGCCGCACGCCGGTCGCCGGCCACGCGACGATGTCGGGCGGCCGGCTCACCGTGCGCGGCCTGGTCGGCCGGCCCGACGCCAGCGAGATCATCCGCGACGAGGTCACCGGCGATCCGGCCGACGCGGCCGCGCTGGGCGCGACGCTGGGCCGCCGCCTGCTCGAACGCGGCGCGGATCGCATCCTGCGGGAACTGGAGTCGTGACGGCGCGCCGCCCATCGGGGGCGGCATCGCGCGCGGTCGGGGCCCGCACCCGCCACCGCGCGAAGGCGCCAGGCGGATGCTGCGAGGGCGCGAGGGTCATGCCGCGATTTTAGGCCGAAAATCGGGGTTTTTTGACGGCAACGACGGCCGACCTTACGATCGCGGCGGCGAAACGGTATGTCGCGCGCTGGAAATCTCCTCTGGATCCTGGTCGCTTTCGCGGCGCCCGCCGCCTGCGCGACGACGCGCCTCGATCCAGCGGCCGCCAGCGCGGCGGAGACCGAACGCACCATCAACACGCTGCGCGCGCAGAACAACAGCTACGTGCGCCAGATCGAGGAGCTCCAGAACCGCGTCTTCATCCTGGAGGATCGCCTGGACAGCCAGCGCGTCACCGACCAGCAGCGCGGGACGCCGTCGCTGCCGGCGGTGAAGGTGCTGCGTGCCGATCCGAAAGAGCCCGAGGGCAATCCGCCGCCGCCGGTCGTGATGGAGCCGACGGTGAGCGAGGCGCCGCCCGCGTCGGAGCTGGTGGCGGGCGATGCGCCCGTCGAGTACGCGGGCGAGGCGGCCCGCCCCGCGGCGCCCGGGCGGCCGATGCTGCGCGCGCAGCGGGGCGTGGGCCCGTCGCCGCGCCTCCCCGCCCCGCGCCCGGTTGCGCCCCGCGCGATCCCGGTCGCCACCGCGCCGGTGCCGCCGCCGGCGCCGCGGGCGGAACCACCGGTGCTGCCCCCGACGTTGATCCGCGAAGGGACAGAGCCGCGCGAGCCGATCCCGCCCGAACCGCTGCGCATCTACCGCGACGCCCTGGAGGCGCTGCGCGCCGGCCATCACGCGGCGGCGCTGGCGGGGTTCCGCCGCTTCCTCGATCGCTACCCGGTGCACGATTACGCCGACAACGCCCAGTACTGGATCGGCGAGTGCTATTACGACCTGCGCCAGTATCAGGCGGCGACGCGCGAGTTCCGCGCGGTCGTCGAGCGCTATCCGCACGGCAACAAGGTGCCGGACGCGCTGCTCAAGCTCGGCTTCTCTCACCTGGCGTTGAACCAGGCCGCCGACGGGCGGCAGATACTGGAATCGTTGCTGCGCGCGTTCCCCCGGCACCCCACCGCCGCGCTGGCCACGGCGCGCCTGCACGAGCCGCCGTTCGCCCCGAAGGTCGACGTCAGCCTGGGAACCATCGCCCCCAGGATACCGGCGGAGCGGCGATGAAGCGGGCGCGCGTCATCCTGACGCTGGGGATCGCCGCCGCCAGCGCGCTGGCGGGCGGCGCGCCGCCGGCACGGGCCGGACGCGGGCCCCAGGCCAAGGACGCCGAGCAGCGCAAGGTCCTGCGCGGCCTTGGCGACGACGAGCCCGGCACCAGCGGGCCGGCCGACGCCGACGACTCGACGACCGACGCCGACAGCGACGAATCGCGGCGCGACGGCGCCGAGGGGATCATGCCCGACTCCCACCAGGTCAAGAAGGGCGAGACGCTGTGGGGGATCTGCGAGTCGTACTTTCACGATCCCTGGCGCTGGCCCAAGGTCTGGGCTCAGAACCCGGAGATCACCAACCCGCACTGGATCTTCCCGGGCCAGACGATCAAGCTGGGCGCCATCGCGCACACCACGCCGGGCGCCGGCGATCATAACGCCGCCGACCAGCCGGTTTCCGATGGCGAGCGCGCCAGCAACCGGATCGGCGTCATCCGCCCAGCCGGCGTGGCCACGGTGGACAACGGCAACCTGCGCGAGGTCGGGTTCGTCGACACGCACGCCCTCGCGCTGGCCGGCACCATCAACGGCTCGCGCGAGGAGAAGATCATGCTGGCGAGCGGCGACCAGGCCTATGTAGAGTTCGCGCGCGAGAGCCCTCCCAAGGCCGGCGAGCGCTTCACCGTCTACCGGGTCGACGCGGACAACCCGGTGCGCGAGCCCGGCTCCAGCCTCACGCTGGGGTACATCGTCCGCATCTATGGCGACATCGTCATCGACGCTCTGACCGACCGGCCGGTCGCGTCCGCCACGCTGATCAACATCAGCGAGCCGGTCGAGCGCGGCTACCGGGTCGGGCCCGTCGTCAAGCAGTTCAAGACCGTCTTGCCGCGCAAGAACGAGATCTCCACCACCGGGCGCGTGGTGGCGGCCATCGCCCCCAATCTGCTGATCGCCCAGAACATGTTCGTGGTCGTCAACCGCGGCAGCCGGCACGGTGTCGAGCTCGGCAACCGGTTTCTCATCATTCGCCAGGGGGACGGGTACAGGCCGCGGATGGAAAGCTGGACCGACATGGATCACCGTTTTCCCCCTGATTCCGTGGCCGAGCTTCTGGCCGTCGACGTGCGCGAAGAGACCTCGACCGCATGGGTGACGCACGGCAATCGCGAGATCCGCATCGGCGACGTCGCCGACCTGCGGAAGGGATATTGACGCACCGATCGGGGGTAACCCGCAGGACGGCGTTCGTAAGTGCCTGAAATTTCATCAGGTATTTCCTGTCGCCTTGACCGCGCCCCGACGGAGCGCTATCTGCAACGGCTGGCCATGTTCGGATTCGAGCGAAAACGGCCTTCTGGGCCGCCGGGAAGCATGGACGTTGGAGCCGTGCCCGCCGGTAGGGTCTGCGCCGCCGGCGATCCGCGATTTCCGAAGCGGCTGGGCGATCTGGCGCGCCCGCCGCAGCAGCTGTGGATCACCGGACGGCTGCCGGCGCCCGAGGAGCGCGTGGTGGCGATGGTCGGTTCGCGGGGCGCGACGGCGGCCGGTTATGCGCAGGCGCAGGCGATCGCGCTGGCCGCCGGCCAGGCTGGGTGGTCGGTGATCTCGGGCGGCGCGCTGGGCATCGACGCGGCCGCGCACCTGGGCGCGCTGCAGGCGGGGGCGCCGACCTTCGCCGTTCTGGGATGCGGCGTGGACGTCGTTTACCCGGATCGCCACGCCGAGCTGTTCAGCCAGGTGGCGCGCGCCGGGGGCCTCATCTCCGAGTACCCGATGGGCACGCCGCCGCGCTCGGGGCAGTTCCCGCTGCGCAACCGGCTGGTGGCGGCGCTGGCCGAGGCGGTCATCGTCATCGACGCGCGAACGCGGTCGGGCGCGCTGATCACGGCGGCGCGGGCGCGGGAGCTCGGGCGGAAGTTGCTGGCGGTGCCGGGCAGCCGCGGGGCCGACTGGCTCATCGGTTCGGGCGCCGCGGTGCCGGCGGAGGGGCCGGCCCAGGTGCTCGAGCTTCTGGCCGGGGCAGCGCCGAAGCCGGCGAAGGTTCCCGAGACGCTGCGGCCGCTCATCGACCTGTTGCGGACCGGGCCCGAGAGCCCGGCGGCGATCGCCCAGCGCATCGGCCAGCCGCTTCCGGCGGTGCTGAGCGCGCTGACCGAGGCGGAGATGGCGGGCTTCATCCACCGGGTCGCCGGCGGGCTGTACGAGGTGCCGCGTGCCGGGTAAGAAACCAGCCGCCAAGACGCCCGCCGCGGTCGCCAAGGCCGACGGCAAGGGCAAGGCGACGAAGGCGACGAAGGCGACAGCGAAGACTGCCGCAGCGCCTGGGCCGTCGGCGACGCCGGCAGCTGGGAAGAAGGCGGCGCCCCCGGCCAAGCAAGCGGCCGAAAACAAGAGCAGCGCGGGCAAGCCGGCCGTCGCCAAAGCGACGAAGGCTCCGGCTCCCGCTGCGGCGCCCCCCAAGAAGGCGGCGCAGGCGGCGCCGGCGGCGCGCGCCAAGCAGGCGGGCAGCGCCGCCGTCGAGGTGGCGGAGGCGCCGCCGGTCAAGGCCGCGCGCGCCCGGCGCGCCAACGACAACGCCCTCATCATCGTCGAGTCGCCCGCCAAGGCGAAGACGATCAAGAAGTACCTCGGCGCCGGCTTCACCGTGAAGGCGTCGGTCGGCCACGTGAAGGACCTGCCCAAAAAGAACATGGGCATCGACATCGACCACGACTTCGCCCCGCAGTACGAGGTCATCGAGGGCAAGAAGAAGGTCCTGGCCGAGATCAAGAAGGCGGCCGGCGAGGTGGCGCGAATCTACCTGGCGCCCGACCCCGATCGCGAGGGCGAGGCGATCGCCTGGCACATCGCGGACGAGATCCGCGATTCCAACCCCAACATCTTTCGAGTGCTGTTCAACGAGATCACCAAGAAGGCGATCACCGAGGCGATGGGGCGCCCGACGACGCTGGATCTGAAGAAGTTCGAATCGCAGCAGGCGCGCCGGATCCTGGACCGCCTGGTCGGCTATCAGATCAGCCCGGTGCTGTGGACCAAGGTCAAGCGCGGCCTGTCGGCCGGGCGCGTGCAGTCGGTGGCGGTGCGCCTGATCGTCGAGCGCGAGGGGGAGATCGCCGCCTTCAAGCCGCAGGAGTACTGGTCGGTCGAGGCGGTGGTCGAGGGCGGCACGCCGCCGCCGTTCACCGCCAGGGTCACGCGCGTCGGCGGCGAGAAGGCCGACCTGACCAACGAGGGGCAGGCGCGCGAGGCGGTGGACGCCATCGCCGCCGCCGAGCTCCGGGTGCGGGCCGTCGAGCGCAAGGAGCGCAAGAAGAACCCGCCGCCGCCCTTCATCACCAGCAAGCTGCAGCAGGAAGGCTCGAGTAAGCTGCGCTATTCGCCCAAGCGGACCATGGCCCTGGCCCAGCGCCTGTACGAAGGCGTGGAGATGGGCGACGAGGGGCTGGTCGGCCTGATCACGTACATGCGCACGGATTCGACGCGCGTGTCCGACGACGCCATCACCGACGTGCGCGCGTACATCGGCGAGCGCTTCGGCGCGGCGTCGCTGCCGGCGGCGCCCGTCGTCTACCGGACCAAGAAAGGGGCGCAGGACGCGCACGAGGCGATCCGCCCGACCACGCTGAAGTACGACCCCGAGGCGGTGCGCAAGCTGTGGGCGGTGAGCGGCGGCGGGCGCGACGAGCGCGAGACCGAGGATCTGCTGAAGCTGTACACGCTGATCTGGAACCGCTTCGTCGCCTGCCAGATGGTGCCGGCGGTGTTCGACCAGACCAGCATCGACATCGAGGCGGGCAAGGTCGAGCTGCGTGCCACGGGCCAGGTCATGAAGGTCCCGGGCTTTCTGGAGGTCTATGCCGAGACGGTGGAGGACGGCGCGGCCGACGAGGACGCGGCGAGCGCGCTGCCCGACGTGAAGGAGGGCGAGGTGCTGCGCCTCATCGAGACCAAGCCGGAGCAGCACTTCACGCAGCCGCCGCCGCGGTTCTCCGAGGCGTCGCTGGTCAAGGAGCTGGAGGAGAAGGGGATCGGGCGCCCGTCGACGTACGCGGCCATCCTGTCGACGATCCAGGACCGCGGCTACGCGGAAAAGCGCGAGGGGCGCCTGCACCCGACCGAGCTGGGGATGATGGTCAACGGCCTCCTGGTCAAGAGCTTCCCCGAGATCGTCAACACCGACTTCACCGCGCGCATGGAGGCGCAGCTGGACGAGGTCGAGGACGGCCAGGCCGACTGGGTCAAGCTGCTGCACGCGTTCTATGGGCCTTTCAAGGAAGAGCTGGAGAAGGCCAAGATCGAAATGCGCGACGTCAAGCGCGAGGAGCAGCCGACCGATCAGGTGTGCGAGAAGTGCGGCAAGGGGATGGTCATCAAGTGGGGCCGCAACGGCTATTTCCTGGCCTGCTCTGGTTATCCGGACTGTCGCAACACCAAGGAGTACACGCGCAACGCCGACGGCAGCCTGAACATCGTGCCGACCACGCGGCCGTCGGATCAGATCTGCCCGACCTGCAGCTCGCCGATGGTGATCCGGCGCGGGCGCTTCGGCGAGTTCCTGGCCTGCTCGCGCTATCCGGAGTGCAAGACGACCAGCCCCATCTCGCTGGGCGTGGCCTGCCCCAAGCCCGGGTGCGGCGGTTATCTGACGGAGAAGCGCTCGCGGCGCGGGAAGACGTTCTTCGGGTGCGCCAACTATTCGAAGACCGGGTGCGATTTCGTGTCGTGGGATCGCCCGCTGCCGCAGCCATGCCCCAGCTGCGGGGCGCCGTTCATCGTTCAGAAGGTGTCCAAGACCGGCGTGCGCCTGCGCTGTATCAAGCCGGAGTGCGGCTACTCGGCCGACGGTGAGCCGCCGGAGGGCGTGGGCGGCACCGGCGGCGGCGTCGCCGCCGCTGGGGCCTGAGCGAAAGTGTCGGCAGCGGCGGTCGTCGTCGTCGGGGGCGGGCTGGCCGGCTGCGAGGCCGCCTGGCAGCTTGGACAGGCGGGCGTCGACGTCGTGCTGCGCGAGTGCAAGCCGGAGGCGATGTCGGCGGCGCACGCGACGCCGCTGTTGGCGGAGATCGTCTGCTCGAACTCGCTGCGCTCGGACGCGGTGGAATCGCCGGCGGGGCTGCTCAAGGCCGAGCTGCGGCGCGCGGGGTCGCTGATCCTGGGCTGCGCGGACGCCACGCGCGTGCCGGCGGGCGAGGCGCTGGCGGTCGATCGCTTCGCGTTCTCGCGCCTGGTGACGGCGCGCATCGCCAACCACCAGCGCATTCGCATCGAGCGGCGCGTGGTCGACGAGCTGCCCGAGGGGCCGGAGATCGCCATCATCGCCACCGGGCCGCTGACGGGCGGGCGACTGGCGCGGGAGCTGGGGGCGCTGTGCGGGCGGCCGCTCTACTTTTACGACGCCATCGCGCCGATCGTGGAAGGCGACAGCGTCGATCTCGGGATCGCGTTTCGCGCCTCGCGCTGGGGAAACGACGACAGCGAGGACAGCGAGGGCGACTATTTGAACTGCCCGCTTGCGCGCGACGAGTACGAGGCGTTCGTCGCCGCCGTGCGCGCCGGGCGCAAGGTGGCGCCGCACGCCTTCGAGGAGGCGCGCTATTTCGAGGGCTGCCTGCCGATCGAGGTGATGGCCGATCGCGGGCTGGACGTGCTGGCGTTCGGGCCGATGCGGCCGGTGGGCCTGACCGATCCGCGCAGCGGCCAGCGCCCGCACGCGGTGGTGCAGCTGCGCCCGGAGAACCGCCACCGCACGGCGTACAACCTGGTCGGCTTTCAGACGCGCCTGGCGTATCCCGATCAGCAGCGCATTTTCCGGATGATCCCGGGCCTCGGGGCGGCGGAGTTTCTGCGCATGGGGTCGATCCACCGAAACTCGTACGTCGATTCGCCGCGCCTGCTCGGCCCGTCGCTGGAGCTGCGCAGCCGCCCGTCGATTCATCTGGCGGGGCAGATCACCGGCGTCGAGGGCTACATCGAATCGACGGCCATCGGGCTTCTGGCGGCGCGCTTCGCGGCGGGGCGCCTGCTGGGCAAGCCGGCACCGCCGCCGCCGCCGGAGACGGCGATGGGCGCGCTTTATCAGCACGTCACTCGGCCGCGGCTCGCCGGCCAGCCGTTCGAGCCGATGAACGTGAACTTCGGGCTGTTGCCGCCGCTGGCGGGGCGGGCGCCGAAGCGCGATCGGCGGCGGTTGTACGCCGAGCGGGCGGCGGCGGCGTTCGCGGCGTGGGTTTGATTCGCCAGCCAGCACTGATCGCGGGTGCGCTCGGCGTCGACGGCGGCCCCTCACCCTGACCCTCTCCCCGCTTCGCGGGGCGAGGGCAAACGGTTGGCTGCACCAGCACGCACACCGCTGATGGACGGACAGCACGTGTATGAATCGTGCGCCCCGCTGATGGACGGAAAGCTAGCGTATGTATCGGCCTGCAGCCCTCCAACAAAACGCCCGCACGCGGAGTCGCCTCGGTGGCGATTTCCCCCCGGCCGTTTGCCCTCGCCCCGCGAAGCGGGGCGAGGGTCAGGGTGCGGGGCGTTATCTCCGCATTTGCTCTCCGTCCATCAGCGGTGTGCGCGCGGGTGCAGCCAACCGTTTGCCCTCGCCCCGCGAAGTGGGGAGAGGGTCAGGGTGAGGGGCGCGACCTTCGGATTTCCAGCGATTCGCGCGCGTCCCAACGGTGGGTTACGATCGGAGCGCATGAAGGTCGGGCCCGCGATCGAGATGTTTCGCCAGTATCTGGTGTCGGAGAAGCGCGCGTCGGCGCACACGCTGCGCGCGTACCTGCACGACGTCGGCGAGCTGGTGGCGTTCGCGTGCGCGGGCCAATCCGAGGCGAAGGCGCGATCGCTGGCGCTCACCGACCTTGACCTTCCGACTTGCCGTTCGTACCTTGCCTCGCTCCATGGACGGAACGACGCCGTGACTATCGGTCGCAAGCTGTCGTCGCTGCGCGCGTTCTTCCGGCTGGCGGTGCGACGGCGGGTCATCGCCGGCAGCCCGGTCGCGGCGCTGCGCGCGCCCAAGCGGGCCAAGCGCCTGCCGACGTTCCTGGGCAAGGACGACGTCGGCCGCCTGCTGGACGCGGCGCCGGACGGATCGCCGGAGGCCGACCCGACGCAGGAGGCGCAGGCGCGCGCGCTGTTCGAGGTTCTCTACGGCGCCGGGCTGCGCGTGTCGGAGGCGTGCAACCTGGATCTCGGCGACATCGAGGCGGACGGGCAGGGCGGCACCGTCAAGGTCCGCCAGGGCAAGGGGCGCAAGGATCGCCTCGTGCCGTTGGCGCCGCGCTTGCTCGACGAGTTGCGTGCCTACGGGCGGCTGCAACGGCCTCGTCTGTGGCTCTTTCCCGGCCA
>DATKEU010000337.1:0-5540 GCA_035544495.1 Polyangia bacterium | reverse complement strand
AAGGAATCATACGTTGCGTGGAGTTTCGGCGGAACGGGACTGCGAGCGGTGGTGGTGGACGGCGAGTGGGAAGGTTGGGCGGAGGTGCTCCGCAAGGCTTGCCCTCACCCGGTGCCTTCGGCACCTCCCTCGCCCGCGCTTCGCGCGGGCGAGGGTATCGGACGTGTCTTTGAAGTGTGGCGGGGAGTGGTGCGGGTGGCACTTCGAGAGAAAGCGCGCGGGGGCGGAGGGCGCGGGCGGAGCGCGGGGGCGGAGCGCGGAGCGCGGGAACGCTGGCTAGCTCAGCGGCGCAGGTCCAGTGTCAGCGGAAAATCTCGGGATGCGCGCTCGTCCCTGGCTGGTGGCGCCGCCGCGGGCCGCCCGGGGGTGTGGCCGATCTTGAAGAAGCGCGAGGCCCGCCGGCTCTCGGCCTCCAGCGCGTTGCGCGGCAGCTGGTCGAAGGCGCGGCCGCCGGGGTGGGCGACGTGGTACGTGCAGCCGGCGATCGAGCGGCCGTTCCAGCCGTCGACGATGTCGAAGGTCAGGGGGGCGTGGACGCCGATGCGCGGGTGCAGGGCGCTCGGCGGCTGCCAGGCGCGGAAGCGCACGCCGGCCACCATCTGGCCGCTGCTGCCCGTCGGGTGCAGCGGCACGCGCCGCCCGTTGCACAGCACGGCGAAGCGATCGTCGGTGAAGCCTTTCATCTGTACCTGCAGGCGCTCCAGCGACGAGTCGACGTAACGGGCCGTGCCGCCGACGGCGCCCTGCTCGCCCAGCACCATCCACGGTTCGATGGCCTGGCGCAACTCCAGGGTCATGCCGCGCGCGGCGATGCTTCCGGCCGACGGGAAACGGAACTCGTGGTGGGCGGCGAACCAGTCCGCCGCGAACGGGAACCCCGCCTGCTGCAAATCCTCGATCACCTCGCCGAAGTCCTGCTCGACGAAGAAAGGCAGCGTGAAGCGATCGTGCAGCGCCGTCCCCCAGCGGATCGGCCGCTCGCGATATGGCTTGTCCCAGAACATGGCCGTCAACCCGCGCAGCACCAGCTGCTGCGCCAGGCTCATGCGCGCGTGCGGCGGCATCTCGAAGGCGCGCAGCTCCAGCAGGCCCTGCCGCCCGCTGGCGCTGTCGGGGTTGTACATCTTGTCGATGCACAGCTCGGCGCGGTGGGTGTTGCCGGTGACGTCGACCAGAAGATTCCGGAAGATGCGATCGACCAGCCAGGGCGGAGTCGGCGCGCCGGCGGCACGCTCGTCGATCTGCCGGAACGCGATCTCCAGCTCGTCGACGCTCTCCTGCCTCGCCTCGTCGATGCGCGGGGCCTGGCTGGTCGGCCCCACGAACATCCCCGAGAACATGTACGACAGCGACGGGTGGTTCAGAAAATATCCGATGAAGCTGCGCAGCAGATCGGGCCGCCGCAGGAAGGGGCTGTCCGCCGCCGTCGGTCCGCCCAGCACGACGTGGTTGCCGCCGCCCGTGCCGCTGTGCCGCCCATCGAGCATGAACTTCTCGGTCGCGAGGCGCGTCTGCCGCGCGTCCTCGTAAAGGCCGCTGGTGTTCGCGGCCAGCTCGTCCCACGACATGGCCGGGTGGATGTTCACCTCGATGACGCCCGGATCGGGCGTCACCGCCAGCTGGCCGAGGCGCGGGTCGCGCGGCGGGGCGTAGCCCTCGATCATCACCGGCGTGCTGACGTCGCTGGCGGCCTGCTCGACCGCCGACACCAGCTGCAGGTACGCCTCCAGGCTCTCCAGCGGCGGCATGAAGATGCGCATCTTCCCGTCGCGCGGCTCGACGCACAGGGCGGTGCGCACGATGTGGCCGGCGGACGATCCGCGCGCCGGCGGCGCCTGATCCTCGCGCTCGCGCTCGCGCTCGCGTTCGTCGCCCGCCTCGCCGTCGCCTGCCCGCCCCGGCTGCGGTATCACCAGGCGCACCGGCACGGGCGGCGCCAGGCGCGGCAGCGGCGGGCGCGGGGCCAGCGGATCCGGATCGAAGAATTCACCGCGATCGCCGGGCACGGCCCAGGGCAGCGAATCCAGCGGAAGGCGAAACCCCATCGGCGAATCGCCGGGGTGCAGGTACATGCGCTCCGTACGCAGGAACCACGGCCCCGTCCGCCAGTCGACGGCGCCGCTCGCCGACGGCAGCCCTTGCAGCGGCAAGGCATACCCCACGATCCGGTTCAGCCCCTGCTCGAACACGCGCGCCAGCCGCGCCCGCTCCATCTCGTCGTCCAGGCGGGCGTCCTGCAGATCGACGTTGGTCGGCAGGCGGCGCTCGCGCCACATGTAATAGAACGCGTCCTCGTACGCGGCGACGGCGCTGGCCTCGTCGACGCCCAGCCGGTGCGCGATGGCGCTCACCAGGTCGCGCGCGGCGGTCGGGCGCGGGGGCGGCGTCTCGTCGCTGGCCACCAGCATCGGGTGGTGCCACAGCGGATGACCGTCCTTGCGGAAGAAACAGGTCAGCGCCCAGCGCGGCAGCGGCTCGCCCGGGTACCATTTGCCCTGGCCGAAGTGCAACAGGCCTCCGGGCGCGAACCGCTTTTGCAGCCGCCGCACCAGCTGATCCGACAGCCGCAGCTTGTCCGTCCCGACGGCGGCGGTGTTCCACTCCGCACCCTCGGGATCGTCGATTGACACGAACGTGGGCTCGCCGCCCATCGACAGGCGCACGTCGCCCGCCGCCAGCGCGCGGTCGATCTGGTGGCCCAGGGCATCGATGGCCGCCCACTGCTGCTCGGTGTACGGCTTAGTCACGCGCGGGTGCTCGTGCAGGCGATCGACGCGCATCTCGAAGGCGAACTTCTCCGTGAGCTCGTCGCCCTCCGCGCGCTTGGTCCAGCGGAACCCGCCGCTCACCGGAGCCGCGCTGGCCGGCTCGGCGGTGCAGGCGAGCGGGATATGCCCCTCGCCGCACATCAGACCGCTGGTCGGATCGAAGCCGATCCACCCCGCGCCCGGAAGGAACACCTCGGTCCAGGCGTGCAGGTCGGTGACGTCCTGGCTGACCCCGGGCGGGCCGTCCAGCGGCTTGACGTCGGCGACCAACTGGATCGAGTAACCCGAAACGAAGCGTGCCGCGAATCCCAGCTGCCGCAACAGCTGCACCAGCAGCCAGGCGAAATCGCGGCACGATCCGTGGCCGCGCACCAGCGTCTCCTCGGGCGGGAAGACGCCCGGCTCCATGCGGATGTCGTAGCGCAACAGGCGCTGCACCTGCTGGTTGATGTCGACCAGCACGTCGATCGTTCGCCGCCCGGGCCGGCAGACGCGCGCCTCGACGGTGCTGCGCAGGGCATCGAGGTGCGGCCCCGACGGCGCCACCAGCAGGTACGGCGCCAGCTCGATCAGCTGGCGCGGGTCGTACGTGAACGGAAATCTCTCCGCGCGTTCCTCTATGAAGAAGTCGAACGGGTTGATCGCCGTCAGCTCGGCGATCAGATCGACGTCGATGGTCAGCTCGTTCGCTTCCTGCGGAAAGACCAGCCGGGCCTGGTAATTGCCGAACGGATCTTGCTGCCAGTTCAGGAACTGTTTGCCCGGCTCGACCTTCAGCGAATAGGCGCGGATCGCCGTGCGGCAGTGGGGCGCCGGGCGCAGCCGCACCACGTGCGGCTCCAGGCGCACCGGCCGATCGTACGCGTACTTCGTCTTGTGATGCAGGCTGACCGTGATCGACATGGGCTTTTTCCCGGGCCGATCTTAGGCCCGCTCTGTTGCCGCGAGATTTCGCCTCGGCAGATTTCCGGTAACGGTTGCGCCTAGAAAACCGGTTTCCAGCGCGAAACGATGGCCTTCAGCTGTTCCAGATCGGCTGGCCGCATCGTCGGCAGCGGCGGGCGCACCGCCCCACCGTGCAGCCCCACCAGCGTCATCATCTCCTTCATCGCCGTCACCTCGTACCCCTTGCGCGCGGCGCGGAAAGCGTACAGCGGGATGACGTACTCGTTCATCAGGCGCGCCAGCGTGGCGGCATCGCCCGCCGCCGCCACCTCGTGCAGCTGGATGGCCAGCTTCGGCGCCACCACCGAGATGCTGGAGGTGTACGTCCGGATCCCGATCGCGTAATAGCCGGGCACGCTGTCGTCGCCGGCGCCGCCGATCCAGTACAGCCGATCGCCGACGCGGTTCATGATCTGCTGGTACTTGCGGATGTCGGCCTGTCCGTCTTTCCACCCCGCCAGCGTCGGGATCTTCGCGGCCAGCTTCTCCACCCAGGCGGGGCCGGGGTTGACCCAGTCGCGGCTGTACACCAGGTACGCCAGCGGCGTCGCCGCGCCGATGGCCGCGTAGTATTCGGCCAGGCCTTCCTCGTCGGCGTTGGGATAGTACGGCGGCAGCGCCAAGATGGCGTCGGCGCCGGCCAGCGCCGCGTCCTGCGCCAGGCTGATGCCGATGGCGCGGTTGAAACCGGTTCCCGCGATCACCGGGATGCGGCCGCCCACCTCCTCGACGGTGGCCTTCACCACGTCCAGGTGCTCCGCCGGCGTCAGCGAGTAGACCTCGCCCGTGCCGCCCGCCGCCACCACCGCCGCGAACGGATGCTCCAGCATCGCCGCCAGGTTCTTGCGGTACGCCCGGATGTCCAGCGACAGGTCGCTCTTGAAAGGCGTCACCGGGAATACGATCACGCCGCGAAGTTTTCCGCGCAGCTCTTCAGGTCTCATGGGTTCGCCCTCCGTTGCATTTCGTCTTCGTCGTCCTCACCAGCGGGGCAGGATCCGCCGCCAGTTCGGGTCGACGTGCTTGCGCATCTCCGCCTCGTCGTCGCGCTTGCGATACGGACACCGGGCATATCGCTCGCGCAGGCGCGCCAGCTGGTCGTAATCCAGCTCGACGCCCAGGCCGGGTTTCTCGGGGATGCGCACCTTGCCGCCGACGATCGGCACGCGCCCGCCGGCCACGATCTCGTCCTCGGCCGTCTGCCAGGGATAATGCGTGTCGCAGGCGTACTTCAGGTGCGGCGTCGCCGCCGCCGCGTGCGCCATGGCCATCAGCGACACGCCCAGGTGATTGTTCGAGTGCATCGACAGGCCGATGCCGAACGTGTGGCACAGCTTGCCCAGGTTCTGCACCTGCCGCATGCCGCCCCAATAGTGCACGTCGCACAGGATCACCTGCACGGCGTCCAGCTTCACGCTCTCGGGAATGTCGGCGAAGCAGGTGATGGCGACATTGCTGCCCAGCGGGGTGTCGATGCCTTCGGCCAGCAGGCGCCGGCGCACCTCGGCCATGCCGGTCAGGCTGAAGGTCGGATCTTCCAGGTAGCCGCCGTGGCCCAGCTCCTTCGCCAGGGCCTTGCCGACCTTGACCGACGTCTCGACCGACCAGGCGCCGTTCGGGTCCATGCGCAGCGGCACCGTCGGCCCCAGCGCGACGTGCAGCTGGCGCACGGTCTCGACCTCGATCTCCGGATCCAGCACGCCGGTCTTGAACTTGATGTCGCGGAAGCCGTACGTCGCCACCATCTGCTGGACCTGGCGCACCAGCGACTCGGGGGTCAGCGCCTCGCCGTACTCGTCGGGGCGCGCGTCCGCGCCTTCGCCGCCG
>DATKEU010000336.1:0-2981 GCA_035544495.1 Polyangia bacterium | reverse complement strand
CCGCACAATCCCGGGGCCAGCGGGCCGCCCGGCCACAGGTGCCGCGCGCACCGTTCGGCGTCGTCCGTCGAGAACGCCGGCACGAACACGCGCACGCGGCCGTTGCGGCAGAAGTCATAGCGGCGAATGACGGCCGCCACGACGCGCTCGCGGCCGCCCCGGCGCGCGCAGGCGCTGGCCTCGTCGGGTGAATCGGCCAGCAGCGAAGCGATCTCGCCGCACCCGTTGCCGTCGCGCACGCCCAGGTAAAAAGCCCGCGATTGCGGCGTCGGGGCGGCCCCGTTGCAGCGCACCCCCGTGTCCAGGTACGCGGGCCGCTGCGGATCCAGACAGCGAGCCGTCGCCGCGTCACACCGGTACGCCCCTTCGCAGCTCTGCCCCGCGCAGCAGGGCTGGCCGAGGTTCCCGCAGCGGGGCGCGCCGCCCGACGACCCGGCGGACGGCGGCTGCTCGACGGCGGGCACGCCGTTGCACGTGCCGGCGACGATCACCGCGGGCGTCAGAACGGCGGGCCCGGCGCCGCCCCCCGGACAGCTCTCGCCGGCGCGCAGCGCCGCCGTCAGCGTCCAGGTGCCCGACAGCGGCGTCCCTTGCAGGACGGCGGCCGAATCGAGCGGCAGCGTCACCGGCGGCAGGCCCGCGTGGGCAACGGTCAGCGGGCGATCGGCGCGCGCCGCCACCGACCACACCTTCATGCGCCCGTCGATCTGCGGATCAGCCATGTGAAAATCGACGTCGACGCGGATCGCGCCCTCCGCGCACTTCGGCTGGCCGGTGAGCGTGAACATCCAGGCCTCGCGGATCACGTGCACGTACCGCCGCTGCCCGACCTGCTGGCCGGCGCGCCCGCGCGCCTCCAGCACGACGTCGAAGTCGCCGCTGCCGGCCATGCCCTGAATGCCCTCCGTGGAATCGCGCGGGCGATCCAGGGTCATGGGTGGCTCCTGGCGCAGCTGAACCTGGGCCCCATCGGCCGCCCAGGAAGCCTCGACCGTGTCGTCGGGACAGACCTCCGTCGGCTTGACCGTCAGCCGATCGATGCGCGGCGCGCCGGCGCAGGCGGGTACCGCCACCACCGCCGCGAACAGGAGTGCCGCTGCGGTGGCGCGACCACGGCGACGGAAGAGACGGCCTGGCACCGTACGCGATTATCTGCCGAAATCATCCGCCAGGACAATTCGCCGGCGGGCGCGCCTCTTCAGCCCGATCGCAGGGCGCCGAGAAGGTTGGTCACACTCTGCCGCGCGTCCCCGAACAGCATCAGCGTGTTGTCGTTGTATGCGAGCGGGTTGTCCACGCCGGCATAGCCCGCCGCCATGCTGCGCTTGAGCATGATCACCCGGGCGGCCTTCCAGACCTCCAGGACCGGCATGCCGTAGATGGGGCTTTGCGGATCGTCCTCGGCGCTGGGGTTGACGATGTCGTTGGCGCCGATGACCATCACCACGTCGGTGCTGGGAAAGTCCTCGTTGATCTCATCCATTTCTTTAACTATGTCGTAGGAGACGTTGGCCTCCGCCAGCAGCACGTTCATGTGGCCGGGCAAGCGCCCGGCCACCGGGTGGATGGCGTACCGGACCTTGATCCCCTTTTCGGCCAGCAGCGACGAGATCTCCTTGACCGGGTGCTGGGCCTGGGCGACCGCCATGCCATAGCCGGGCACGATGATCACGCTGCGGGCGGCGAGCAGCAGCTCCGCCACCTGGGCCACGGTCGCCTCGTTCACGCGCCCGGCCGGCGCCGCCGCGCCGCCCGCCGCTTTTTTGGGCTCACCGCCCGTCGATCCGAACCCGCCCAGGATGACGCTGAGGATCGACCGGTTCATGGCCCGGCACATGATGTAGCTGAGGATGGCGCCGCTGCTGCCGACCAGGGCGCCGGTGATGATCAGCAGATCGTTGGACAGCATGAAACCGGCCGCCGCCGCCGCCCAGCCCGAGTAGCTGTTCAGCATCGACACCACCACCGGCATGTCGCCGCCGCCGATCGCCATCACCAGGTGCACCCCCAGCGCCAGCGCCAGGCCGGTCATGATCAGCAGGGGCGTCAAACCGCCGTCAAACAGGCCGCCGCTCTCCGGTGCCCAGGGTCCGTCGGCGCGCAGGAACAGCGCGCCCAGCACCACGCAGGCGCAGACCACCAGCAGGTTCAGGACGTGCCGCCCCGGCAAGAGCAGCGGTTTGCTGCCGACCACGCCGCGCAGCTTTCCGAACGCCACCACCGACCCGCTGAAGGTGACGGCGCCCACCAGCACGCCGACGTAGATCTCCATCAGGTGCACGGTGCGGCCGGAGACGGGCTCCACGCCCGGGTGCATGTACGTGGCGATGCCGACCAGCACGGCCGCCGCGCCGACGAAGCTGTGCAGCACCGCCACCAGCTCGGGCATCGACGTCATCGGCACCCGCGCCGCCAGCACCGCCCCGACGACGCACCCGATGCCCAGCGCCCCGCCCAGCAGACCCACGCCGGACAGGCCCGCCCCGTCGTCGGCGGCGTGCGCGCCGAACGTCGACAGCAGCAGCGCCAGCGCGGTCATCACGACGGCGATCGCCATCCCGACGATGCCGAAGGCGTTCCCGCGCCGCGCCGACTCCTGCGTCGATAGGCCGCGCAGGCTGAGGATGAAGAGCAAGCTGGCCCCGAGGTAGGCCAGCGATCGCCAGGTGTCTGTCAGCGATGGCAGAGTCGGCACCCTACTTTCGGAACATCCGCAGCATGCGTTGGGTCACCAGGAATCCTCCCGCCACGTTGATCGAGGCCAGCAAGATGGCGATCCCGCCCAGCGTCTTCACCACCGGGCTGGCGCCGCCGCGCAGGACGTCCATGCCGCCGATGAGGATGATGCCGCTGATGGCGTTGGTGACGCTCATGAGCGGGGTGTGAAGGGCGGGTTTGACGTTCCAAACGACCTGAAACCCGACAAAGACCGCGAGCACAAAGACCGTCAGATGAGCGAGGGCATCGCCGCCCGGTTTGTG
>DATKEU010000335.1:0-14466 GCA_035544495.1 Polyangia bacterium | reverse complement strand
GCCGGGTCAGCGACACCGACGGGCGGCCGTTCCGTTACAACCAGCCTGACCCGGCGCACGCGCGCGGCAGCATCGTCAGCAACGGACGCTGCCACGACCAGCTGATCGCGCTGGTGGCCCCCTTCGCGGGCGGCCCATGAGCGAGCGAGCGCTGGTCGCCATCGACGGCATCGACGGCAGCGGCAAATCGATGCTGGCCGATCGGCTGATCGATGCCCTCGAGGCCGATGGTGTCGCCGCGGCGCTGTTCCGGGTCGACGACTTCCGGCGCGCCCTCGATTGGACGCGCACCGACCGGCGCGAGGTCGATCTCTACTATGACGATTACTTTGATCTCCTGGCGCTGGATCGCTGCTTGCGCGACTTTCGGGCCGGCGCGCCGTTCGTCGAGGTCACGCCCGTCGACCTTGCGACGGGGCGGGCGCAGGCGGCGCGGCGGATCGCGCTGCGCGGGGTTTCATTGGCCGTCGTCGAGGGCGTGTTCGTGCGCCGCCTGCCGTCGGTGACGGAGGCCGGCGCGGTCATCGTCGTCGAGACGACGCCGGCCGAGGCGCGACGCCGCCTCCTGGCTCGCGATGCCGCCAAGGGGCGCAGCCAGGCGGAGATCGCTCATCGCATCGCAGCCCGCTATTTTCCCGCCCAGGATCGCTATCGGGAGGCGCTGGACCCGCGCGCGTCGCCGGCGGTGGTCATCGACAATGAAAGGCCGGCGGCGGCGCGCCTGTTGCGGCTGGACGAGGCCCGCGTTCCGGCGCCGGTGACGGCGGCGCTGCTGCGGTTGCTCGGGCCGGCGGCGGCCGCGCCGGCGCGCTGGTGAACAGCAGGACACGCTGCTAGCCTGCGCGCCCACCCCGTATGTCAGAAGGCGCCGAAGCAGCTCCCGCCGCCGTCATCTTGAAGGCGACCGCCGACGAGGCGGCCGGCGCGCGCCTGCTCGTCGCGGGCTTGCCAGTCGTCGAGCGCGCGCTCAAGCAGCTCGGCCGAATGCCCGGCACGCGCGTCGTGGTGGCCAGCGACGGCACGCTCCCGCTGCCCCCGGCGCTGCCCGGCAACGCCACCCTGCGCCCGCTGGGCGGCGATGTCCCCGCCGCGCTGGCGGCGTTGCAGGCGGAGCTGGGCGTCGGCGCCGTGATCATTCCGGCCGACGTCGTGCGCCCGCGCGCGCGCCGCTTCGACGACGGCCTGCGCGTCGTCGACGAGCCTTCGCGGCGCGCGGCCGAGGACGCGGTCTTCGCCGATCTGCTGCGCGGCGATCTCGGCTTCGTCGCCCGCCACATCAACAAGAAGGTCTCGTTCTGGCTCACGCGCCACCTGCTCTGCCGCCTGCCCGTGACGCCCAACCAGGTCACGCTGGGGGCGGGCGTGATCGGCGTTCTCGGCTGCGCCCTCATCGCCTCGGGAAACCGCGCCGCCATCGTGCTCGGCTTCGTGCTGGCCCAGCTGCAGTCGATCCTGGACGGGTGCGACGGCGAGCTGGCGCGCGTGCGGTTTCAGCAGACCGCCATCGGCGAGTGGCTGGATACCATCGTGGACGACGCCCTGAACCTGCTGCTGGTGGGGGCCATCGGCATCGGCGTCGGCCGCCTGCACGGGACGACGGCGCCCATGCTGTGGGGCCTGGCCGGCTGTCTGATGCTGCTCACGTACAACGTCATCGCCTATCGCGAGCTCGTCAAGCAGGGCGAGGGCGGCGAGGTGTTGAAGATCCGCTGGTGGTGGGCCCGCGGCCAGGACTTCGCCGAAGTCCTTTCCGACAACCGGCCGACCAGCGGTTTCAACCTGGTCGTGGCCCTGGGCAAGCGCGACTTCTTCGTGTTTGCCTGGTTGATCCTGGCCATCGCCGGCCAGCTCTCGATCGTGCTCGCCTACGCCGTCGCCATCGCGGCCATCTATTTCGTGGTCGCCGTCGTGCAGCTCATCGTCCGCCCGGCGCCCCGGCCACGGAGTCACGAGCGGAGTCACTAGGGAGCGGCGCGCACGCCGGTGGGCGGTCCCGCCTTGCGCCGGAGCGGGCGGCGCAATAAGGTATTTCTCCCGCTGTTTCGAGGCGGAACCCTATGTTCAGCTACGTCGCGAAGAAGATATTCGGCACCAAGAACGCGCGCGTCATCAAGGCCATGCGCCCCATCGTCGCCCGTATCGGCGAGATGGAACCGGCGCTGCAGGCCAAGCCCGACGCCGAGTTGCAGGCGATGACGGGCGAGTTCCGGCGCCGCCTCGATCGCGGCCAGCCGCTGGAGGAGCTGTTGCCGGAGGCGTTCGCGGTCTGCCGCGAGGCCGGCCGCCGCGTCCTGGGGATGCGCCACTTCGACGTCCAGCTGATGGGCGGCATGGTGCTGCACAAGGGCGGCATCGCCGAGATGAAGACCGGCGAGGGCAAGACGCTGGTGGCGACGCTGCCCGTCTACCTGAACTCGCTGCCCGGCAAGGGCGTGCACGTCATCACCGTCAACGACTACCTGGCCCGCCGCGACAGCGAGTGGATGGGGCGCATCTACAAGTTCCTCGGCCTATCCGTCGGCGTCGTGGTCCACGGGCTGACCGACGCCGAGCGCCAGCGCAGCTATCGCGGCGACATCGCGTACGGAACCAACTCGGAGTTCGGGTTCGATTACCTGCGCGACAACATGAAGGACTCGATCGAGCGCTACGTCCAGCGCGACCTCAACTACGCCATCGTCGACGAGGTCGACTCGATCCTGATCGACGAGGCGCGCACGCCGCTCATCATCAGCGGCCCGGCGGAGGACTCGGCCGACCTTTACCAGAAGGTCAACAACATCATTCCGGGGCTGCGCAAGGACATCGACTATACCGTCGACGAGAAGGCGCACACGGCCATGCTCACCGACAGCGGCATCGAGCGCGTCGAGCAGCGCCTGGGCGTGGGCAACCTGTACAACCCCGAGAACATCGAGTGGCTTCACCACGTCACCCAGGCGCTGCGCGCGCACACGCTGTACAAGCGCGACGTCAACTACCTGGTCGAGGAGGGCAAGATCCTCATCGTCGACGAGTTCACGGGCCGCAAGATGCCCGGGCGCCGCTGGTCGGACGGCCTGCACCAGGCCATCGAGGCCAAGGAGGGCGTCGAGGTCCAGGAAGAGAACCAGACGCTGGCGACCATCAGCTACCAGAACTATTTCCGCCTCTACAAGAAGCTGGCGGGCATGACCGGCACCGCCGACACCGAGGCGGAGGAGTTTCACAAGATCTACAAGCTGGACGTCACCGTGGTCCCCACCAACCGGCCGATGCTGCGCCAGGATCACCACGACGTCGTGTACAAGAACGAGCGCGGCAAGTTCCGCGCCGTGCTGGCCGATCTCGAGGACTGCCACACGCGCGGCCAGCCGGTGCTGGTCGGCACCGTCAGCGTCGAGAAGTCCGAGGTGGTGGCCTCGATGCTGCGCAAGAAGGGGATCCCGCACAACGTCCTCAACGCCAAACAGCACGAGCGCGAGGCGCACATCGTGGCCCAGGCGGGCCGCAAGGGCGCCATCACCATCTCGACCAACATGGCCGGCCGCGGGACCGACATCATCCTGGGCGGCAACGCGGAGTTCATGGCCCGCGCCGAGGTCGATCCGGAAGCCGCCGGCCAGCCGGGCGCCGAGGTCGACCCGGAGAAGTTCAAGGTCGCCTTCGTCAAGTTCAAGGCCCAGTGCGACGCCGAGAGGCAAGAGGTGCTGGGCGCCGGCGGCCTGCACATCCTGGGCACCGAGCGCCACGAATCGCGCCGCATCGACAACCAGCTGCGCGGCCGTTCGGGGCGGCAGGGCGACCCCGGCTCCAGCCGGTTCTATCTTTCGCTGGAAGACGACCTGATGCGCATCTTCGGCGCCGAGCGGATCACCGGCCTCATGGAGCGCCTGGGGATGGAGGAGGACGTCCCCATCGAGCACCCATTGATCAACCGCGCCATCGAGAACGCGCAGAAGAAGGTCGAGGGCCACAACTTCGACATCCGCAAGAACCTGCTCGAGTACGACGACGTCATGAACCAGCAGCGCAAGACGATCTATGCGCTGCGCCGGCAGATCCTGGAGGGGCGCTATGCGCCCGAGCCGTCCGAGGAGGAGAAGAAGAAGGGGAAGACCGCCGCCGACAGCCCGGTGCCGACGACGTCGGGGCAGCACACCGCCGACGGTCTGGCGCAGGTGGTGCGCCCGACGCTGGCGCGCATGCTGGACGCGCTGACGCAGGCGCCGCCGCCCGAGGCGCCCAGCGCCGAGCCGGGCGCGCCGCCGCCGGCGCCCATCACGATCCCGCCCGATCCGATCAAGATGCGCTCGGGCATCTACCGGCAGTACGGCGCCTACCTCGATTGCGCCGGCATCGTCGACGAGCGCGCCGCCACGCTGGATCGCCTGGCCCGCGAGGTCGGCTCGTCGATGATCCAGCAGCGCGAGCGCCTGCTCGATCTCTCCGAGGAGATGATCCAGACGCTGCTGGAAGAGCTCTGTCCGCCACGCGAGCACGCCGAGGACTGGGACCTGGCGGCGCTGGGCACGGCGGTCAAGGAGCGCTTCGGCTTCGAGCCGTCCTTCGACGACAAGATCCTCGAACGCGAGATACTGGCCGAATCGCTGTGGGCGCAGCTGGAGAAGATCATCGAGGCGCGCGAGGCCGAGTTCTCGCTGCCGGTGCTGCTGTACTTCGCCCGCTATTTCTACCTGGAAGAGATCGACCAGCGCTGGATCGATCACCTGAAGGCGATGGAGGCCCTGCGCGAGGGCATCGGCCTGCGTGGTTACGGCCAGAAGGATCCCAAGCAGGAGTACAAGAAGGAAGGCTTCGTCATCTTCGGCGAGATGATGGGCATCATCGGCCGCAACGTTTGCGAGAAGCTGTACCACATGCAGCTGCGCCGCGAATCCGAGGCCGCCGCGCCCAACGTACCCGCGCAGCAGCCGCGCAAGGCCCCGCGCCGGACGATCGAGTCGGGCGGCGGCACGGCGCCGCAGACGGCCAGCAACGGCGGCCCCGCGCAACCAGAAGAGGGGCGCCCGGTCCGGCGGAACGAGCCCAAGGTCGGCCGCAACGATCCTTGTCCCTGCGGCAGCGGCAAGAAGTACAAGAAGTGTCACGGGGCGGTTGCCGCTGCGTGATCCGCGCTGGCGCCTTGCGTCCGTCGATCACCATCCTCCGCATCGGCGCCATCGCGGCCTTGACGGCCGGGGCCTGCCAGACGTCGCCCGCCGGTGTCAGTAGCTGCTCGCTGGCCAGCGTGGTGCCGTATCCGGCCAGCCCGCTCATGCTGCTGCCCCATGTGCTGCTCGCGCGCGTGCCGATGGATTCTTCCTGTTCGGCGTCGACCAGGACACCGCGCGCTGGGTTCACATCGACAGCCAGGGCGCCGCCGCGAGCGAGCAGCACACCGCGGTGGCGTCCGGGCGGCTGGCCGGTCCGTGGATGGCGGCCGCCGGGCGCGCCACGCCGGCCGACACGGTGCTGATGGCGTATGCCACGGCGGCCAGCAATGGCGTCGATCTCGAGCTCCGCGTGGTGGCGGCGCCCGCCGACGGATCGACGGCGCCTGCCACGGCAGCAGCGCCGGTGGCCGTCATCGCGGGCGGCGCCAAGTCGGACCCGCTGCCGCTGGTGGCGCTGGGGTCGTCGCGCTCGGGGATGCGAGCCGCGCTGGCCTGGACGGTCAAGGGCGCCGGCCAGCTGACCGCGGTGGTGCTGGACGCCGACGGGCACCCGGTGGGCAACCCGATCGCCGTCGACTCCAGCGCGCGCGTCGCCTGCGTCGCCTTCGTTGCCGGCAAATCGGATCTTTCCCTCGCTTACTATCGTTACGGTGACGCCGCGGACCCGCCCCAATGGGTGATCGCGGAGACCAGCGAGGCCAACTACGTCCAGGAGACGCTGGCCATCGACCTCGACGATGCATCGCCCTCGTGTCCGCTGGTGCTGGCCACCAGTGGCGGCTACACACTCGCCTGGCAGACCTCGGCGGGCAGCTCGCTGGGCATCTACGACGCGGGTCTTTTTCGCGACCACCGATTCGCCGATGCATTTCAATTTGGTGGCAGCAATTTGCAGCCGCCGCTGGCGGGCCTGGGTGCCGCTGGCCTGGACTTCGCGGTCGTGCTGGCCCGGGCGGGCGCCGCCGAGGTCTGGAGAGTCAGCGCCGACGGCCCGCGCCTGGGCGCGCCGCTCGTCTTCCCCTCTGCCGAAGGGAACCTGGGGGACATCTCGTCGGTCCCGGTGGGTGGCGCCCTGTATTCCACCTACGCGGACTACGAGCGGGCGGGCGCCGGCGTCAGCGGCAAGCTTTCGGCTTCTTCGGTAGACGCGGGTTCCGAGGACGCGGCGGCGGACGCGGTTTCCGACAGCGGGGGGACCGGCGGCGGCGGACCGAACCAGGGTGGCCAGCGCTATCTGCTTGAAACAACATGTCTTTAATCTGTTTCCGGCAATCGCCGCGGCGGGATGCGCGGGCGCTCGGGGGGGAATAAGATTGTCCTTGGCAGGGTTACCCCTGGTGTAGGTAACGACCATCATGGGCCTTTTTCAGAAGCGACCTTCCCGGACCGATTTCGAACGCGAGGCGCTGCCGCATCTGCCCACGCTCTACGCCGCCGCCGCCCGTATGACCCGTAACGAGAAGGACGCCGAGGACCTGGTGCAGGACACGATGCTGCGCGCGTATCGATTCTTCGACACGTTCGAGGCGGGGACGAACTGCAAGGCCTGGCTGTTTCGCATCCTCACCAACGCCTTTTGCAACCGCTATCGCGAGCGCGAGCGCGAGCACGAGATCTTGACCGAGGCCGAGTCCTCGGATGCCAACGTCGAGCAGTTCGTGGGCGGTGTCGACGCGCGTGACAGCGAGGGCGCGCTGCTGGGCAAGATGGTCTCCGCCGACGTCGAGAAGGCGCTGGCGGCGGTGCCGCCGGACTTCCGCATGGCCGTCGTCCTCGCCGACCTGGAAGACTTCTCGTACAAGGAGATCGCCGAGATCATGAACTGCCCCGCGGGCACCGTGATGAGCCGGCTTTACCGCGGGCGCAAGATCCTGCAAGGCCTGCTGCACGACTATGCCGTCGAGCAGGGGATCATCCCGGCGGACCATGCGCCTGAGGCGGAATCACGCGCCACCGAGGCGCCCGCCGGCAAGACCGTCGACATGGCCGCGTACCGTCGCCGCCGCGACGGAGAGGGCTCCCGATGAACTGTCTGGAGGCCAAGCCGTTCGTTCACGCCTACGTCGACGGGGAGTTGACGGGCTCTGACCGCGAGGTCTTTCAGCGCCATCTGCTGACGTGCGCCGCGTGCAGCCAGATCTGCCGCCTGCAAGGGCGCTTCAAGGCCGCCATCCGCGCCCACCTGCCGCGCCCACCGGTTCCGCCGGAGCTGCGGGCGCGCCTGCGAACCGCGCTGGCCATCGAGCCGATCGCCCCGCGGCGCTGGCCCTGGCTGGCCTACCCGCGCCTGGTTCCCGCCGCCGTGGCCGCCGTGCTGCTGCTGGGCATCACCGGCACCGTCCGCCGGTCGCAGTCGATGGTGCTGCAGCAATCGCAGCGCAGCTATCACGCCGAGATGCCGATGGACGTCGTCGGCTCCGACTGTGGATCGATCGCCTCGTGGTTCCGCGGTCGCGTCGATTTCCCGCTGCTCGCGCCGTCGCTGGGCAAGCAGGCGATCTGTCAGGGCGGCCGCCTGGTCAACGTCGGCGAGTGGCCAGCCGCCTACATTGTCTATCAGGTGGCGAACAACCACCGTGTGGCTTTCCTGGTATTCGCGCCACGCGATGAGAGCATCGAGGCGCCGCACCGTCGCGTGGTCAACGGCCGCGAGATCTACCTGGACGGGGGACCCGGCACGTCGACGGCGGCGTACTGGGACCGCGGCCTCGGCTACGTGGCCACCTCCGACCTCGACGAGGATTCGCTCGCCCGTCTGGTGACGACGGCGTTCAATCAGTAAGGGAACCCTCGAAGGGTTCCCTTGCCCTCCCGCGATGGACTCCGCTCGGGCCGAGCCCGAGCTCCGTCCGACGCGATCAATAGGCCGTGCGAACAGCGTGCGACCGCTGAAATTCTCGGGGAAACGGCGCCGCCCGTTGCTGCCGGCCTCTGATAGGATACCGGCCCTGGAGGCGACATTGGAACGCACGCTCCTTTGCATCGAGCCTGACAGCGCCACGGTGGCGGAGATCCGCACCGCGCTGTCCCCGTTTGGATTCGCCGTCGAGAACATCCCGAACGGCGAGGACGCGATGGAGTGGGGCCAGAACAACGTGCCGGCGCTCATCGTCCTGTCGGTCGAGCCGCGCAAGGTCGGCTACGCCATCTGCAACAAGCTGAAACGCAGCGCCATGCTGCGCGACGTGCCGCTGATCCTCATCTCCTCCGAGGAGACCCTGGCCACGTTCGAGCAACACAGGAAGCTGAAATCGCACGCCGACGAGTACCTCCTGAAGCCGCTGGACATGCCCGATCTGCTGGCGAAGATCGACAAGCTGATCGGCCTTCCGGCGTCGGAGGTGGTCGAGGAGATCGAGGAGGCGGATTCGGGCGATATCTTGATCGCCGACTCCGAGGAGGAGCTGGCCGCGGCCGGCAACGGGTTTGGCGCCGGTGACCTCAGCGGCGCGGCGCGGTCGAACCCGCCCCAGCCGCCGCGCGGCGACACCCTCCAGCAGCGGGCGCTGGAAGACGAGAACCCGTTCACCACCGAGACCTTCGATCGCGAGACGCAGGCAGCTTTCGCCGCGCTGGAGGGCGCCGCGCCGTCGGAGAGCGCCCCGGCGGTGGGCGCGGGTGGCGACGTGGTCGATCTGCGGTCGCTGTGGTCGGAGACCGAGCTGCCGCCGGTGATGGAGTGGGAGCGGGCACCCAAGACGCAGCCGCCCGGGCAGGACGAGCAGGCGGAATCCGAGGCCACGGAGGCCGACGAGACGTTGATCCCCCCCGGCCCCGACGAGGTCCGTTTCGACGAGGCGCACGACACCGGACGCACCTTCGGAGGCTCGGGCGGCTTCCCGGCGCCGCGCGATCCGCAGGTGCAGGAGATGCAAGCACGTGTGTCGGAGGCGCAGTCGCGGGCGGCGGAGCTGCAGTCGCGCATCGACTGGCTGGAGTCCGAGCGCCAGACCCTGCGCAAGGAGACGGAGGAGGCGCGCGACCGTTACACCCAGACCGCGTCGTTCTCGAAAGAGCGCGAGTTCCTGGGCCTGCGCGAGATCATCAACAAGAAGGAAAAGGACATTCTGGATCTGCGCGACCAGATGGACGCCAAGGAGCGCCAGGTCCTGGACCACAAGGACAAGATCCGTGAGCTGGAAAGGGCGCGCCGCGATCTGGAGGAGAACACGCTGGGCTTCGAGCGCAGCCTGGTCGCCGCCAACGAGAAGGTCGCGGAGCTTCTGCAGGACCGCGACAAGTCCGGCGAGCGCGAGAAGGCGTTCAAGGCCCGCCTGGACGACGCCCACGAGGAGCTGCGCAAGTCGCGCGACGAGATCGAGGGGCTGCGCAAGCGGCTGACGCAGGACGAGCAGCGCGCGCGCGGCGAGCTCGAGCGCGTGCGGACCGAGCTGGAGGGCCGGCTGGTCGAGATGGACGAGGGGCACCGGCGCGAGATGGCCCGCCTTGGCGACGAGCGGGCGGCCGCCGAGGCGGCGGTGTTGCTCGGGCACCAGACCGAGCTCGGCCGGCACGACACCGCCCACCGCGCCGAGGTCGAAGCGCTGCAGAGGCGCCTGGGCGACGAGCAGATCGCGGCCAGTGAGCGGCTGCAGAGCGAGGTGCAGAAGATCCGCCGCGAGCACGAGAAGGCGATCGCGGCGCTGCGCGACGAGCAGGCGACCCAGCTGGCCGCCGAGCGGCAGGCCTACGAGGCGCTGACCGAGGCCAAGGAGCGCGACCACCGCAACGAGATCCTGGGCCTGCGCCGCCGGCAAGAGGAGGAGCTGGCGGCGGCCGAGGAGCGCCGGCAGCGCGACATCGCCGAG
The DNA here is from genome assembly GCA_035544495.1 of Polyangia bacterium. Lineage (GTDB taxonomy): Bacteria > Myxococcota_A > Polyangia > Fen-1088 > Fen-1088 > DATKEU01. The sequence continues at coordinate 4,502 of DATKEU010000335.1, read as the reverse complement.
CAGGAGGCGCGGCGCATCTCCGAGCTGGAGGTGGCGGAGGGGCGGCGGCGCGCCGAGCTGGCCTCGCGCGACGAGGAGCAGCACAACCGGATCACGGAGATCGAACGGCGCTACCTGACGGAGAAGACGGAGCTGTCCGAACGCCACCGCGCCGAGCACGATCAGGCGGTGGGTCGGGCCGCGCGCGCCGAGGGGGAGCTGGCGGCGCGCATCCAGGAGCTGGATCAGGCGTACCGGCGCGTGGCCAGCCTGGTGGCGGACGTCGACGCCGCCCGCGTCGAGCTGGGCAACCGCGAGGTGCGGCTGGCTCAGAACCGGGATCGCATGACCGAGATGGAGGGCAAGGTCGCCGACTACGAGGAACAGATCGTGCGCGCCTACCAGCGCATCAAGTCCGACGAGAAGACGACCGAGAAGACGCGGCGGGCGCTGTCGGTGGCCCTGGCCCTCCTGGACGACAGGGGCGGCGGCGCGGCGGCGGCGACCGGGACGGGGCCGCACCTGACGACCGGCGGGGGCAAGCCTCCGGTCGAGGACACGGACATGAAGACGTGACCCGGTTTTCTCACTTGCGAGGACGGAGCCTCGGCGACGAGGACGCTCGTCTTTCCGCGCGCATCGTTTGAACACCGTCAGCGGCAACACCACCGGGCTCAAGCCGAGCCAGCTTCACGCGCTGGAGCGTGTGTACCGGCGGCGCCTGCGCCCCGAGGAGATCACCTCGGCCGAGCTGGCGGCGTACCTGTGCACCATCTCGCGCGAGATCGAACGCCAGGTGGGCGTGCTCTGCAACCGGCGCGGCGACATCGAGCACGTCTTCGTCGGCGACGCGTCCCGCATCAACCTGCCCGAGATCGGCCGCATCCGCGCCGGCCGCGGGCGTTTCCGCGGCCTGCGCCTCGTGCACACGCACCTGCGCAACGAACCGCTGACGCGCGACGATCTGGTCGACCTGGCGCTCCTGCGCCTGGACCTGGTGGCGGCCATCGGCGTGACGCCCGACGGGCGGACCGCCGACCTCCACGTCGCGCACCTGCTGCCGCCGGTCGAGGGCGGCCAGCCCTGGCGCATTCTCCCCAGCGAGCCGTTCCACCGCTCGACGCTGGACGCGGCAGCGATGATCGACGCGCTGGAGGAGGAGTTCGAGCGCGTCGCTCCCTCGGCGGTGGCCACCGACCGGCGCGACCGGGCGTTGCTGGTCGTCGTCGACATCAAGCAGCGCCGCGGCGGTCAGGGCGGAGCCGTGGCGATGCCGATGGCCGGGCGCGTGGAGGAGCTCCGGGAGCTGTGCCGCACGGCCGGCGTGCGCGTCATGGGCGTGCTCGAGCAGCGCCGGCCCGAGGCCGATCCGAAGTACCTGGTCGGGCGCGGCAAGCTGGAGGAGGTGCTGATCCGGGCCATGCAGCTCGACGCCAACGTCCTGATCTTCGATCCCGACCTGTCGCCGGGCCAGGCGCACGCCATCGCCGACTTCACCGACGTCAGGGTCATCGATCGGACGATGCTGATCCTGGACATCTTCGCCCAGCGCGCCAAGAGCCGCGACGGCAAGCTGCAGGTCGAGCTGGCGCAGCTGCGCTACCGCCTGCCGCGGCTGCACGAGAAGAACACGATGATGAGCCGGCTGACGGGCGGCATCGGCGGGCGCGGGCCGGGCGAGACCAAGCTGGAGGAGAACCGCCGCCGCGCGCGCGAGCGCATCAACCGGCTGGAGCGCGAGATCGAACGCTTCGGCGCCCAGCGGGCCGGCCGGCGCGCCGAACGCGAGCGGCGCGGCCTGCCCGTGGTGGCCATCGTCGGCTACACCAACGCCGGCAAGTCGACGCTGCTGAACACCCTGACGGCCAGCGACGTGCTGGCGGAGGACAAGCTGTTCGCGACGCTGGATCCGACCACGCGGCGCCTGCGGTTTCCGCGCGAGCGCGAGATCATCATCGCCGACACCGTCGGCTTCATCCGCGATCTGCCGCGCGATCTGGCGGCGGCGTTTCGCGCGACGCTGGAGGAGCTGGACGAGGCCGATCTGTTGCTGCACGTGGTGGACGCCGCCGACCCCGATCACGAGCAGCAGATCGCCGCCGTGGAGCGGATCCTGGCCGATCTCGGGCTGGCGGAGACGCCGCGCCTGATGGTCATGAACAAGATCGACCGTCTGGAGGCGGGCGCCCCGATGCCGGCGGCGGCTATCCCGGTGGCGGCCATCGACCGGAGGACGCTGGGGCCGCTGCTGGGCGCGGTCGAGCTGGCGCTCTGGAAGGAAGGGCGGCTCGACGCGGGCGAGGTTCAGGGGGGCGTCGTCGCCGCCGCGACCCGCGGGAGCCGGAACAGCGCCGCCGCCCGCGCCACGAAGGCCAGCGCATAGCCGGAGATCACGTCGGCGATGAAGTGCTGCTTCGTCGTCAGCGTCGACAGCGCCAGCAGCGCCGCCATCACGATGGTCACGGTGCCGAGGCGCGGGCGATCGCGATGCAGCAGGAACGCCAGCGTCGACGTCTGTGCGACGTGCAGCGACGGGAAGACGTTGCCGGGCGGATCGATGCTCTGCACGAAGGCCATGAACCAGGTCGACAGGCTGCCGTAAGGCGGGTGCAGCACCGGCCGCGGGTACTCCGCGGCGATCAGGATGTGGCCGGCGGCGCCGACGACGGCGACCACCAGCACCGCCATCAGCGCCCGCTTGTACAGCCGGCGCGAGCGAAACCCGACGATACAGATGACGAAGATCGCGGCGTAGATGGGCAGATAGAACCACGAGGTCCAGTGCAGGAAGGGGATGGCGTCGTCGAGCGGCGTGCGCAGGAGCTCCGTCGACCGGGCCAGGTGCGCGTGGCCGATGCCGAAGTACAGCAGCGACTGCAGGGCCGCCGCCGTCAGGCCCGCGGTCCACTTGGACAGCGGCGTGGCGCGATCGCTCTCGGGCAGGGTGGCGGCGGCGGTCATGAGACCGGCGAGCATCATACCCGCCCGACGGCGAACTTCAGGTAGTCGCCCTCGGGAAACCAGTCGGCGGTCGGGTGATCGGCGGCCGCGCCGTGGAACGACTGCAAGGACCAGCGGCGGCCGGCGTCGCGCGCGCCCAGCTCGACGGTGCGCAGGAACGCTGCCCGGTCGACGTGGCTGGAGCACGAAGCGGCGCACAGCAGGCCGCCCGGCTCGACCGCGGCGGCGGCCAGGCGATGCAATCGCCGATACGCGCCCAGCGCCTGGGCGAGCGCGCGCCGGCTGGGCGCGAAGCTGGGCGGATCGGAGATCACGATGTCCCAGCGCCGCCCCGCGCGCGCGGCGCCGGCCAGAAAGGCGAAGGCGTCGCCGGCGTGGAGCTCGGCGCGGGCGAGATCCAGGCCGTTGCGTTCGAAGTTGCGGCGGGCGGCGGCGACGGCGTCGCGACCGATGTCCACCGTGGTGGTCGCGCGCGCGCCGCCAGCGGCGGCGTAGACCGAGAAGCCACCCGTGTACGCGAACAGGTTCAGCACCCGGCGCCCCGACGCCAGCGTACCGACGAGCGCGCGGTTGTCCCGCTGGTCGAGAAAGAGGCCGCCTTTCTGGCCGCGTACAAGGTCGACGCCGAACAGGAGATCGTTTTCCCGCACGACGATCTCGTGTTCGGGAAGGGCGCCCAACAGCAGCGCCGCCGGCCCGGACGTCTCGCGCCCCCGCGGTCCGCGCCGGCGTTCGATCACCGCCGTCAGCCGGATGCCGTGCCGGGCGGCGGCGCGCTCCAGCGCGTCGGGCAATTCACGATAGAACGCGCGCGCGCCGCCCCCGTCGAAGCGCACCGCGGCCACGGAGTCGTACAAGTCCGCGTGCACGCCGGGCAGCCGATCGGCCTCGCCGTGGATGAGGCGGAAGGCGGTCGTGCGGGCGAGGTCGATGAACGCCAGCCGGCGTGCCAGCGCCTCAGCCGCGCGCGCCTCGACCAGCGCCGCTGGCTCGGCGTCGTCGGCCTCGTCGGCGGCGTCGTCGGCGCCGGAGAACAGGCGCACGGCGATCGGCGAGGCGCTGTCCCAGAACCCGCGCGCCAGGGCCCGCCCGTCGGGCGCCGTCACCACGACGACGGCGCCGTCGGGCAGCGGCGCCGCCGGCGGTCGCAGCGCCTCGCGAAAGAGCCACGGGTGCCCTTGCCGGATGGCGCGCGCCAGGTTCTTGCGCAGCGCCACCCGCGCTGCGTCCCCGCGGCGCTCAGGCACTCGGTTTGTCGGGCGGCCGATCGGAGATGGGGACGTTGACGGCGAAGTGCGGGCGCTCCAGCGTCGACGTCGCCTTGGCGCAGGCCAGCACGCGAATCCCCGCGGGGAAGGCGATCTCGATCTTGCCGGGGCCGGGCGCGCCCGTCACCACGCCGGTGCCGAAGGTCGGGTGGCTCACGCGCTCGCCCGCGGCGTAGGCGTCCTTGACCGAATAAGGTCGCGGCGGCTTCGACGGGTCGAAGGCCGGAACGACCAGCGGCACCACCGGGGTGCTGGAGCGGCGCATGCGCCGGGGCGGCCCGCGCCGGCCGCCGT
>DATKEU010000334.1:0-15983 GCA_035544495.1 Polyangia bacterium | reverse complement strand
TCCACAACCTTCTGTTTCACCAGCACCGCGCCGACCGGCCGCTGCAGTTCATCTTCTTCCCGACGCTGACGCACATCCCGTCGTTCGTGAAGAAGGGGATGGACTATTCGTCGTGCCCCATCGTGGCGGGCGCACCGAATGTCCTCAAGGCGGCCTTCACGAAGGAGGTCGATTTCTTCGCCCAGCGCGGGATCAAATACCTGGATCCCGCCTGCTCGCTGATCGAGCCGAATTTGCTGCGCAAGCAGCTCTGGAACTGCTTGCGCGAGCACCTGGAGATCACCGAGGACGAGTCCGACTTCGCCTGCGATCAGGGTTTCCTGGCGCTGCGCAAGCTGGACGCCGAGATGGAGGCCAAGGGGCGCGCCATCCTGGACCAGGTCGAGCGCGAGGATCGCATCGCCATCCTGATGATCGGGCGCCCGTACCACCTGGACCCCGGCCTCAACCACGGCATCCCGGAGGAGTTCCAGGTGCTCGGTTACCCGGTGTTGTCGATCCGATCGATCCCCAAGGACGAAGCCTACCTGGCCAAGTACTTCGCCAGGGATCTGGCCGAAGGGCGCATCTCCACGCCGCTCGAGATCAACGACGTCTGGCCGGAGAACTACTCGTCGAACTCGGCGCAGAAGGTGTGGGCGGCGAAGTTCGCGGCCCACCACCCGAACGTCGTCGTGCTCGACCTGTCTTCGTTCAAGTGCGGCCACGACGCCCCCACGTATGGCATCATCGACAGCATCATCAGCGCGGCCGGAACGCCGTACTCGGCGCTGCACGACATCGACGCCAACAAGCCAGGCGGTTCGATCAAGATCCGGGTCAAGACGTACGCTCACAGCCTGGGCCTGCACAAGGAGCGGCTGGACGATCTCAGCGCGCAGCGCGCCGAGATGCTGCACCAGATCGACCGCAAGCGCCTGGGCCTGCTGCAGATGAAGGCCCGCCAGCTGACCGAACGAGCGCAGAAGGACCCGCGCGTCGAGCAGCAGATTCAGGAGATCACGGAACGGGTGCGCGCATACGAGCTAGCGAAGAAAGCGCCCACCGACAAGGAGCTGAAGGCCGCCGCGCAAGAAGAGATGAAGCGCGCCGGGATCGTGCAGCTTGGTATCAAACGCCACGGCGCCGACGCCGTGCAACCGATTTCACCCAGCTAGGAGCCTGATTATGTCCACCGCCCATCAAAAACCGATCACCTTCCGCCTGCCGATTCTCGGGGAGAACACGGGTGAGCCGACCGGTGCGGAGATCGACATCGACGCCGAGCTTCGCAAGCTGGACGGCGAAGCGGCAGCCGCCAGCAGCGCGCGCATCGACACCAACCACTGGTACGATCAGATGGTCGACCCGCAGTTCCGGGCCAGCCAGCGCGGCACCACCACGCTGCTGGTGTCGGGCCTGACCGCCGCGCACGACTACCTGGTCAAGGGCGCGCTGAGCGGCCTCGGGTACAAGGTCGAGGTCATCGACATGCCCGACAACGAAGCCTTGCGCTACGGCAAGGAGTTCGGCAACCGCGGCCAGTGCAACCCGACCTATTTCACCGTCGGCAACCTGGTCAAGTTCCTGACCGAGCGCGCGCAGCGCGAGCAGCGCACGCCCGCGGAGATCGTCGACAGCTACGTCTTCCTGACGGCGGGCGCCTGCGGCCCCTGCCGCTTTGGCATGTACGCCACCGAGTACCGGAAGGCGCTGCGCGACGCCGGCTTCGACGGGTTCCGCGTGATGCTGTTCCAGCAGAAGGGCGGCCTCAAGCAGGCGACCGGCGAGGAGGCCGGCCTGGCCATGAACCCCGGCTTCTTCATGGGGATCTTGAAAGCGATCATCGCCGGCGACGTCATCAACGGCATGGGGTACCGCCTGCGCCCGTTCGAGGTCGAAGCCGGCGCCACCGATGCGGTCATCGAGCAGACGAAGAAGTACGTCTACGACGCCCTGGTCGAGGGGCGGTCGGTGCTGGCCGCCTTGCTGCGTGGCCGGCGCGCTTTCGCGAAGATCGCGCTCGACTGGACGCGGCCGGCGCCGCGCGTGTCGATTATCGGCGAGTTCTGGGCCATGACCACGGAAGGCGACGGCAACTATCACCTGCAGCGCTTCCTCGAATCGGAAGGCGCCGAGTGCGACATCCAGTTCGTCACCAACTGGCTGCTGTTCATGCTGTGGGAAGGCCGCTACGACACCAAGCTGCGCGCCGAGCTGCGTGGCATCGACGACGCCCGCAAGGGGCTGAAGAACGTCAACATCGGCAAGAAGCTGGCCGGGCTGTTCGTGGCCGACCTCGCCATCCGCGCGGCCTTTCATACTTTCGGCGCCGCCATCGGCTATCGGGGTTACCACCTGCCCGACATGGACGAAATCGCCGAGACCGCGCACAAGTACTACGACAACAACGTGCGCGGCGGCGAGGGGCACATGGAGGTGGGCAAGTTCATCCTCAACGTGCTGCACAACAAGGCGCACATGACGTTGTCGGTGAAGCCCTTCGGGTGCATGCCGTCGTCGGGCGTGTCCGACGGCGTGCAGAGCCTGATCACGGGCATCTACCCGCAAAGCATCTTCTGCGCCATCGAGACCTCGGGCGACGGCAAGGTCAACGTGCAAAGCCGCGTCCAGATGTTCCTGTTCAAGGCCCGCCTGGCTGCGCAGAAGGAATATCAGGAATTACTGGGCAAGCTGGGTGTCAGCGCCGAGTCGGTGAACGCCTTCTTCGCCGCCAATCCCCGCTATGCCAGCGGCTTGCACCGCGCCCCGCACGCCGCCGCCGGCACGGCCGCGGATCGGCTGACCCAGGTCGCGCCGTTGCTGGGCCGGTCACCGGCCGAGGTGCGGCTCATCGAGGCGAAGATGGCCGCCCGCAAGGCCGTCGCCGCTGTGCGGGGATTGCCGGCGGCCCTGGGCAAGCTGCGCAAGAAGATCGCCAACCGCTCGCCGGCGCTGTTCGCGCAGGCGCGCGAGGAGTGGATCGAGGCCAAGCCGATCCTGACCGCCAAGCTCAAGCAGGCCGCCCGCGCGCGCGGCGAGGCGCTGGGTATCGTGCCCGCCGCCCGCCCGAGCGCGGCGCCGCAGGATCAAGCCACGGTCTGACGCTCGTCACCGCGTCCGGGCTGCATCCGGACGCTTGCGAAGTTGTTACCGGACCGCCACTGGACATTGCCTGGGCCGGCCTCAAGTTATTTCGGCTTTAACCGATGGAGGCGGGCACAATGGTGTTCAAGGTAGAAGCCAAGACGGCCATCGACGAGTCCCGATCCTGGGTGCGCATCGCCCGCAATCGCCTGCTGGCCCTGGCGAGCGTGTCCGAGAACCCGACGGCGCTGCGCGCGGCTGCCGAGCAACTGGGCGAGATGTACGCCGCGTTCGGCGAGATCGAACGGAACCTGCGCGCCGTCGACGACGAGTGGATGAAGCTGCTGCAGCCGCGGCCCGCGCCGCGCACCGGCGCCGCCGCCGGCCACGAGCTGCCGGCGGCGACCTAGCTTTCCCGTTACTTCGCTTCGGGAATGACGCCGCAGGCGATGCGGTCGCCGCCGCCGCCCAATGGCTTCGGCGAGTCCGAGTAGTTGTCGCCGTTGGCGTGAATCATCAGCGCCTTGCCGCGAACGTCGGCCAGCTTGACACCCGCGACCTCCAGCTTGGCCTTGGAGTCGCCCTTGTCGCTGACCTCGAGCTTCGGCAGATCGCCCTTGTGGCCGCCGCCGCCCGGACCCTTGTGGGCCTTCGTGCCGTCGGGATCGAAGTGCCCGCCCGCGGCCAGGCCGGCCATCGGCGCGCCGTCCTTCTCCGCCGGTTCGCAGCTGCCCTTCTCGTGAATGTGAAATCCGTGCTCACCCGGAGGCAGGCCTTTCAGATTGGGCGCGATCATCAGGCCGCCTTTGCCGTCGGACAGCGTGACCGTGCCGGCTGGTTTCTGCGTGCCGGTCTTGTCGATGAGGTTCACCTTCACGGTGACCTTTTCTGCCTTGCCGGCCAGCGCCAGCGAGCCAGCAAGTGGAAGTGCCAGGAGGACGATTGCAGTGGGCAGTTTCTTCATGAGCTCTCCGATAACGCAGTTGTGAGATAATTTCCACCGGCCGCGTCATGACCCGGGGTTTCGAGGAGCGACGACGCACGGAACGGATCGCCACCCGCACCCTCGTAGAGATACGCATTCCCGACTGGCAGGTTTTGCAGCGGGTCTACACCGTGAACATCTCCCGGGGCGGCATCAGCGTCTCGATGTCGAAGCGCCCCCCCATGGGCGCCTCCGTCGACGTCATCATGACCTTGCCCAACGGCCACCGGCTGCACCTACCCGGACGCGTGGCGCATCTTGGCGCGGGAGAAACCGGAGACGTCGGCATCCGCTTCGACGAGCTGCCGCCGAAGACGCACGACGAGATCACCGGCTTCATCAAGCTGCTCCGCTCCGGCGGCACCCCCGGCCCCGACAGCACCGGAATCCCCACCGGTGTCCTGATCAAAAAATCGACCTAGATCGCTCGCTGCGCTCGCTTCGCGGGAGGGCTGGCCCCTCCCGCGGGCCCTCCCCGTCTCCGCAAGGTGAGCCGCGCGGGCAGAGCCCGCGCTCCTGGCTGAAACGGCGACACTTCAGGTTAGTTCGGGTCGCGCTGCTGCTTCGTGAGCTGGGAGACGATCTCCCATGAGTGTTTGCCGTATTTCCAGCAGACGGCGTCCTCGACGGTCCCGACGCGGAAGTTGTGGATCTTGAAGTAGCCCATCTGGGGATCGAGGAGCAGCTTGGCCGCGTCGTAGGTCCAGGGGTACGTGCCGTGCATCAGGATGACGCCCCACTGGCCGGCGCCGGGCGCGTTGCCGACGGCGCGCTCGACGTTGCCGGCGATCTGGACGCCGGTGTACTTGCAGTTGTCGCAAAGCGAGTCCTCGGAATCCATCTGCCAGCCGATGTTCACGGCGTACCTCGCCACCAGCGTCTGCATCGGTATCAGGTTGGGCGTGCCGGCTTGAAACGGCTCGCCGTACGGCGCGCGGAAGCGCGTCAGGTGCGGGCGGCCGCCCCCGGACAGCATGTCGACCAGCGTCTCGACGCCCTTCATCTCGTCGTCGCACAGGATCTTGTCGCCGGCGCCGAAGCCGCAGCTGCTGGAGGCGATGTCGTCCGCGTTGTACGGCTGCGCGCCCCCCATGTGCGTGTGATGGACGGTGTGGTTGGCGGCGTTGTGATTCTTGAGGACGCTGGTCAGCGTCGCCACGCAGTCGCTGTTCATGCTGAGGTCGCAGAAGTTGTCCGTGTTGATGAAGAAGTCGACGTGCATGTTGTTGGCGTCGAAGTACTGCAGCATCTTCTTCGTCCACTGCCCGGCGCCGAAGTTGGTGAAGGGATCACCGTCGGCGGCGGTCAGGAGTCGATCGGGGACATCGTCGAACGTCGGGATGACGACGTCGCTGGGGATGTACGGCGGGCGCAGCTCGAAGCCGATCTCCGCGAAGGTGCCGATCGGCTGCGCGGCTCCCATCGCCGTGCAGTTCGGGTTGAGACACGTTCCCCCCGCGCATCCGTTGCCGGGCAGGGTCATGATCGCCCCGCCCGCGCCGCCGGCTTCGACGCTGCCCGGTCCGTCGCTGGCGTCGCGCCCGGCGCCGCCCGCGCCGCCCGCCGGCGCGCCGCCCGTGCCGGCCCCGCTGGCGCTCCCGCCGCTTCCGGTGGAAGGCCCCCCGCCGCTTCCGGTGGCCCCGCCCGAACCGGCGCGAGCGCCACCACTGCCGGCAGCTTGTCCGCCGCCCGGTCCCGAGCTGCTGCCGCAGTCGGCAATCCAGCATGCCGCCAGCAACAGCGCGACCGACCCTGCCAGGCCGCCGCGGATCTTCATTCCAGCCTCCAGAGACACGCCTTCTTTTCGCATCAAAGCACAGCTCCCACCGTCAATTCTGCTCGAACGGATGACCCTCCTCGCCGGCCAAGGTCGGCCGGGGCCGACGTGGATTGCCGCCGTGCAGGGCGCTGCTGTTGCCGTAGGATGGCACCATGAACGTGAGCTTGGGCGGCGCCCGCGCGTGAAGCGACGAGCGAGCGCGCTGGCGGCGCTGGCGGCGTTCCACCTCGCCGGCGGGCGCGCGAACGGCGACGGGGCCGGCCGTGAGCTGGCCGCGCTGGTCCCCGCGCTGGAGGCCCTGGACGGCGACCTAGCCACCTTCGCGACGGACGGCGACGAGGCGCAGGTGACGACGCTGGTGGCGGCGCCTCCGGATGCGGTGGCGGCGCTGCTGCGCGATCCGGCGGCATACCGTCAGGCCGTCCCCGCGCTGGCGCGCACCGACGTGATCGCACGCCGGCCACGCAGCGACGGCGACGCCGACCTGCTGGTCGAATGGGAGCTGGAGATCCCGCTGTTCAATCTCGCCGGGCGCCTCTGGGTCATCCCGGGGGCGGGCGAGGTGACGCTGGACCTGTTCCAGGGCAACTTCGCGCCCGGGCGGCTGGTGTTCACCTGGGCGCCGGCCGGTCCCGGGCGCGCCGTGGCGGCGCTGAGCGCGCGCATCAACAACCAGGCGGGTGGCTGGTTGCTGCGCCAGCTGGTGGCGCGCAGCCGGTTCGCCGGCGCGGCGGTCAACGCCGCTGCCGCTTTCGTGGCCCTGCGCGGCCTCGCCGCCGTCGCCGAGCACCCGCGCGACAGCGAGGCCCGCCGGCCGCACGCGGCGCCCGCGCCGGTGGCGCTGGCCGCCATCGACGGGCGGGCGCTGGGCGAGCGCCTGGTGGCTGCGCCGTCGCCGTCCCCGCGCGCGCTGGGGTTGGTCCGGCGCGCGCCCTCGGGACGGCTGTCGCTGGCGGCCGTGGCCGCGCGCGGGCACCTGCCCGGCGCCGCGACGCGGGCGCGTCTGGAAACGCCCGAGGTCTGGCACGCGTTTCCGGGCTGGAAGCGCGTCGAGCGGCTGCCGCCATCCGAGGGGGCCGGCGGCGGCGTCGTCGACGTCGAGGTGCGCGACAACATCCCGTTCGTCGACTTCGATGCGCGCTGGCGCCTGACGCCGAGTCCGGTGCCGCGCGCGCTGGTGATCGACGGCGACGCCAGGGGCGCCGTCCTCGGGTGGGACGTGGTCGAGGCCTCGCCGCCGCGCCTGCCGGCGACGGCCATCGTGCTGTCGATGAACCCGCGCGTGGAGAAGCTCGGTTACGTCCCGCGCAAGTTCGTCGCCGCCGAACCGCTGCTCGAGCAGGCGCTGGCGCTGGCGCTGGCGTACGTCGACGCGCTGTCGGTGGTCGAGTCGCAGAGCCTTCAGTGAGGCGCGGACAGAGCGCGGACGGCGTCCGCTGCGGCGATTCCTATTTCTCTGGCGGCGCGCCCAGCTCGCAGATGCCCGCGCCGCAGAAGGGGACCTGCGTGCAGGACGGATCGTCGGACATCATCTCCGTGCAGACGGTGCCGGCACAGCGCTTCTTGCGGTCCTTCTCGTAGGTCGCCTTGTCCTTCTTCGGGATCGCGCGCTGCTTGCCGCCTTGGTTGCAGGGACAGCAATCGTCCACGACCAGCACGCAGTCGCGATCCACTTTGCAGTCGGCGGTGTCGGCCTTGCGACTCGCGCGCGCGTGCCTGGCGGCGGCGGGGGACGACCAAACGAATGCGACGAGCAGCGACCCGACCAGGAGCAGCGCGGAGGGCCAAACACGGGAGGACAATTTGCGCATTGCCCCCCGAATATACACACGACCGGCCCCACACCAAGCGTCCAATGTGCCGGCCCGAGCGCTGGCGTCAGCCAGGACGCGCTGCTAGACACGAGTGCGTGTCACTGCCCGCCTCGCTGCGCGCCTGGTTCGTCGCCCATTCCATCATCGACGTGGTCGTGGCCATCCCGCTGATGATCTGCCCGACGTTCGTGCTCGGGCACCTGGGATGGACGGCGATCGATCCGGTGGCGACGCGGCTCGTGGCGGCGGCGCTGCTGGCCATCGGCCTGCAGTCGTTCTTCGGACGCAACGACGGCATCGAGAGCTACCGCGCCATGCTCCGCCTGAAGGTCATCTGGTCGCTGGCGGCCGTCGCTGGCGTGTTCGTGGCCATCGCCGAAGGGGCGCCTCCCGCGGCCTGGGCGGTGCTGGCGATCTTCGTCGTCTTCCTGGGCGTCTGGTCGCATCATGCCATTCGCTTGAAGCAGTTCGGCAGCGCGCCCGACGACGAGCCTCCGCAGGAGCCAGACCCCAACTGATCCGGCGCTTGCGATATCCTGCGCTGGTCATGCGCTCGTGGTCGCCGCCGCCATTCGCGATCGTGGTTCGCGCGCTGGTGGTGGTCACCCTGGTGGTGACGGCCAGCGCGGGCTGCGATTCGCGCCGTTCGCGCCATACGCACGGGACGCGAACCGCCGCCACGCACGCGCCCGAGGAGACGCCCCGCGAGGAGCCGCCCGCGCCGGTGGCCGCCCCGGCCCCCCCGCCGCGTCCCGCTCCGCCGCCTCCAGCGCCGCCCGCGCCGGCGCGCCCGCGGGCGGCGCCGAAGGACGACCGCCTCGGCGCCTGTGGTGGCGGCGCCGGTCCGCGCTTCAACGTTCGCGGCGTCGCGGACGACGACACCCTGAACGTGCGCGCCGCCGCCGATCCCCAGAGCGACGTGCTCGGCCAGCTTTCCCCGCACGCCACCGGCGTCCTCTCGCTGGGCGACCGCCGCAAAGTTGGTCCCTCGACCTGGCACAAGGTGAAGTGCGGCTCGGCGGTGGGCTGGGTGAACGAGCGGTTCTTGACCCCGGCCGCGCGCTGAGGCGCCGGCATCCTTCGCGTCTCGGTTGCGCGTCTCGGTTGCGCGTTTCGGCAGCGCGTCAGTTGATCGATCGGTCCGACGCGATCCGGGCCGTCATCGTCACCACCTCGGCGCTCACGCGCTCGATGCGGCGGAGCACGTCGCGCGTCTCCAGCAGCGACTGGCGCAGCGACGGATCGACGACCAGCGCCGCGGCCAGCACGTCGACCAGCTCCGACGACGACTCCTGGGCCGCCACCACCTGGCGCAGGAGCTCGCCGCCCTCCGGGATGGCGTCCGCCAGGTTGCCGACCAGCGCGCGCAACGATTGATCGGCGTCGCGCAGCTCGCGCTCGTCGGTGACGGGACCGTCGGCCAGCAGCGCCGCCCGCACCAGCCGGTACGGGCGATCGGAGACCAGCTCCTCCTCGATGCGGATGCGGGCCCGGCCGCGCACCACCAGGTTGAAGCGGCCGTCGGCCAGCTCGTGCGCCATCACCACCTCGCCGACGCCGGCGATGGGGCGAACGGCCGGCTTGTCGACGACATCCGGATCCTGGCCCGGCGCGATGAGGCCCATGGCCAAAAATCGCTGCCCCGCCAGGACCTCGCGCGCCATGACCCGGTAGCGCTCCTCGAAGATGTGCAGCGGCAAGAGCGCATGAGGGAACAGCACGACGTTGGGCAACGGGAACAAGGGCAGGCTGAGCAGCGCCTCCGCCAAGCTCGCGTCCAGGGCCGGCGTGCCAGCGGAGAAGGCGTTACCCAAAGACGTCCACGCAGGAGCCCGTGAGGGCGGAAGGGGCCACCGCCGCCAGATAGAGGACGACGCCGGCCACGTCCTCGGGCGACATCGCGGGCTGCGCGCCCGGCATGCCGATCTTCAACATGTCGGTGTCGACGGAACCGGGGCACACGGCGTTGACGGCGATCCGATCGGCGCGCACCTCCTCGGCCAGCGCGCGCGTGAAGCCGACGACGCCGTGCTTGGCGCTGCAGTATGCAGTCAGCCCGGCCGTCCCCTGCCGCCCGGAGATCGACGCCACGTTGATGATGCGGCCATTCTTGCGGGCCTGCATGCCGGCGATGAAGGCGCGCGACACCAGGAACGTGCCCTTCAAATTTCCGTCGACGACCTCGTCCCACGCCTCCTCGGTCAGGCTGGCGAGCGGCGCGCGCGCGACCGTGCCGGCGTTGTTGACGAGGATGTCGGGGATCCCCACGCGCCCGCGCACGGCCGTGGCGAAGGCGGCCACGTCGGCGGCGCGGCGTACGTCGCAGGCCAGCACCTCGTCGTCGGGCACGGCGTGCAGCGCGCAGCCGACCACGCGCGCCCCGGCGCCGCGCAGGGCCACCGCGATGGCCCGCCCGATGCCGCGCGAGGCGCCGGTCACCACCGCTGACTTTCCCTGCAGCGCGCTCGCGAAGGCCGCGGTCATCGCGCCCGCCCTCCCAGGTTGGCGGCGCCCAGCAGGCGGGCCTTGAGATCCGGTCGCTCGCGCATCTCGCCGACGAAGGCGCTGGTGACCACGCCCGACTGATCGTGCTTCTCGCCGGGGATGGCCAGGCACAGCTGCTCGGCCTCGATCACGCAGCCGGCGCCGCGCGCGCCCAGATGCCGGCACAGGCTGTCGGCGATCTGGTGCGTGGCCCGCTCCTGCAGCGTCAGCCGGCGCGTGAAGCAGTCGACCAGCTCGGCCAGGCGGCCGAAGCCGATCAGCTTGCCAGCGGGGATGTACGCCACGTGCGCCACCCCGCGATACGGCAAGAGGTGATGCGGGCACATCGCGTGGAAGCGCAGGCCGCCCACCACCACCACGTCGGGGTCGGCCTCGCCCACCACCGGATCGCCGAGGATGACCGCCGGATCCATCGCGTAGCCGGAGAGGAACTCCGTCGCCCACAGGCGCGCCACGCGGGCCGGCGTCTCGACGAGATCAGCCTCGCGCGCCGGATCCAGACCCGACGCGCGCAGCAGGGCCGCGACGGCCGCCTGCAGCGCTGGCTGGTCTGGCACGGTCAGTCCAGCCGCTGCGGCGCCCGCGCGATCTGCTCGTCGATGGGCCGGCGCGAGGCGAACCCACCTTCGACGGTGTGCCAGAAGCGGATCTGTTTTTCGCCCAGCTTCCAGCAGAGAAGGATGTCGTCGCCGCCGCGCCGCCCGGGGAAATCGACCAGCCCGGTCTCGATGTCCTTGATCTGTCCGCCCATTCCCCGCACGCGCTCGAGCTCGTCCGTCAGCGCCTCGTGCAGGCCGCGCAGCACGGCGCGCGCCTGCCGGATCTCGGGCGAGCTGGTGGCGTCGTCGGCCGGTTGGCTGTCCCGTTTGCCTTTCGCGCTGGCGCGGTCCAGCTTCTCCTCGACGGCGCGCATGCCGGCGCGCAACTGCAGGAGGTCGGTGAAGATGCGCTCAAGAGCGGGAATCATTGCCTCGACGTCGGCGACCGAGAAGTGCGTGCGCGCCATGCCCGTACCTTACATCATTCTGGCTCCGGCAACTTGCGCGTCGGCGTGCGCGCTCCGCAAGATCCGGGTCGCCGGTGCCGCCGCTGACGGCTAGTGTTGATCCGATATGTTGCAGCCAAGCGAACGAAGCGAGCCAAGCGCGATCGACAGCGAAGACAGCGACGCCGATGGCGCCGACGACGATGAGGGCGGCGCGTACGCGCGCATCCAGTCGGCTATCACATTCCTCACCGATCGGCGCGCCGACCAGCCGTCCCTGGCCGAGGTCGCCGCGCACGTCGGGCAGAGCCCGTTTCATTTCCAGCGCCTCTTTCACCGCTGGGCCGGCGTCAGCCCCAAGCGCTTCCTGCAATTTCTGACCGTGGAACACGCCAAGGAGAGCCTCCGCGCCTCGGCGACGGTGCTGGACGCGGCGTACGCCGCCGGGCTGTCCGGACCGTCGCGCCTGCACGATCTGTTCGTGACGCTGGAGGCGGCGACGCCGGGCGAGTTTCGCGCGGGCGGCGCGGGCCTGGACATCCGCTGGGGCGTGGGCGACAGCCCCTTCGGGCGCTGCTTCATGGCGGTCACCGAGCGCGGCATCGCCCTGCTCGGCTTTCTCTCCGAAGCTGGCGGCGACGGCGAGGCCAGATCGCTCGGCGATGCGCGGCGCGCCCTCGGCGACACCTGGCCGCGCGCCGGCATCCGGCGCGACGACGCGGCCACCGCGCCCTGGCTGCGCCGGGTGTTCAGCGAACGTTCGCGCGCCGCCGGGGATGACGCGCGGCTGTCGCTGTTCGTGCGGGGCACGCCGTTCCAGCTGACGGTGTGGCGGGCGTTGCTGGCGATCCCGCCCGGGCAGCTCACCACCTACGGCGCCCTGGCCCGCGCCGTCGGACGCCCCGGCGCCGCGCGCGCCGTCGGCAACGCGGTCGGCGCCAACCCGATCTCCTGGCTCATTCCTTGCCACCGCGTGATCCGTGGCCTCGGCACGTTCGGTCACTATCGGTGGGGCCGCCCGCGCAAGATCTCGATGCTGGCCTGGGAGGCGGCGCGCGCGGCCGAGCGTTGAAACGCTAGCGACAGCCGAAGAAGCTGATGTTCGGCTCCTGCGTGGCGTCGCCGATCTCGCTGCCGGTGTAATAGCCGAGGCCGTCGGCCGCGTAGTCGACGGCTTCGCCTTGCGGCTCGACGGCGACGGGGACGGGGACGGGATTGGCGGTGAACACGGCGACGAGATCGCCGCCCGCCGGGCGCGTCAGCTCGTAGATGGACGTCTTGCTGCGGATCAAGATGCGGTCGCCGCAGGGGTGGAACGCGCCCCCGGTCAGCGGGCCGGCCGAAATGGGAACGGACGACGTCGCCACGCGCACCATGGTGACGACCTGATCGGCCTGCAGGGGCAGTGGCATCTCGTACACGGCGGCGGCGGCGTTCTTCTCCTTGATCACCACGAAGATCCGTCCCGTCTGCAGGTGCACCAGCAGCGACTCGGCGTTGTGTGAGCCGTCGGGGTAAACGAACGGAAACCGCTGCCACGGCACGTCCACGCTGTCGCCCCCGCCCGGCAGCGTGGTCGGCTCGGCAACGCGGTAGATCGCGTAGCCGGTGCGGCTGACGTCGTTGTCCCCGATGTCGCCGATGTAGATGCAGGAGCCCGACGGACAGGGGCCGGTAGCGATGTCTTCCCAGTCGACGTTGGTCGCGCCGTCCAGATCGAGCTCGGTGTTGATGGTGGCGTCTTGATTGAAGGCGAAGACCCGCGCCGTGTCGCCCGAGTCGTTGTGCCCGTACAGGATCCCGGGATAGAGACGGCTCACCGCCAGGCCCGAGAGCTCATGCGCCTCGCTGGGGATCATGCCGAGCGCGCGCGGCGAACCGTAAGCCTGGCAGTGCCCGCAAGCGGGCGCGGAGACGTCATCGCCGCCGCCCTCCGTCCATGTTGCCGCGTCCGGATCGGATGCCGCGTCGGGCTGGGTGTCGTCGCCGCCCGTTCCAGCGTCGGTCGCGGATGCTCCTCCGTCGCCGCCCGCGATGCCGCCGCTTCCCATCGAGCCGCCGCTTCCCGCCTTGCCGCCCGTTCCGCCCGGCGCGCCGTCCGTCGTCGTTCCGGCGCTCCCGCCGCCAGCGGACAGGCCGTCCTCGTTCAGCTGGCAAGCCCCCGCGCCCAGCATGCCGGCGAACGCGGCAGCGACCAGGACGGCGGCGAATCGGACGGGCCCGCGCCTTGGCGCTCGCGGCCGCAGAGTCGTCATGCGTCTTCCCTTCGTCGACACAGTCGTGCCCGAAGTTGAGGACCCCGGATCGCGAGCGCCGCGCGGACGCCCTGGCGAGGATAATGACAAGGCGAAACGCCGATCAGCGTAGGCCCACTCTAGGTCGATGGACAGTTTGCGAGCATACAGCGCTGAAAATGATGGATCAGCGCGGCAAGGACTCAGCGCGAAGGTGGGACGGGAGACGAGACGAAGGCTGGATGTGGGTAAAGGGGCGGCTTCTGGTATTTGCCGGTCTGGCGACGAATGTCGACGTCGGCGAAGAGCAGTGCGGGCGCCACGATCGCCGACGGGATGCCGCCCAGACCCGTTCCCCCGTCGACGAAGTTATAGACGGCCGGCTCGCGGCCGGCGGCGACGATGTCCTTGAGCGAACGGGGGAGCAGATTCTCGAGGGTCAGACCCCGCACCAGCGTTTCACCCCCGTCGTCCTTGCCATTCTTCCCGTTTCGGGGAGAGAGGCGATAGACGACCAGGGGGCGAACGGGGGGCGGGCCATGGTTCGACCCCAGCCCGAACGAAAACAGCGCCATCATGTCGTCGCTGTCGTTGCTGCCGCCGGCGACGTTGGGATCCTCCAGCAGGCGCACGACATAAGGGGTGACGCCCCCGCCCTTGGCCAGCTTCCTCATCTCGGCGAGCAGGGCCGCCCGCGGCAGCCCACCCTTGGCGGTGACGATCAGGTTGCCGACGTGCGCGCGCGGCGACGTGAAGCGCGAGCCGCGCGCGTGGCCGTTCGAGTGAGCGATCTCCTTGCGCGGCGTGCGTGACATCAGCAGGCCGCGCAGAAGACCGGATTCCAGGACCGGCACGCGGCGCGCGGGGACGCCCTCGTCGTCGATGCGATACGAACCGAACAACACTTGCTTGCCGGGGCCGGTCTCCTGCGCGGGATCGTCGACGGCCGAAAGCAGGGGCGCGGCGACTTTCTGGCCCAGCTTGTTGGCCAGCGCGCTCTGCTCGCTGCGCTCCTCGCTGCCGGCGGCGGCGGTCCGCGGCGGCGGCGTGCCGGCCAGGTTGTCGCCGAGCAAGAGCTTCAGGATCTGCCCGGCGGCCAGCCCCTCGAACAGCACGGGGCCCGACCCGCTCTGCGCCACCGGCGCGGCGCGCATGGTGGCCAGCTCCGTGGCCATGGCCCGCACCGCCTTCTCCATGTCGGCGGCCGGCGGCAGGCCGGCGACGCTGGCCGCCGAGAACGGGACGAAGCTGCGCAGCTTCATGCCGTCGTCGGCCTGGGCCTCGGCGCTGACGTCGACGCGCACCAGCCGCTGGCGGTCGTCGACGAAGGTGCCATCGCTGGCGGCCATGCGCCGGCGGATCAGGCCGGCGGTGGCGACGACGCGCGAGGCGGCGATGGCCGGGAATCCCCGGAACACCGCCGACAGGCGCACCGCCAGGCGCTGCAGCGAATCCACGTCGGCGTCGCCGGTGACGGGCGGCAGCTCCAGGTGCGCGGGCGGCTCGGTCGAATAATCGCCCACGTTCTGGTCGTCGTCGTCGCTGGCCTGGCTGGCGGCGGCGGCGCGCTTGCGCGCCAGGACCTCCAGCGCGCCCTTGTACGCCTCGTCGGTGCGCATCCACAGCTCGCGGCGCAAAGCCGCGTAGTCGTCCTCGATGGGCAGGCTGGCGAAGCGCCCGCCGCTCCCCTCGAAGTTGCTGTTGTCGAAGGTCGGATCGCCGACGCGCAGATCGGTGCGCAGCACGCGCGCCGCCGCGTGATGAGAATCGGTGGGGGCGCCGAAGGTGGCGCTGGCGGTCAGTTGCTCGACGTCGCTGATGGTGTAGGCCAGGTAATAGGGGCGCGGCTCGTCGCCCAGGCGCAGCTCGGACATCGATCGCGAAAGCTCGTCCTCCAGCGCCTTGCGCACGACGGCGTCGTTGGTCTCGACGCGCGGGTCGGCTTCGACGTCGACGGGCACGCCGAAGCCCGCGCACAGCCAGGCGGCGACCATCAGGGACGCCGCCGAACGCGCGTCCGAGGTCATCGCCCTGACGCCTCCGGCACCGGCGCCGGCGCGGTCCAGCGAATGGTGGGCGCCGGCAGCGCGGGCGGCTTGTCGTTGCCCTTGTCGCGTCGTTCGACCTCGATCTGCTCGACGAGCAGGCTGGGGCTGGTGGCCGACACCGGGACGAAGCCGGATTCGGCGCCGCAATAGCCGTTGAAGGTCTGGAAATCGTCGGCCGCCGCGCTGATGCGCGACAGCGCCGCCAGCGGCGTGCCGACCAGATCGACGCCGCGGACCAGCTGGTCGGGGCGCCCGTCGGCCCACACGCGGTAAACGAGGATCGGTAGCACCTTGAACGCCTGCGGCCCGCCGCGCGCCGTGTTGGTGAACCCGCCCGAGATGTCGCGGAACAGAAGGCCGTACGGCTTGCCCTGGCGGCGCGCCGATTCGCGCAGGCGGCGTCGCAGCTCGTCCGTCGAGACCACCGCTGCGGGCTGCACGACCAGGTTCCCCTGGCGAGCCACCACCTGCCGGCCCTCCTGGCGGCGGCCGTGCCCGTTCGACTGGCGAAACCCCCGCGTCGGCGAGCGCCCGAGGAGAAAGTTCCGCAACACGCCCCCGTCGAC
>DATKEU010000333.1:0-10554 GCA_035544495.1 Polyangia bacterium | reverse complement strand
CGGCGCGCCGCCCGCCGCCCCGCCGCCCGCGCCACCCGCGCCCGACGGCCCGCCCATCAGCTTGGCGATCATCTGCTGCGCCTGAGCCATCACCGGGTCGACGAAGCGGGCCTGGATCTTGATGAGCAAGCGCGACAAGTTCACCGCCGAGCGCGCCATGTAGTGCGCGCGCAGCTCGTCGCGGGCGTTGGCGGCCTGGGCGGTGTCGACGCTGGTGCCGTAGGTGAACTCGCCCACCATCGCCACCATCAAGGCGATCCAGGTCAGCGTGATCAGCAGCGCCACGCCGCGCTGGCGGGCGCGCGGCGTCCGCGGTCGGGAGGGAGCGGCGGCGCCCGCGGCGGTCTTGTCGTTCGGGGTGGTCATTGCGCGATGGGCTTGTAATCGACCTTCTCGGTCACCTGGATGCGGGCGTCGGTCGAGTAGGTGACCTCCTGGCCGCGCTCGTCGATGACGGTCAGCGCGATGCGGACGTGGCTGGGCAGATAGTCGAGCTTGTTGGCGCCGATGGTCGTCCAGTCGCCAACCCACTCCTTGCGCTGAAAGTCGTAGTACGAGAACTTCACCTTCGCGACGTCGGGGCAGAGGACGTACGCCTCGCCCGGCGTCAGCTTGGGATCCTCGGCCTGCAGGCGGCGCGTCTCCCGGCGCATCAGGTTCAGGATGCGGCGGTCGTCGGGATCGCGCTCGCCGTAATAGCCCACCAGCGTGGTGTCGGATTCGGTGAGGCCGCTGCGCAGGCGCTGGTGCGCGAAGCTGGAGAAGGTCAGCTCGTCGACGTCGCTGCGGGCGGTGCCGACGAAGCGCGTGCGCGGATAATCGGGCAGGGCGGTGTTCTCGGCCCCCGACTGGTAGGCCATCTCGATCTCGCGCGCCATGCGCAGGAGCGCGATGCGCACCGTGTGCATGCGATCCTGCGAGGCCTCGATGTTCCGCTTGCTGGTCACCGACTGCGAGAACGAGCCCCACATGATCGTCGTGATGAAGGCGAGAATGGCCACCGCCAGCGTCACCTCGATGAGCGTGAAGCCGGCCTGGGCGGGCCCACGGCGCGCCCGGGCGCGCGTCGTCGCGTTGGTGCCGTTCGTCGCGCTCATTGCCGCCTCACCGTTCCCGGGCTGGCGGCGGCGGCGCCGGCCGCGGACGTGCCTATCGCGGATGCGCCAGGTATGGCCGCGCCCGGCGCGCCCGGGGCCGCGGCGCCGCCCGTCGTGCCGGTCAGCGCGCTGTCCAGCTTGGCCGGGTCGGTCAGGAACGTCACCACCTCCAGCGTCTGGTTGGGGCGCCCGGGCTCCTCCCAGAACACGCGCAACGTCACGCGCCGGACAGACTCTTGCAGGCCGATGCGGATCGGCTCGAGGAAGCTGCTCATCAGGCCCCCCATCATGCCGCCCAGCGCCTGCATCGGATCCTTGGAATCCAGCGTCGTGTCGGTCGAGACCTGCTGCGCCTTCTGCGTGATGTCCGTCGGCAGCTCGACCCTCTCGACCAGCGATTGCCAGCTATAGCCGGGGAAGCCCTGCTCCTTGAAGTCGCCGTCGCCCGTCTGATCGTTGTCGGTAAAGCCGTTGGCGATGATGTCATCCTCGATGTCGATCATCTTCCCGCGGGCGAGAAACGTCGCCGCCGTCGTCGCCTTGGAGTGGTTCGTCGCCCGCACGTTGTTGGTGATGATCTCCAGCAGCACCACCAGCGTCATCGAGAGGATGGCCAGCGCCACCATGATCTCGAGCAGCGTGAAGCCGCGGGCGCCGCGCCGTCGAACCCGGGCGAACGTCATGGCGCGATCCGGTTCCCCTCGTCGTCGTAGCGTTCGGCGACGGGCGGCTGGACGTATTCGTCGTAGATGCGCACGCGGCCGGTCACCGGGTGAACGACGATGGAGTAAAACGCGCTGCCCGACTTGTCCGACAGATGGATGATGGCCGGCTCCGACTGGCCCATCGGGAAGAAGTAGATGTACGCGCGGCCCGCCGTCGTCGGCTCCGCCACGCGCGGCGTGTAGACGTCGACCAGCTTGGCGTTCTTGAGCGTGACCGGCTTGATGGCCGTCTCCTTGAACGCCGCGAAGCGCACGCGCTTGGGGCGAAAGTCGCCCACCTCCATCTTCGATGGGTCGTAGCTCTGGCCGCCGATGAACTCGGTGCCGCGCTTCTGTCGCTCGTCCTCCTTTTGCCTGTCCTCCTCGTCCTGCTTGGCCTCGCCTTCCTCGCGCCTGCGCTCGTCCTGCGCGGTCTCCGCGTCGCGCGGGATATAGAACTTGTCGTCGGAGACCTCGGCCCAGTAGCGCCCATCGTTGAGATCGAGCACCAGGCGGTGGTGCTTGCCGGTGGTCGAGGCGCGGTCGAAGAGGTACCGCACCGCGCCCGACAGGTGCGCCGTCGCCGCCCGCAGATCGCTCTTGGCCAGCGACCGGAACCCCATCGCCGCCGAGCCCATCATCAAGGCGATGATGGCGATGACCACCATCATCTCGATGAGGGTAAAACCGGAGCGGGGGTTCCGGACCAAGGCTACTCCCAGGACTTGACGTCGTCGGCGGTGCCTTCGGTCTTGTCGGGACCGGCCGAGCTGACGTCGGCGCCGTCGGTGTCGTTGGTGCCGGGGCATCTCAGGATGAAATCCTTGCCCCAGGGATCTTTCATCCCCTTCTGCAGATATTTCTGCGCCACCAGCTCCTCGATGCTGCGCGGGCAGTTGTTGCTGTTGTCCAGCATGTACTGCGTGACGGCGTTGGCCACCTGGGTGACGCGCGTCTTCGCCGTGCTGACCTGCGCCTTCTTGAAGCGGTTGAAGACCATCACGCCCACCGATCCGACGATGAGCCCGATGATCGCCAGCACCACCATGATCTCCAGCAGCGTGAATCCACGCTGGCGGCGTCGCTGCGCGCGCCAGAGCGCGCTTCTCTCGGTTTCGTGTTTCGCGGTCATTGTGCTTGCCTCCTCATGAGACGAAATTCTGCATGTCCAAGATCGGCTGTAGGATCGAAAAGACGATGAAGACCACCGCCACCGCCATGGTGATGATGATGATCGGCGACAGCAGCGTGGTCAGGCGCGCCACCTTGCTCTCGACGTCGCGCTCGTAGGCGCTGGCCACGTTCTCCAGCATGGCCTCCAGCTGGCCGGAGCGCTCGCCCACCGCCACCATGTGGACCATCATCGACGGGAACTGGCCCGAACGCTTGAGCGGCGCCGCGATCGACTCGCCCTCGCGGATGGCGTCGCGCGCCTCGTCGACGACCTTCTCGAGGACGACGTTGTTCAGGACCTTCTTGACGATCTCGAGGGCGTTCAGCACCGGAACGCCCGCCGCCAGCATCGTCGACAGCGTGCGCGCGAAGCGGGCCACGCCGATGTAACGCACCAGCGGGCCGATCAGCCACAGGCGCAGGCGCACGCGATCGGTGATCGCCTTGCCCTTGGGCTTGCGCGACCAGCGCCGGAACAGCCAGGCGGAGACGCCGCCCACGATGATGATCAGCCACCAGTAGCTGCCGGCCAGATCCGACACGAAGATCAGCACCTGTGTGTTCCAGGGCAGCGTCTTGCCCAGGTCCTCGAACACCGAGGTGATCTTGGGGACCACCACCACCATGAGGACGCCCATCACCAGCGAGCCCATCACCATCATGATGATCGGGTAGGTCAGCGCGCCCGACACCTTCGACCGCAGCGCGTGCTGGGCGTCGAGAAAATCCGCCAGCCGCGCCAGCACCGCGTCCAGGTTGCCGGCCGCCTCGCCGGAGCGGACCATGTTGGTGTAAAGGTCCGGAAAGATCGCGCTGTGATTCGCCAGCGTGTCGGCCAGCGAGCTCCCCTCGTTCACCTTCTGTCGGATCTCGGTCAGCACCAGCTCGAACTTCTTGTTGTCCGACTGCTCGGAGAGCGCGCCCAGCGCCTCGGCCAGGGGGATGCCGGCCTTGAGCAGCGTGGCCATCTGGCGCGTGAACACCGCCACCTCCTGCGGGCGCACGCGCTCGAACAGCTTCTTGAAGTCGATCTCGCGCTTGAACGCCGAGGTCGGCGCGCCACCGCCCGCCGCGCGCGCCGGACCCTTCTTGTCGCCGGCCAGCATCTCGCGGTGCTCGGTGATGAAGATGCCGTCCTTGCGCAGGGTCTGGCGCAACGCCTTCGGCCCGTCGGCGTCCTTGGTGCCGGAGATCAGCTTGCCTGCGGGGTTGAGGCCTTTCCAGGTGTAGACCGGCATGGCCTAGCTCGAGTCCTGGGTGGTGATCATCAGGACCTCGGCGGTCGTCGTCATGCCGGCCAGCACCTTCTGCGCGCCGTCCTCGCGCAGCGTGCGCATGCCGGCGTTGACGGCCGCTACCTTCATGGTCTGCGCGTCGGCGTTCTTGATCGCCAGCTGGCGCATGGTCTCGTCGATGATCAGGAGCTCGTAGATGGCCGTGCGGCCCTTGTATCCGGCGCCGAGGCAGGCCGGGCAGCCGGCGTCCTTGGCCCGGAACAGCATCCCGCGGGGCGGCAGCTTCTCCTCGTCACCTTTGAAGTACACGCGCTTGGCCCGGCCGTTCGCGAAGTCGCCGGGATCGATCCCGATCGACAGCAGATCCTCGTCGGTCGGCTTGTAGAGCTCGCGGCACTCCATGCACACGCGCCGCACCAGACGCTGCGCCAGAAGCGCCATCAGCGACGACGCGACCAGGAACGGCTGCACGCCGAGATCGACGAGGCGGGTGATGGCGCCGGCGGCGTCGTTGGTGTGGATCGTCGACAGCACCAGGTGACCCGTCAGCGACGCCTGGATGGCGATCTCCGCCGTCGGCAGATCGCGGATCTCGCCCACCATGATGACGTCGGGGTCATGGCGCAGGAACGACCGCAACCCGGCGGCGAACGTCAGATCGATCTTGTCGTTGACCGCGGTCTGCGAGATCCCGTCCAGCTGATACTCGACCGGATCCTCGATGGTCAGGATGTTGAGATCCGGCGAGTTGATCTTGGCCAGACAGGCATACAGCGTCGTCGTCTTGCCCGACCCGGTCGGCCCGGTGACCAGCATGATCCCGTGCGGGCGGTGAATCAGCCCGTCCATCTGGCGCAGGTGATCGTCGCCGAAGCCGATGTCGGCCAGGTCGTGCAGCACCGACTCGCGGTCGAGCAGACGGATCGTCACGCGCTCGCCCTGCTTGACCGTGGGGATCGTCGCGACGCGCATGTCGATGTCCTTGCCGGCGATCTTGCGGCGGATGCGGCCGTCCTGGGGCAGGCGCTTCTCCGCGATGTTGAGGCCCGCCATGATCTTCACGCGCGAGATGATGGCCGGCATGAACTGGCGCGGCGCCTTGCGCGTCTCGTACAAGACGCCGTCGATGCGGTAGCGGACCTGCACCTCTTTTTCGCCCGGCTCGATGTGGATGTCGCTGGCTCGCTCCTTGACGGCGTTGAACAGCAGCGAGTTCACCCAGCGGATGATGGGCGCCTCGTCGGTGATCTCGAGGATATCGACCAGCTCCTCGCCCTCGCCCGCCATCTCGTCTTCGTTCTCGCCCTCGCCCAGCTCGCCCTTGTCGTGCTTGCGGCCGTAGACGTCGTTGATGACCTCTAAAATCCGCTGCGTCGGGCACAGCACGGGCTGCACCTCGCTCTGCAAGAGCGATCGCAGATCGTCCAGCGCGCCGATGTCCAGGGGGTCGGCCGTGGCCACCGTCGTCCCGGTGTCGTCCTTGCGCACCACCAGCATGCGGTGCTGCTTGGCGAAGCCGATCGGCACGTGGGTGGTCAGCTCGACGTCGATCTCGTCGGCGCGCACGTCCCCGCGATAGGGGATCCCCAGCTGCTTGCCCAGCGCCTGCAGCACGTCCTCCTCGGTGACGGCGCGCATCTTGACCAGGATCTCGCCGATGCGCCCGCCCTCCGTCGCCTGCGACTGCAGCGCCTGGGCGATCACCTCGCCGGTCAGCCCGCCCGGCAGTCCGCCCGACGGCACCGGCGGGCGCGCCGCCAGCAGGATCTCGCCCAGAAGCTTCGCTGCCACGTCGCGCCCCCTTACCTCGCCGCCGGCGGCGTCGGCGGCGTCGGGGCCACCGGCACCGGCCTGCCCGGCACCGGCGCCGGGACGGGGGCGGGCGCAGCTGCGGGCGGAGGCGGCGCGGTCGCCCCACCGCCCGAGGCGGGCGGCTTGTACCCGGGTGGCAGCTCGACGGGTCCCTGCTCATCGTTCGAGTCGCGCTCCAGCTGCGTCTGCATCTCGCTCTCCTCGATCTCGATGTCGCGCGCCGCCCGGTTGATCTCCTCCAGCATGCCGCGCTTGCGGCGATAGTCGATCTGCGCCGAGGGATTGGGGCGCTCCTCGCCGCCGAACCGCTCCACGAACTCCCGCCGCTCTTTCATCTTCTTTTCCAGCACGCGCCGCAGATCCGACTGATCGCTGATCACGTACGGCGTGAGCGCGATGATGAGGTTGGTCTTCACCACGTGGTGGGTGGTGTTGCGAAAGAAGAAGCCGAGGATGGGAATGTCGCCCAGGATGGGGATCTTGGTGACGCTGTCGATGACCTTGTCGGACATCAGGCCACCGATGAGGATGGTCTGCTGATCCTTGGCGACCACGATCGTCTTCGCCGTGCGCTCCGACGTCGATGGGCCGAGGGCGCTGTTGCCCGGCGCCAGCTCGGAGATCTTCTCGTCCACCTCGAGGCGGATGATGTCGTGCTCGTTCACGTGCGGCGTCAGCTTCATCTCCAGCGCGACCTTCTCGCGCTGGACCTGTGGAAACAGCCCGCCCAGACCCAGACCGAGCGCCCCCGCGCCGATTCCCGTCGCGCCCGGGGCGCCCCCGAGCCCGATGGTGCTGACCGGGAAGGGGATGCGCGAGCCGACCGAGATCTCGCCCTCCTCGTTGTTCATGATGAGAAGGTGTGGGTTCGACAGGACATCGACGTCGCTGTTGGTCTGCAGCGCCTTGATGAGCACGCCGAAAGACGGGATCGACGCCGTCGCGGTCACGGATGATCCAAGGCTGGCCGCGTCGGTCGAGCTGAGCACCGGCCCCAGCACACCGGCCAGCATGGTCTCGGTGAGCGACGCCGCCGGAAACAGCGTCTTCGCCGGGTTCAACCCGCCCACCAGCAAGCTGGGGCTGTTCGACCCGAACAGGTTCTTCGGCAGCGCCCCGTGCCACGACGCCCCCAGGTCGCGCTCCTTGTCCAGCGTGACCTCCAGGATCAGCGCCTCGACGAAGATCTGCTTGCGCGGCGAATCCAGCCGCTCGATCACCTTGCGCAGCGCCTGATAGTCCTTCAGCGACGACAGCACGATCAGCGAGTTCGTCGGGCGATCGAAGTTGATGCGCACCTCGCCCTCGAACAGCAGCGACGAGCCCTGCCCTTGCGTGCCCGGCGTCGTCGGCGTCGGGCTCGGCGTTGGCGTGGCCGTGGCGCCGCGGTTGCGCGTCCGCCCGCCCGCCGCGCCGCTGACCGACACGCCCGTCACCGCTCCCAGCGTCTGCGCCAGCTCGTCGCAGTTGGCGTTCTCGCAGTAATAGACGTGGATGCGCCCGTCGCCGCCCTCGATGGGGACGTCCAGCTTCTTCAGCATCGTCAGCACGCGCGCATAGGCCCGCTCGCTGGCGATCAAGATCAGCTGGTTCGATCGCTCGTCGGGAATGATCTTCGAGATCGCCATCTCCGACGCCAGGTCGCTGGGCCTGCCCGACTTGGCCCCGGGCGCAGCTGGGGGGGGCGCCGCGCCGCCCTTCTTGCCGCCCAGCTGATTGACCTGGAAGATCTCCGCCAGCTTCTGCGCCATCTCCGACGCGGCGGTGTTCTTCATGCGGACGATCCAGATCTTCTCGCCCGCCCCCGGCTGATCGATCTCGTCCAGGATCCTCAGCATGCGGTTCACGTTGGTGGCGAAGTCGCTGATGATCAGCGTCGACTGCGGCGTGTAGACGACGATGTCGCCCTGCTCGCCCTTGAGGCGCGTCAGCACCGTCGCCACCTCGTTGATGTCGGCGTTCTCGACGCGAACCAGGCGGGTGACGAACCCCTCGCTGACGGGGACCTCGACGTTCTCGCTGTAGACGGGGATGTTCGTCGACTTGGCGCGCATCGTCTCGATGATGCGCAGGAACTTGCCGCTCGGCTCGACGGTCAGGCCGACCGAGTCCAGCGCCGCCAGAAACAGGCGGTAGGCCTCCTCGGGGGTGATCAGCTGGGGCGCGATGATGGTGACCTTCTTGCTGTTGGGCGGGATGGTCCCCGGCAACAGGAACTGCTTGCAGGTGATGGACGAGATCCAGGCGAGGAGATCGCCGAGCTCCGTGTCCGGCTTCATGTTCAGCTTGACGATCCGCTTGCCGGCCGGGAACTTCTTGCACGAGTTGAACTCACGCTCGCCGGGCAGGTCGCCGCCGGCGGGGGCGGTCGCGCCGGGCGCGGCCGGGGCCGGCGACGGGATCGCGGCCGGCGTGGTCTGCGTGGGCTGAAAGGGCAAGTTGGCCGGCGGCAAGCGCACCGGCCCCAGCTTGCGGTTGAGGCGCTTGATCCCCGTCCCCGAGGCAGCGGGCGGCGTCGTCACGGTCCCGGCCGGCGGTCCCGGCGGCGCGTCGACCTTGACCGCCTTCTGATCGGCGCCGACCACCACCGCCGCCAGGGCCGACTGCGCCACCGCCGGCGCCGGCGCGGTCACCGCCGCCAGCGCGACCAGCGCCCCCAAGGCCATGGTGCCGGAAGCCCACCGCTGTTCGCCCTTCGTTTGCGTCTTCATCTAATGCTGTATTCCTTGGTTACTTTGGCCCCGTTGCGTTCCATCGCGACCGACAGGTGACTGGCCGAGCGAAGCTTGGTGTAGACCTCCAGCGCCTTGTCGGGGCTGCTCATGTCGAGGCCGTTGATGGACGAGATGACGTCCCCGTTCTGAAACCCGATCTTCGCGAACGGACCGTCGGGGCGGACGCTGAACAGGCGAAAGCCGGCCGGCTTGCCGTCCTTGATCTCGGGGACGATGCGCGCCGCCCGCGACAGCACGCTCATGTTGCCCAGCAGCGAATCGACGGTCCCGCGCTGCACGTCGTAGGTGTTCTCGTTGATCTTCTTGACGCCCTTCTCCATCTCGGCCATCAGCGGATCGCTGGCGGGCGCCGCCGGGGCCGCGGCCGCCGGCGCCGCGCCGGGCGCCGTGGGGCCGCCCTTGTCGATGAGCTCGAGGTATTCCTTGCGCCCGTGCACGTCCAGGTCGACGCGCGTCTCCTCGATGTCGGTGATGGTGGCCTCGCGAATCGTCGAGCCGATGGCGTACGGACCGGCGGACTTCTCGTCGTTGTCGCGGATGATCGCCATCGACCAGCGCGGATCGACCGGCGCCGGCGCGAACATGATGGCCAGGAGGCGCAGCGGCAGCGTGGTCCTCTGCGGCGTCAGATCGATCGCCTGCGGCGGAGGGTCCTTGCCCCCGAGGATTGGCGGGCAGGTCGAGCAGAACATGTTTCGCTTCAAGATCTCCTCGGTCTGCTTCGTGTACACCGTGGGCATGGTGCTGCCGACCGGACGCGCGGCCCGCTTGGCCGGCGGCGGCAGCCCGCGCGTCAGGCTGGATTCGATGATGGTCGCCGTCGCCCGCGCCCCGAACATCGCGGACAGGGCGATGACCACCAGATCGATCACCCACAGGTATTTGCGCAGCAGTGTCTCCACGGAGGCCCCGGTCTTCACAAAGCAACGCCGGGGCCAGGGCCCGCGGGCGAGAGCCCCAGAGATCTCGCCGGCTTAACGGTGGTCGCCGCCCGCGCCTGCCTGCCAATTTGGCACGGGCCGGGCGGTGTCCGCGACCGCGTCCTTCGCCGGCTCGTCGCCGCCGTCCAGCGCCGAGGGGCGCTCCTCTTCCAGTCGCCGGTAGATCGTGCGCGTCGCGATCCCCAGCAGCTGCGCGCACAGGCGCTTGTCGCCGCCGGCGTGGGCCAGCGTGGCGTGGATGACCCGCCGCTCGATCTCCTCGAGGGGCGTCCCCACCGCGAACGTCAGCGAGCGCCCGTCGCCGCCGGCGGCGCCACCGCTGCGCACCTCGGGCGGCAGATCGTCCAGCTCGACCGCCGACCCGCGGCACAGCACCACCGCCCGCTCGATCGAATTCTCCAGCTCGCGCACGTTCCCCGGCCATTCGTGGCGCGTCAGGGCCTCCATGGCCGCGCGCGAGAATCCCGCCAGCCGCCGCCCGTTGCGCTCGCCGTACAGGTTGAGGAAATGCTCCGCCAGCAGCGGGATGTCGTCGCGCCGATCTCGCAACGGCGGAATCGGCACGGCGATGACGTTCAGGCGGTAGTAGAGATCCTCGCGGAAGCGCCCTTCGCGCACGGCCGCGCGCAGGTCCTGGTTGGTGGCCGCCACCAGGCGCAGGTCGACCTTGTTCGTGCGTCCGCCCAGGCGTTCCACCTCGCCCTCCTGCAGCACGCGCAGCAGCTTGACCTGCACGTGGGTCGGGATCTCGCCGATCTCGTCGAGAAACAACGTCCCGCCGTTGGCCTGCAGGAAACGCCCGTCGTGGCGCTGGATCGCGCCGGTGAAGGCGCCCTTCTCGTACCCGAACAGCTCGG
>DATKEU010000332.1:0-3045 GCA_035544495.1 Polyangia bacterium | reverse complement strand
GGCGGGACGCGCGGCGGCGCCAGCTTCATCCTGGCCACGGACACCGGCCTGACGTCGATGCTGGGGCTGGTGCGGGCGCGGCGCTTCCGGCCGCTGCTGCCGGCGGCGACGTTCATCTGGCTGCGCACGACGCCCGACTATTTCGTGCCGCAGCTCTTCGTCGAGCAGCGCTTGCCGGCCGGCCTCGGCGAGGCGCGCTTCGGCTG
Organism: Polyangia bacterium; assembly: GCA_035544495.1. Taxonomy (GTDB): domain Bacteria; phylum Myxococcota_A; class Polyangia; order Fen-1088; family Fen-1088; genus DATKEU01. The sequence continues at coordinate 2,839 of DATKEU010000332.1, read as the reverse complement.
GCTGCCGCCCATCGGCCACCCGGAGCGCGTGCCGCTGTCGCGCGCGCTGCTGGCGGAGGCGTGGGCGCGGGCGCCGCTGGCGCGCGGGTACGTGGCCGGGGACGGGGCGATCAACTACGCGCTGCTGGACGATCTGGTGGCGGGCGGCGTGGCCGCCACGCGCGAGCACGTCGAGTCGTTCTTCAACATGCCGAAGAAGACGGACGCCGCGGCGCCGTCGTCCAGCGTGCCGCCGCCCGCCGGCGATCCGCCGCGCCGGCAGGTGCTGTAGTGTCCGCTCTCGTCTTCAAGCCGACGCCATGGATCGCTCGCCGAGCCCCCAGGACCGCAAACGGATGCGCACCGGCTTCACCACCGGCGCGTGCGCGGCCGCGGCGGCCAAGGCGGCGACCCGTTGCCTGGTGCGCGGCATGACGCTGGCAGAGATCGACACCACGCTGCCCAACGGCACGCGCGTGACGTTCGCGCTCGGGCGCTGCCAGCTGGCGCCGCCGCTGGCCACCTGCAGCGTCGTCAAGGACGCCGGCGACGATCCCGACTGCACCCACGGCGCCGAGCTGACCGCCACCGTCGAGCTGCGCGCCGCCCCCGGCGTCGAGCTGCGCGGCGGCGCCGGCGTGGCGACGGTGACCAAGCCCGGGCTGGGCCTGGAGGTGGGCGCGCCCGCCATCAACCCGGTGCCGCGCCGGAACATCACCGAGATGGTCGAGGAGGAGCTGGCCGCCGCCCCGCCGGGCACGGGCGCCGTCGTCACCATCAGCGTGCCGGGTGGAGAGGAGATGGGGAAGGAGACGCTGAACGCGCGCCTCGGCCTTCTGGGCGGGATCTCGATCCTGGGGACGACGGGGATCGTGCGCCCGTACTCGACGGCGGCCTTTCGCGCGTCGATCATCCAGAGCATCGACGTCGCGCGCGAGCGCGGCCAGCGCGCGCTGGCCGTCACCACGGGCGGCAAGTCGGAGGCGTACGCCATGCGCCTGCACCCGGAGCTGGCGGAGGAGGCGTTCATCCAGGTGGGCGACTTCTGGGGCGCCACGCTCAAGCACTGCGCGCGGCGGGGCGTGCCGCGCGTGATCATCGTCGGCATGATCGGCAAGCTGTCGAAGATGGCCGACGGCAAGATGCAGACCCACGCCGCCGGATCGGAGGTGAACCGCGCGCTGCTGGCCGAGCTGGCGGCGAGCGCCGGCGCCCCGGCCGAGCTGCAGCAGGCGATCCGCGCCGCCAACACCGCGCGCCACGTGCTGGAGCTGTGCGCGGCGCAAGCACCGCGCGTCGACATCGCCGCCGCCGTCTGCCGCCGGGTGGTCGAGGTCGGCCGGCGCCATGTGGAATCCAAGGTGGAGATCAGCGCGGAGATGGTCGACTTCGACGGCGCCTTGCTGGGGCGCCATCCGGGAGGCGGGCATGAATGACATGCGGCAGATGACGGCGCTGGGCCGGCAGATCGAGGATCGAAGCTTCGCCATCATCGACAGCGAGGTGGGCGCGCACGCCTTCGCCGCCGACGAGTGGCAGGTGGTCCGGCGGGTCATTCACGCCACCGCCGACTTCGAGTTCGCGCGGCTGATGCGGTTTTCACCGGGCGCCGTGGCGGCGGGGATCGCCGCCCTGCGCGGCGGCTCGACGGTGCTGGTCGACGTGAAGATGATCAGCGCCGGCCTCAACGAAGATCGCCTCGCCGCCTATGGCTGCCGCGTCGTCTCGTACATCTCCGACGATGACGTCATCGCGGCGGCCAGGGCGGCCAACACCACGCGCGCCATCGAGGCGATCCGCAAGGCGGGGCGCCTGGGCGTGCTGGACGGCGCGGTGGTGGCGATCGGGAACGCGCCCACGGCCCTGCTGGAGCTGGCCCGCCTGGTGAGCGAGGAGGGGGCGCGGCCGGCGCTGATCGTCGGCGTGCCGGTGGGGTTCGTGTCGGCGGCCGAATCGAAGGAGGCGATCGCCGCGCTGGACGCGCCGTCGATCGTGGCGCGCGGGCGCAAGGGCGGCAGCCCGATCGCGGTGGCGATCATCCATGCCCTGTTGCTGCTGTCGGCGGCCGCCGGGGGAGGTGCCACGTGACGGCACGGCGGCGCGCCGTCACGGTGATCGGCATCGGCGACGACGGCTGCGCCGGGTTGACGGCGCGAGCGATCGACGCCGTGGCCGCCGCCGGCGTGCTGGCGGGCGGCGAGCGCCACCTGGCGTTCTTCCCGGCCTTCCGCGGCGAACGGGTCGTCATCGGCGCCGGCCTGGGCGCGGCGCTGGACCGGCTGGCGGCGCGGGCCGACGAGGCGAACGTCTGCGTGCTGGCCTCGGGAGATCCGCTGTTCTTCGGCGTCGGCAGCCTGATCGTCAAGCGCTTCGGCGCCGAGCACGTGGAGATCGTTCCCCAGCCGAGCTCCGTGCAGTGGGCGTTCGCGCGCGTCGGCCTCAGGTGGGATGACGCCGCTTTCCTGTCGCTGCACGCCCGCGCGCGCGACGGCTTTTTGACCCGGCTGCGCGCCATTTCGAAGGCAGCGGTGCTGACCGACGAGGAGAACAGTCCGCCGCGGCTGGCGGCGCTGATGCTGGAGAACGGCCTGGGCGCCGACGACGGCACCGGCTGGGACGCCTGGGTGTGCGAGAACCTGGCGGGCCCGGGCGAGCGCGTGCGCAAGTTCAGCGTGGCGGCCCTGGCGGCGGCGACGGACGTCGGTCCGCTGAACGTGCTGGTGCTCTGCCGGCGCGATCCGGCCTGGCGGCCGCCGCCCGTCATTTCTTTCATGCCCGAGGACGCGTTCGCCAAGCGGATGCCGAAGAAGGGTCTCATCACCAAGCGCGAGGTGCGCCTGCTGTCGCTGGCGGCGATGCA
>DATKEU010000331.1:0-2504 GCA_035544495.1 Polyangia bacterium | reverse complement strand
GCCCAGGCGCCGATGCCGATGCGGCCGCGGTCGAGGATCTTCAGCGTGTCGAAGAAGCCGTTGTTGATCTCGCCCAGGCGCTGCTCGTCGGGCAGGTCGACGTCCTCCATCACCAGCTCGGTGGTGTCGGAGGCGTGCAGGCCCATCTTCTCGATGCGGCGGCCAGTGCGAAAACCGGGCGTGCCGCGCTCGATGATGAAGGCGGTCAGCCCCTTGGCCTTCTTCTCGGGCGATGTCGAGGCCATCACGACAAAAATCCCGCCGACCGATCCCTGGGTGATGAAGGTCTTGGTGCCGTTCAGGAGCCAGCGATCGCCGCGCCGCTCGGCGCGCGCGCGGGCCGCGCCGGCGTCGGAGCCCGAGCCCGGCTCGGTCAGCCCCCAGCCGCCCAGCACCTGGCCGCTGGCCAGGCGGGGCAGGTACCGGCGCCGCTGCTCGTCGTTGGCGGCCAGGTTGATGTGCCCCGTGCACAGCGAGTTGTGCGAGGCCATGGTCAGCCCCACCGAGGCGTCCGCGTGCGCGACCTCTTCCAGCGCGACGACGTAGTCGTGGAACTTCATCCCGGCGCCGCCGTGCTCCTCCGGGATCTGCATGCCGAGGAGACCCAGCTCGCCCATGGCGGGGATGAGCTCGTGCGGGAAGACCTCCTCCTCGTCCCAGCGGCGGGCGTTCGGGATGATCGCCTGCTCGCAGAAGTCGCGCACCGACTTCTGCAAGAGGCGTTGCTCCTCGGTGAGCTCGAAGTTCATCGCGCGGCCTTCTTCCAGCGCTGCTCGGGGCCGGCGGGAGCGAACACTGCGACGACCAGCGATCGGTCGCCGAACTTGACCGCGTGTGGCTGGTTCTCGGGGACGTGGATGGCCTGGTCGGCGCCGAAGGCGAACCGGTCGCTGCCGACGGTGACGTGGCCGGCGCCGTCGCGCACGAACAGCAGCGACGCGCTCTCGATCGTCTGCCGCGGCAGCTCGGCGCCGGGCTCCGCTTCGATGACGGTCAGGCTGGCGGCGTTGCTGCCGGTGGCGGCCGGGTCGAGAAAAACACGGGCGTGCCCCTTCCCGGCGCCGCCGCCCCCCAGGGCCACCGGCTTGCCGGTCGAGGCGACGGTGAAGTGCGCGCCCGCCGGGGCACGGCCGCCGGAGCGGATCACCTCAAAGGCGGCCCGCCCCTTGACGTCGTTGGGATCGCGGTAGACGCGCTCCGGTCCGGGCGGGGCGAAGATCTGCAGCATCGCCGCCGACGACGTGCGACCCATGTTCTCGATGACATGGGGCATGCCGGGCGGGATGAACAGGGCCATCCCGTCGTTCAGCTTCTCGGGCGCCGTCCCCGACGGGCCCAGCACGCGCGCGTGGCCCGAGACGACGTACAGGATCTCCGCGCCCGGGTGCTTGTGCATGGCGATGCGGCTGGCGGGCGAGACGGTCAGAAGCGACATCGACGCCTGGCGCGCGCGCATCGTCGCCTCGTCGATGAGGACCTTGACCGAGAAGGGCGCGCCAGCCGGCGAGGGGTGCCGGGCGGCGGCGGGGCCGCGGGCGGGGGCGTCGGCCACCTTCACCGTCCACTGGGCCATCTGCCCCTCGAAGGTCAGGGGAACGATCACCTTGCTGCCGGCGTCGAGGCCGGCGATGGTCCAGGTCTGGGCCATCTCCTGCAGGCAGGCCAGCAGCACCGGCGACTTCACGTCGTCGCTGGCGGGCTCGGCGTTGGTGACACGGCCGCCCTCGCCCACGTCGACCGCCAGCTCCACCTTGCCGGCGACGTCCAGCGTGTCGGCCAGCGCCTTCTCGAAGCAGCGGTTCACCTCGGCGCCGTGGGCCACCAGCGTCGATTGCAGCACGGCGGCCACGCGCGCCTCCTCGCTCAGCGGCTGGGCGTGGGCCCGCGCGGCCGGCGCACCGAGCAAGATGGCCAGCGCCGTCAGGCACGGCGGCGTGCGCCTCACGCGGCCTCTCCTTTCAGCCGCGGGCGCAGCTCGCGTTCGATCCAGTCGACGATCGCCTGGGTCGACGAGCCAGGCCTGAAGATGGCGGAGACGCCGATCGCCCGCAGCGCCGCCACGTCCTCGTCGGGGACGATGCCGCCGCCGAAGACCACCACGTCGCCCACGCCGCGGGCGCGCAGGGCGTCCATCACGGCCGGGAAATGCGTCATGTGGGCGCCCGACATGATCGACAGCCCGACGGCGTCGACCGCTTCCTGCAGGGCGGTGGCGGCGATCATCTCGGGCGTCTGGTGCAGGCCCGTGTAGATGACCTCGTAGCCGGCGTCGGCCAGCGCCCGGGCCACCACCTTGGCCCCGCGATCGTGGCCGTCCAATCCCGGTTTGGCCACCAGGATGCGGATCTTTCGCTTCTCGTCGGGCACTGGGCTCTCGATCTTATCAGATTGGCGGCGCTGCGCGCCCCGCCGCGGTCTCCGCCGATGCCTGCCGCAGAAGCTCGCGCGCGATCACCAGGCGCTGGATCTGGCTCGTCCCCTCGTACAGCGTGGTGACGCGGGCG
>DATKEU010000330.1:0-31484 GCA_035544495.1 Polyangia bacterium | reverse complement strand
GACCTGGCGCGCGCCGCGGTTCGTGCCCAGGTTGTCGAGCAAGCGCCCGTCGCCCGCCAGGCCGAAGCGGACCACGTCGCGCGCGTCCAGGCAGCGGACGCCCTGGTCGTCGACGAGGCGCGCGTGCACGACAGCGACGTCGCCGCCGTCGGTCCGATCCACCTCCAGCAGCAGGCGCGCGGGCTTTCCCCACGGCGCGGTCTGGTACTGGAACGTGACGCGATCGCTGAGCTCGGTCCCGCCACCGTGCGGGCGGGCGACCGCGCGCAATTCGTTCTCGTCCTCGCGAAAGGGCACCAGCCAGCGGAGCCCGGCGGCGGGAAAATCCTGACTGTCGCGCCGGCGCGTGCCCGCCGATTCGCCGTTCACGAACAGCTCGACGGCTGCGCAGTTGGAATAGACCTTCACCATCTTCGCCTCGCCGGGGGCGCCCCAGCGGACCGGCCAGGAATGGCCATAGACGCGCACCATCGGCGTTTTGGCCCAGTACGACTGAAAGACGTAGTAGCCCTCTTTCGGGGTGAGATCCCGTTCGCACAGGCCCTTCTGGTTCACGCGCGGGATCGGGTTCGTCGGGCGCAGCGGCGTGGCGAAGTCCTTGAAGATCCACTGCGCCGCGCCCGTCAGCGACGGCATCGTCTCTTGCTCCTTGAGGTGCCAGTCGAACAGGTTGCAGATGTACGTCTCGGACCAGTCGCCGTCCTTGCTGGCGCGCGACTGGCCGCCGGTGAGCAGGAAGTCGCGGTCGCGCTCGTCGGTGCCGTGGCCAGTGGCGATCTGGGCCAGCACGCGATCGGGATCCTCGGCGTGGCGGCCGGCGTGGCTGTCGCCGCCCCACTCCATGTGCAGGAAGGCGTCGACCCTCTTCATCTCCTCTTCGGACGACGGCTTGTATTCGGTGTATCGCCCGCGGTACCAGCCCGCCCAGATCGACGGCGAGTAGACGTCGACGACGTCCTTGCAGAAGTCGCAGCGCCGGATGGCGGTCTTGCGCGCCGGATCCAGCTCGTGGGCCAGGTCGTGCAGCTCTGTCATGAAGGCGCGGATGGCGTCCGGGTCGAAGGTCTCGAAGTCGCCGGGCCAGTCGTTCTCGTTGCCGAGGCCCCACAGGATCACCGACGGGTGGTTGCGGTGCTGATCGACCATCGCGCGCAGCGAGCGCCGCGCCTGCTCGCGATGGCGCTCGCCGCCCAGGCCCCCGCGGCACCACGGGATCTCCTCCCAGACCAGGATGCCGAGCTGGTCGCAGAGCTCCAGCACCAGGCGCGACTGCGGGTAGTGCCCGAGGCGGATGAAGTTCGCGCCCATCTCTTTTATCAGCGCAAACTCGCGGCGGACGACGTCGTCCGGCACCGCCGCGCCGACACCGGCGTGATCCTCGTGGCGTTGGGTGCCTCGTATCAACAGGCGCTGGCCGTTCAGCATGAAAGGCCCGTGGGGGACGAACTCGAAGCGGCGCAGGCCGAAGCGCTCGCTCGTGCTGCTTTCGCCCGCGCGGCTCTTCACCGTCACCGCGCAGGTGTAAAGCGCGGGCGCGTCCGGCGACCACAGCGCGGGGCGTTCCAGCGTGAAGGCGGCGACGTCGGCCGTCCCTGCCCACGGTTCGCCGGCGCGCGTGGATTCGTGGACCACGCGTCCCTGCGGGTCGCGAACCTCGACGCGCACCTCGAGCTCGCCGGCGAGCCGGCGCGGATTCCAGAGGCGCGCCCGGATCGCGACGCGCGCGCTGGCGAGATCCGCGCCGACCGTGCCATCGACGTGCACGCGCTCCAGCGATACCGCGGGCACGGTCAGCAGGCTGACGTGGCGGTAGATCCCGCCGTGAAGCGTGAAGTCGCTCAGGCTCGACGGGATCATCTCCAGATCGCGCGTGTTGTCGCAGGCGACGGCCAGCGGGAGCTCGGCCGGCGCGCCGTCCGCCCGGCCGCGCGCGCTCTCGACGGCGTCGGTGATGTCGACGGTGAACTCGTCGTAGCCCCCGACGTGCTCGCCCACTTTCTCCAGCCCGACGAAGATCTGGCTCTTCTGGCCCACGCCCTCGAAGCGCAGCAACACCCGCGCCCCGGGCGGGGCGTCGTCGACGGCGACGCGCGCGCGGTACCAGCCGGGCCCCTGGTAGTAGCCGCCGTCGGGATCCACGGCGTCGAACGCGTTCATGCAGTGGGGCAGGGTGACGGGGAGCCAGGCGACGTTGTGGCTCGCCCGGTCCCCGCGCCACACCTCCCAGATGCCGCCCAGGCCGCCGCGATGGTGCTCCCACCCGTCGGTCAGGCGGCGCGCGTTGCCCCGAAAATCCGCCGCGGCGGCGTCGCTGTCCGTCACGCTGTCCTTGTACCCGCGTGAGGTGGTCCCGTAAAGCGGGGACGCACGCCACGGCGGCCGCCGCCGCCCGCCGCCCCTGCGCCCTACGACCTTTCGAAGAGACCGATGACGTTGCCCTCCGTATCGGTCACGCGGGCGAAGGCACCCATGCCCGGAATGGGCGTCCGGGCGGTCACGACCTTGCCGCCCGCCGCCTGTGCCTTCTTGAGGGCTTGCTCCACCGAGCTGACGCTCACGTAGATGACCGGATGGGGCGCCTCCTTCGGGCGCTGGAACAGGCCGCCGTTGATCGCCCCCGGCTCCGTCGGCATCCGCTGTTCGTTGACGGCGGCCGTCTCCGCCATCACGTAGCTCATCTCCGCCATGTCGGTCAGCTTCCAGCCAAAGGCCTCCGTGTAGAACTTCATGGCGCGCTTCTTGTCGTCGAACGGGATCTCGAAATGCACGACCTTGTCCATGTTCTCCTCCCGGCTGCGTCGAGCCTAGAGGCCCGTTTAGCAAGCGGGTCGAACGGTCGCAACCAGCGGACGGCACAATCGGTGGAGACGCTCATTCTTTCCGAAAATCGAACGCCCGAGGCCGCCGATCCCTGACGGGAGCGGCCCCGGGCGCCGGTGCGGTCACGCGCTTACTGCGCTTGCTTGCCCAGCAACGTGTCGAAGGCGGTCGGATCATCGGTGTCGATGATGGTGCCGACCTTGTCGTCGACCGTGTCGGGCATGTCCATTTCGTTGTTGTGGTTTTGCGTCAGGTCGTTGACCCAGTTGACCAGCGTCAACCCGGCGTCGGCGCCCGTGTCGGTGCCCGCGTCGCCCGGCTGGCCGGCGGCGCCGCCCGTCCCCCCTTGCCCGGCGGCGCCGCCCGTGCCCCCCTGGCCGGGGCCGCCGTCGGCGGTCGCGCTCGGCTTGCTCTGCCCGCACCCCAGCGCCGCCGCCAGGCTGGCCGCGAGAACGAAGCTCTTGAACGTGTTCATGGCTGGCTCCTTTTTCCGTCGTGGGCCGGCGCTCCGGTCACGGCGCTCCCCCGGCGCCGGGCAGCGGCGTCTGCAGGTACGGAAAGACAGCGTCGAACTGGGCGTCCTCCTGCAGCGTGGCGTCGGTGAAACCCAGCTGGCCCGAGGGCGCGGCCGCCACCGGCAAGAGGTAGCCCATCACCACGCGCAGCGCGATGTCGACGACGTCGTCTCCGGGACGGCGGCCGTTGGGGAACCCGGCCGGATCGCAGCCCGGATTCGTCAGCGTCAGCGTGCCGGTGACGAAGCAGCCGGCCGCGCCCAGGCTGTTCTGCATCCCCTTGGGCGTGGCGGGCAGCGCCGTGTTCAGCCGCAGCATCTCGGCGGTCGATCCGTTCTTGTTCACCATGTCGACGCCGGTGAGGAAGGCCGCCACCAGATCGGCGCGCGGGAAGGCGGTCGGCGCCATGACGCCCGCAGCTCCGAACAGCACCTCCAGCAGCGCCGGCAGCGTCGGGTTCGTCACGTAGGTCGCGAACTGGGCGTCGTCTTTCGGCTCGCTGCTGTTGAAGTGATCCTTGTCGCGCAGGCCGATCACCACCTCGTTGACCAGCGGGCTGCCCAGGCGGGACACCTGCGTCCAGGCGCCGCCCTCGAACGCCGGCAGCTTGTAGGTCGCGCGCGGGTTCAGCACGCGCGCCTGCCGCAGGCTGGCCGTCGTCCAGCCGCCGATGACGTCGCCCGTGCCCTTGACGCACTTGACTGGCAGCTCGAGCTCCAGGCTGGTGATGTTCTTGTCGGCGATGGTGGAGGGGACCACGTTACGCCCGTCGCGCGTGGTGCCGCCGACGACGACGGCGGGAGGCGCGTTCACCAGGTCGAAGATGGTTCCCAGGTTGACCGCGAACGACTCGTGGCGCTGCCCCACGAACATCCGTCCCGGCGTGTCGCAGCCCGGGACGTTGATGTCGTAGACGTGCGTGGCGGCGTAGGCGGCGTAGTCGGCGAAGGTCTTCGTCCCAACGAAGTCGGCCGGCTTCTTGAACGTGGTGCTGCCGCCGGTGGCGTTGGTGACGTCGCTGGTTTGTCCTCCGCGGCGGTGGCCGCGCACCAGGCGAACCGAATAGGTCTCGAGGACGCTGAGCTTCGAGGTGTCGGCCGCTGTCACGGCGCCGACGTTGAACAGCGGAACGGCCACGCTCTTGTCGCCGATCATCAGCTTGATGCCGTCGCCGCCGCCGGCCAGATCGTTCTTGAACCGGAACTGGAAGGTCATGTCTTCCTGGCCATCGCCGGTGTTGTCGATGTGGATCTCGTACAGCGCCTCCGGATCCATCGTGAAGTAGTTGGGGCCGCCATAAGCGTCCTGCAGCGGCTGATAGTTGGCGACGATGGTGACGTAGTCTGCGCGCCCGGCTTCATAGCTCTTGAACATGTAGAAGTCGGTGGCGTCGACCTTGGGATTCTTGGTGATGAACGGCGCCTCCCGATGGCTGGAGGCGGCGGCCTTTCCGGCCGGCAGCGCCGCCAGCAACGTCAGCGCAAGCGCGGTCATGCGTTTCTCTACGGGTCTCATGGGTATCTCCTTTTTTTTCTGTCTGTGAGTCAGAGGGCGGCGAAAGCTTGGGCGGCGCGGGTGGATTGCTCGTCGAGGAGCTGGCTGTCCGCGGGGCGCGTGAGTGTCAGGACGGTGGCGTGGTTCCGCAGCAGATTGCGGTTGGGGATCAGGCGATCGAACGTCTGCCGCGAGTAGGCGAGCCCGCGCGCCGCCTCGGCGTCGCTGGCGAACTCGCACACCGCCACGCCCAGGCCCGACTCGGCCGGCGCGGCCATGCAGAAGCGGGCGCCGATGGCGCTGGCCAGCACCTGCTTGAGCGGGCGAACGCCGACGCCCGCGTTCTGGAGAGCGGCGGCCACCGCCTCGGCGCGCAGCGCGCCGGCGGGCCGCGACTCCGCCTCCGCCGTCAGCCGTTCCGCCAGCGTGCGGCCGTCGGGCAAGGGAGCACTGACGGCGGGGGCGGCGGGCGCGGGCGCTGTGGCGACGGCGGGCTTCTCCGCCGCGCGTTCGCGGTTGCCGCAGGAGGCGGCGAAAAGGACGATCGAGAGGGCGGCAGCGAAGGTGGTCTTCTTCATCTTCATGTTCAGCTCCATTGCGGGATTTCGAAAACGCGCGCCACGAACCAGACCGTGGCCACGAGGGCGATGGCGGTGGAACCGCCGATGAGCGCGACCCGGTGATAGGCAACCGAGCGCCGGACCAGGAACGCCGCCGGCACGAACGCGGCGACGACGGCCAGCTGCCCCAGCTCGACACCGAGGTTGAACCCCAGCAACGACGACAGCAGGTGACCGGCCGTCAGGCCCCCGTCGGCCAGCACGGAGGAGAAGCCGAACCCGTGCAGGAGGCCGAGCGCGAAGGCGACCAGCCAGCGGTCGCGCCCGAAGACGGGCCGCAGATTGTTGATGCTGGCGATGACCACCGACGCGGCGATGGCCGGCTCGGTGAGGCGGGCCGGCAGGCTCACCAGGCCCAGCGCCGCCAGCGACAGCGTCAGGGAGTGAGCGACGGAGAACGCCGTCACGATCCGGGCCACGTCGGCCAGCGCCGGCCGCAGCCGGGGCAGCGGCGCCCAGTGGCCGTCCTCGCGCCGCAGGACCGCCGGAAGCAGGAGCGCCAGCAGGAACAGCACGTGATCCAGTCCGGCCCAGATGTGAAGCGCGCCCTCGGCGATGAAGCCGGGGATCGACGAGGCGACGGCGGGGCCGAGCTGGATCTCGCGCGCGTGATCGGCGCGGGAGAGGACGAACGTCTGGTCGCGCGCGCTGACCAGCACGCGGTGGCGCGGATCGACGTCGAAGAGCAGGCGGTCGTCGACGACCACCGCGCGCGCTGCCGCCGGGCAGTCGATCGCCAGCGGCAGCGACGCGTAATTCCCGTCGGAGTGGGCGGCGATCTCGAGCCGCGCGACGGCGAGGCGGCAAGGCCCGCGATCGGACGTCAGCTTCAGCGCCGAAGCGGCGGTGGCGGCGATCGCCGCCTCGCGCGCGCGCACCTCTGCCCAGGTCACGTTCCCGTCGCCGTCGGCGTCCAGCGCCAGCGCGTCGTCGAGGTCGCGGATGGCGATGTCCCAGCGCCCGTCGCCGCCGCCCGCCCGCAGCGGCAGCGCCAGGTGGCTCTCGCTCGGCTTGTGGGCGAAGGCGGCCCGGCCGGCGCCGAGGGCGATCAGCAACGCGAAGCCGGCGGCGCGACGACGCGGCTTCATGGCGTGCCGCCCAGCCGCGCGGCCAGACGCCGCAGGCGCGGCCATTCGAAGCCGGTCTCCGCCAGCCAGGCCAGCACCGGCGCCGCGGCCGTTCGATCGCCGGCCACCGCCGCCGCTTCCAGCAGCACGCGCGCGTCGGCCGGCTCGCGCTGCACCCGCCAGTGCTCGCGCGCCAGCTCCAGCCGCGCCGGCTGGTCGACGGGGCCGGCGAGCGCGCGCGCCTCCGGGCCGCGGCCGGTGTCGCGCAGCAACTCCGCCAGGACGCCGCGCGTGTAGACGTCGTCGGGCCGGCGCGCCAGCGACGCGCGCAGCAGCCGCTCGGCCTGGTCATCGTCGCCCATCCAGCGCATGAGCTCGCCCAGCAGCGACAGACCCCAGGCCTGTTCCTCGGGCGAGGCGGCCGCCGCCAGCGCGCCGGCCAGCGCGCTGGCTCCGTCGCGGGCGTGTCCGGTGACGCCCAGGAGCGGCGCCCGGCACGCCGCCACCACGAAGTCGGACGCCCGGTCGCCCAGGCGATCGCAGCTCGACAGCGCTTCCGGATATCGACCGAGCACGCCCAGCACCACGGCCCGGGTCAGCCACGTCTGCTCGGCCAGCGGATCCGGCCCGCCGGACGCGCCGTCGAGCAGCCCGTCCAGATCGGCGAGGGCCGCGTCGAACTCGTGGCGCGCCTGCCGGATGGTGGCGCGCAGGAGCAACACCGTCCGCGGCGGCCGCTCGGCGTCCCACCAGGTGGCCAGCGCGGCTTCGGCGTGATCGAGAAACCGCGGATCGCCGCTGCGGCGCGCGGCTTCGATCTCCATTCGCGCAAGCTCGGTGGCCGCCTCGATGTCGCGCGCGTCGCCGCGCAGCCGCCGGCGCAGGCGCGCGCGGTCCGTCGCGCCCGGATCCAGCGCGCGCGCCGGCACGCGCGCCAGCACCTCAGCGTCCGCCGACGGCCGCCGCGGTCCGCGCCCCGCCCAGCTCCGTCTGTCCGTCCAGGCGCCCGCCGCGATGACGACGGCCACCACGGCGACCACCGACCAGCGCACGGCCCAGCGTCCTCGCTCGCGGTCGACCGGCGCTGTGACTGAACCTCTCTTCACCAACTCACGCCTCCGCAGCTGATACGTCCGGAGGCAACGCGCGGATCGCGTGAACGCGCGACAGATCCAAATCAGTGGTTCGCACGTATGACGAGGCGAACGCCGAGATCCGCGCCCGCTCCGCGCTCGATCCTCACCGCGATCGACGTCGTCAGGATCGCTCTGTACTCCGGTCAGCCGTCACCGGCGTGGCCGGCGACCAGATTGCGCGCGTCGATTCGCGGCGCACGAAGATCCCGTCTCTGCCGCGCGGGGCGCCGTCTCTCGTGGCGCGCAACGGATCCGGAGGGTTCCCGTGACGAAGATCTGGTCGTAATTACGCGGGTTCGCGGTCTCCTGCGTCACAATCCGCGTGTAGGTTTGGCGGAAAGGTTTGCGGCCCGAAATGGCCCCATTTACCGTGGAATTCTTGACGAGCGTGTTGGCTGCTCGGCGCCGCTCATCCCCCGACGAGCGTGAGCGGTCGAGGACCCTGACCGGAGGTCGGATGCAGGACCGAACCAATTGGCGACCAGCGACGGCCTGCGTGCTCGCGCTCGCGCTGGTGACGGCGCTGGCGGGCGCGTGCACCGGCACGATCAGCGGCGGCCGGTCAACCGGCGCCGGCGGCGGCGTCGCCGGCACCGGGGGAATGACAGGGACCACCGGCAGCTTCACGGGCCCGACGGGGCTGCACCGCCTGTCGCGGCTGGAATACGACGCGACCGTGCGCGATCTCCTCGGCGACACCACGCGCCCGGGCTTCGCCAGGCTGCCCGAGGACGTTCACGATCCGTTCGACAACGACTACACGACGCAGCTGGTGTCCGGCGCGCTCATCGACACCGTCGAGACGCTGGCCACTGATATCTCGGCGCGCGCGCTCGCCGACCCGGCCCGGCGCGACGCGCTGGTCGGCTGCAAGCCGGCGGCGGCCGGCGACAAGGCGTGCATGGACTCCTTCGTGCGCGCGTTCGGCCGGCGTGCTTTCCGGCGTCCGCTGGAGCCCGCCGAGATCACGGCCTACGTCGGCCTGCAGTCGTTCGCCGTCGAGGCGAATGATTTTTACGCCGGCGTTGACCTGGTCGTGCGGGCGATGCTGCAGGATCCGAGCTTTCTCTACCGGGTCGAGATCGGCACGCCGGTCTCCGGCCAGCCCGGGCTCTTCAAGCTCGACGATTACGAGATCGGCGCGCGCCTGTCGTACTTCCTGTGGGGGACCACGCCCAGCGACGCCCTGCTCGACATGGCGGCGGCGGGTGCCTTGTCGACGCCGGAGGGCCGGCGCGCCGCCGCGGGAACGCTGCTGGCCGACGCGCGCGGCGCGGAGCGCGTGCGCACCTTCCACGCCTTCTGGCTCGGCTACGAGCAGCTCCCCGTCGAGGCCGCGGTGGGCGACATGCTGCGCGCCGAGACGGACGCGCTGGTGACGCGCGTCGTGTTCGAGAAGAAGGCCGACTACGCGTCGATCTTCAGCTGGCCCGAGACGCTGCTCACCGACGCGCTCGCCGCGCATTACGGCTTGCCGGCGCCGGGATCGACCGCGGGCGTCTGGACGCCGTACTCCACCAGCGGGCCGGCGATCCGCCGCGGGATCCTCTCGCACGGCGCCGTGCTGGCGACCGGCGCGAAGTTCGACGACACCAGCCCCACGCTGCGCGGCGTGTTCGTGCGCAACCGGCTGCTCTGCCAGGTGGTGCCGCCGCCACCGCCCAACGTCATGGTCGATCAGCCGCCCGTCTCGACGGCCAGCCGCTGCAAGTACGACCGCTATGCCGCCCATCGCGCCGGCGCGTGCGCCGGCTGCCACAACCTCACCGACGGCATCGGATTCGGCCTGGAGAACTTCGATCGCCTGGGCGTCTATCGCGCGACCGACAAGGACGCCCCCGAGTGCGCCATCAAGGGCGACGGCCAGATCGTCGGCAGCACGGCGGGGCCGACCGGCGACGGCAGGTTCAACGGACCGGCCGGCCTCGGCGATCTGCTGGTTTCGAGCGGCGGCCTCGAGGGTTGCGTGGTCACGCAGCTGTTCCGCCTGGCGCACGGCCGGCGCGAGACGCCCGACGACGGCGCGGGCATCGCCGCGCTGACGACTGGTTTCAAGCAGAACGGGCGCGCGTTCGATCAGCTGATGATCGACCTGGTGGCCGATCCCGCCTTCGTTCACCGGCGGCTGGAGCAATAGGAGTCGACATGGCGATGCGCGTCTCCAGACGGGCGTTCCTCCGCGGCACCGGCGGCGCGGCCATCGCGCTGCCCGCCCTCGACGTCATGTTCGACCGGCACGGCGAGGCCACCGCGCAAGGGATGCCGATCCCGAAGCGCTACCTCGTCTGCTTCGGCGGGCAGTCGCTGGGCGGCGACGGCGATCCGCTACACAACGATTACGTGCCGACGACCATCGGCCCCAACTACGATCTCAAGTCGGCGCTGGCGCCGCTAGCGGGCGTGCAATCGGAGGTGAGCGTCGTCTCCGGCCTCTCGATCCCGACGGCGAACGGCGGCGCGGTGCCGGCCGCCGGGCGGCGCGACGATTTCCACGTCTCGTCGCTGTCGCCGCTGCTGGCCGGCGTGCGCTCGCCCGACAACACGGCGGCAGCGGGGCCGACGTCGGATCAGATCGTCGCCGCCGCCCTCGCCGCCAACACGCGCTTCAAGTCGCTGGTTTACCGGGTGCAGGTCGACTGGTACCTGGGCGTGTCCGCCCCTTACGGGCGCGACATGATCTCGTACAAGAGCGATCCGAACGGCGGCGCGCCGATCCCGATCGTGCCGGTCTTCAGCCCGCGCGAGGCCTACGACGCGCTCTTCTCGAACTTCACGCCGCCCTCGACGACGGCCGAGCAGCAGCGCCAGGACTTTCTGCTGCGCTCGCGCAAAAGCGTGCTGGATCTCGTGAACGGCAAGCTGCAGCGGCTGGCCGCCGACCCGCGCCTCGGCACCACCGACCAGCAGCGCCTGCAGCGACACGGCGACGAGATCCGCGACCTCGAGCGGCAGATCTCCGCGCTGCCACCCGTCGCGACAGGGGCGTGCATGATGCCCGCCGACCCGGGCGCCGACCCACCGCCGGGCGGCGCGCAGGGTGTCGACGCCGGCGGCACCAGCACCTACGGCACCAACCTGGGCTACAGCAACGAGGATCAGCGCGCGCGGATCTTCTGCGACCTCATCCACATGGCCTTCGCGTGCGACATGACCCGCGTCGCCTCGCTGCAGCTGACGATGTTCCAGTCGCACATGAACGTCTTCGCCCTGTGCGGCGCCCACTGCGATCTCCACGAGCTGGGCCACAACGGCGATCCCGTCATCCGCGGCACGCTGGCCGTCAGCAAGATGATCGCCTGGCACATGAAGCACTTCGCGTATCTCATCGGCAAGCTGCGCGACACGAAGGAAGGCGCCGGGTCGCTGATCGACAACGTCGCCGCCGTCTTCCTGCACGAGGGCGGCCACGGCCTGGACACCGCCACCGGCAAGATCAACAGCACCCACTCCACGGAGAACATGGCCTGCCTGATCGCCGGCCGCGCCGGCGGCCTCAAGCCCGGCCAGCACGTCGCCGCTACCGGCAAGCACCCGGCCAACGTCGTGATCTCGGCGATGAAGGCGTTGGGACTGCCCGAGAAGCTGGGCGAGGTATCGGGCGCGATACCGCAGCTGTTCGCGTAGTCAGGTCGCGCGCGTGTTCGGGAACGCCGCGCTCACGGGCAGGGAATCGGATCCGGGCCGATCGCCAGATCGTCCAGCCACGCCTCCTGCATGCCCGCGTCGTCCTGATATTGCTCCCAGCCCACGATCAGCTTCGTGAACGCCGTCGGCCCCTGCCAGACTGTTGCGGCGCCGCCGGCCGAGCACGCGGTGCCTTTCCCGACGACGGCCACCTCGGTCTGCTCCGTCCCGTTGACCCAGAGGTGGGTTTCGTTCTTGGTGGCGTCGAACTTCCACTGCCAGCAAACCCAGGCCTTGGGCGGCATGACCTCGGTCTGCGCCACCTTCGAGCAGTCGGCGCTCGGGTTCCCGTCGGTGGCTTCCATGCCGCCTCCGCGCAGCAGGAACATGCCCATCTTGTCCACCGGGCGCTGGCGGACGCTGTACCCGGCCATCAGCTTTCCTCTCTCGCCGCCCTCGCTGTACTTGGCCGCAGCGGTCGGCATGCCGGCAGGCGGGCCGGCGGAGTGGTTGATGCTCCAGTGCGACGCGCCCGGCACCGTCGTGACCCAGACCATCACCCGCCCATAGTGCACCAGCGGCAGAACGGCCGTGCCGTCCTGGGTCTGCTTGATGATGTCCGCGTAGTGGTGGCCGCCCGCCTGCACGGTCACGTGCATCGCGCGCATGCCGGCGTGCGGTTTCGTCGAGTCGACCTTGACCATTCCAGAATAGTTGTAGGCCTGCCAGTTCGGGCTGAGATCGGTGGCGCCGTCGGTGTAGCTCTCGAAGTCCTCGCAGACGACGGTGCCCGCGGGGCACCCGGCCGGCGCGGCGTCGGCAGGCGAACCATCGGATGAGCTTCCCGCGCCGGCGCCGCCGCCGCTGCCACCAGCGGCGCCACCCCCGGTGCCGCCCGCGACGGCCCCGCCGCTGCCGACACCCGCCGCGTCGACGGCAGATGATCCGCCGCCGCCACCGGTGCCGGTGACGGTGCCGCCCCCGGCGCCGCCGCTGCCGTTGCTGGCGCTGCCGCCGCCCGTTCCCGAGCTGCAAGCGGCGAACAGCCCACAACCAACGAACACGATGACGATGCCGGCAAAGAGCTTCATGGTTTCACCGCGCGGCCCGCTTGCGCGCGGTGGCCGCTTTCGCGCGTCATCTTGCCACCGGGAGCATTTGGGGACCAGACATCAAGAATTCTTCCGATCGACGCGCCGGCCCCAGGGCAATTCCTTCGTCGTTGTCACCTGCCAGCCGGCGGGTTATGGTTTTCGTTCGTCGCCGTCAGGGGCGGGGCAGGGGTCGCGGCGGACACGGCGCTGGCAAGGAGCCGGGACAATGACGCTCTTCCGCTCTCGATTTTCTCTGAACTACAGCTTGTTTGTGCTGGCCCTCGCCTCTCTGGCGGCGGCGTGCGGCAAAGAGTCCGGTTCGCCGGGCGGAGCGTCGACCGGCAGCGGCGGACAGATGACCGGCAGCGGCGGCGGCGGCGCGGGCACCGGAGGCGCCGCCGGTCAAACGGGCGGCAGCGGCGGCGCGGGCGGCCAAACATCCGGCTCGGGCGGCCAGACGGTCCTCGACAGCGGAGCGCTCGACACTCCGCCGTCCACCGTCGACGCGACCCAGCCTGGTGTCGACGGCGGGTACAACGGTCCCGGCAAGCTGGTGTGCAACCCGGGCACCGACGGAAACGGATTTCACGATATGACCGCCCAGGGGATCCCGGCGCCGACGGACTACACGCTTCGAGCGGGGGTCAAGCAGGGGACGCTGACCGCGACGGCGATGTTCACCAGCACGATCTATCCGGGGCCGAAATTCCCGTACCGTATCTACACGTCGGCCAATTACTCCAAGGACAAGCCGGCCGTGTTCATGACTTTCGGCGACGGCAGCGAGTACATCAACAACTTCAAGGTACCCACGCTGCTGGACAACCTCACCGACGAGGGCGTGGTGCCGCCCGCCGTGGTGCTGTTCATCGACCCACCGCTGCCCGAACCGGAGCGGCACACCATCTATTACGATCCTCCCACCGAGAAGTACGGCATGTTCCTGTTCACGGAGATCATTCCCGCGGTGATCGAGCCGAACTATCCGGTCTCGAAGGATCCCAACGCCTGGGTCACCGGCGGCCACAGCGCCAGCGGCGAGGTCGGCTGGTCCGTGCTGTGGCACACCGACCGCTACCACAAGTTCTTCGGGCACAACTGCAGCTATGGCGCCGCCAACGTGGCGATGTACGGCAACGTCGACTGGGCCAAGCTGATCATGACCTCGCCCAAGCGCGATATTCGCGTCAGCCTGGTGACGGCGCCCGTCGGGCGCGACCTGGTGGATCAGCGCGGTGACTGGACGAAGATCAACCAGGGCGTGGCCGACGCGCTGGCGGCCAAGGGGAACGACTATCGCTTCATCATCGCGCCCGGCGGCCACGACGGCGGCACCAACTCGCGGCCCGACTTTCCGACGGCGATGCGCTGGATGTTCAAGGGCTGCAGCTTCGCGAACTGATTCAGCCGGTGCCGGTCCGGGGGACGTGCGACGGGCGCCGCGGCCGCAGGGCCAGGTACGCGGTCATCACGCGCGCCACGTAGCCGGGCGTCATCCCGTTCTGGGGGACGCCGTTGGTCACCGCCGCGGGACCGGCGTGGTACGCGGCGATGGCCAGGCGAAGGGCGTGGAAGTGATCGAGGTGCCGGCGCATCAAGCGGGCCGCGCCGTCGACGGCGGCGGCCGAATCGAAGGGATCGGACACCTGCAGCAGGCGCGCGGTGTCGGGCATCAGCTGGGTGGGGCCCATGGCGCCCGCGGCGGAGATCCGGTGCGGGCGGCCTTTCGATTCGACGTCGACGATGGCGGCCAGAAGCCCGCGCGGCAGGCGATAGCGGAGCTCGGCGCTGGCGATGAGCGGACCGATGTCGGGATGTCCCGAGATCCAGCAGGTCGCGCGGTGCGCGGCGTAGGTGCGCAGGGCCGCCATCTTCTCGCGCAGGAAGAAGGGCGACAGCGGAAAGACCAGCGAGTGTCCGAGCACCGACACCAGCACGTTGATGCTGAGCAGCGGCGCCGACAGCACGACCACCCCCGCCACCACGCACAGTCGCCGCTTGTTCTTGCGATCGAGGCGACGCCAGAGCCGGCGCGGTCCAAGGCGGGCGAGCAGCCGCCGCAGAGACGCACGCAACGCCGCGCTGCGCGCAGGCGGAGGCGATGCTCCTTCGCGGCGTGTCCCCGGCACGCCCGGCATTCTAGCAGGCGTTCAGCCGGGCCTTCGGCCTTCGATCAGCGTTTGACGCGGGCCCGGAAGGCGGCGAAAGACTCCGCGCTCTTGTCGCGGGCCGAGAGGATCGGCTGGCTGATCGGCCAGGAGACGGCCAGCTCGGGATCGGCGTAGCTCAACGAGCACTCCGTCCGTGGGTCATAGGGCGTGCTGACCTTGTACTCGACGTCGGCCACGTCGCTGAGGACGCAGAATCCGTGCGCGAACCCGACCGGGATGTAAAGCTGCTCCCGCCGCTCGCTGTCCAGTTGCCCGCCGTACCAGTGGCCGAACGTGGCCGAGTCCGGCCGGATGTCGACGGCCACGTCCCAGATGCGTCCCGACGAGACGCGAACCAGCTTGGCCTGTCCCGGCTGTGACTGATAGTGCAGTCCGCGCAGCGTGTCCTTGACGGAGCGCGAGTGGTTGTCCTGGACGAAGGGCACGTCGATGCCGGCGGCGGCGTAGCGCGCAACGTTGTACGTCTCGAGGAAGACGCCGCGCGCGTCGCCGAACAGCTGGGGTCGCACCAGCTTCAGCCCCGCGAGCTTGAGATCGATGACTTCCATTCTGATCTTGGTCCCGTTATCCCGATTTCTCGTTCTCTTCCAGGGCGCGGCGCAAGTACTGGCCGTACTCGCTCTTGCCGCACTTCTCGATCAACGACCGCAGCTGGGCGCCGTCGATGTAACCCATCCGGTACGCGATCTCCTCCAGGCAGGCGATGGACGTGCCCTGGCGCCGCGATAGCGTGGCCACGAAGTGCGAGGCGTCGAGCAAGCTGGCGTGCGTTCCGGTGTCCAGCCACGCCTGGCCCCGCTCCAGAATTTCCAGGCGCGCGCGCCCGGCGGCGATGTACGCGTTGTTGACGTCGGTGATCTCCAGCTCGCCGCGCGCCGACGGTGACAGCTTGGCGGCGATGTCCAGCACCTGATTGTCGAAGAAGTAAAGGCCGGTGATGGCCAGCTTGCTCTTGGGGCGGCGGGGCTTCTCCTCGATGCCGCGCAGCTCGCCCTTCGGGCCCAGCTCGGCGACGCCGTATCGTTCGGGATCGTCGACGCGGTAGCCGAACAGGATCGCTCCGTCCAGCTGGGCGCGCACGTCGCGCAGCCGACGGCCCAGCCCGGCGCCGTAGAAGATGTTGTCGCCCAGGATCAAGCAGACCGGATCCGTGCCGACGAAGTCGCGCCCGATGATGAAGGCCTCGGCCAGGCCGTTGGGCGCCGGTTGCTCGGCATAGCTGAACCGCACGCCGAGCTCCTGACCGCTGCCCAGCAGGCGCCTGAAGAGAGGTAGATCCACCGGCGTTGAGATGATCAGGATCTCCCGGATCCCTGCCAGCAGCAGCACCGACAGCGGGTAGTAGATCATCGGCTTGTCGTAGACCGGAAGCAGCTGCTTGGAGATCACACGGGTCAGCGGATCGAGGCGCGTGCCAGCGCCACCCGCCAGGACAATCCCTTTCATGTGTGCCGTTCCGCTCACCGCGACGACGATAACACCGGCGCTCCGATCGGCGATGGCAAATCGCGGGCGGCGGTTGACTGTCCGCGCGGCGGCGGTGATATAGATTGAAATCCATGGTGACGGCCAGCGATCCGGGGCTCGGTGAGCAACTTGCCGGACTGTCGCCCGAGCTGCGCGCCAAGCTGGCGAGCCACGGGTTCGATGCCCAGCGCTTCCTGCGCCTGGCGGAGCGATTTCGCGGCGAGACACCGGAAGCGAATTTCGTGAAAGGCCGGCTGGCGCCGCCACGGGCCAGCGACGTCTCTCGGCTGCCGGAACCTGACTCGGCGGAGTATGCGCGGCTGCGCGACGCCGGCGCCCGGGTGTTGCGCGAGGGGCGGGTCGCGTTGCTGGTCCTGGCCGGCGGCATGGCGACGCGCATGGGAGGGGTGATCAAGGCTCTCGTCGACGCCGTGCCGGGCCATTCCTTTCTCGACCTGCGCCTGGCCGAGGTCGGCGCCATCGGCCAACAGTACGGTCGGACGCCGCCGCTGTGGCTGATGACCAGCGACGCCACCGACGCCGGCATCCGCGCGGCGCTGGGACCGGCGCTGGACGGGCGGGCGCTGGCCACCTTCCAGCAGCACCTGTCCCTGCGGCTGACGCCCGACGGAAACATCTTCTTCGACGAGGCGGGTCAGCCGAGCGAGTACGCGCCCGGTCACGGTGATCTGCCCGATGCGCTGCGCGAGAGCGGTCTTCTGCAGGCGTTCGTCGATCGGGGCGGTCAGGTCGTCATGGTCAGCAACATCGACAACATGGGGGGCTTGCTGGATCCGGCGCTGATCGGTTTTCACCTGGGCCACGGCAAGCCGGTCACCTGCGAGCTGGTCGCCAAGCTGCCGTCGGATAGGGGCGGCATCCCCGCCTACGTCGATTCGACCCTGTGCGTGCTGGAGGAGTTTCGGATTCCTCCCACGTTCGATCCGAAGATCGTGCCGGTGTTCAACACCAACGTCTTCCACTTCGATGCCCGGGCGTTGCTGGCCCTGGACATGCCGTGGAGCTTCTTCACGGTGCGAAAGAAGCTGGGCGCGCACGCCGTCGTGCAATTCGAACGTCTCATCAACGAGGTCACCAGCTACCTTCCGACCGCCTATCTCGAGGTGCCGCGAGAAGGCGCGGCGTCGCGATTCTTGCCCGTCAAGGACAACGACGAGCTGGCCAAGCGACAGCCGGAGATCGAAGCGGTGATGCGCGCGCGGGGCATCTTGCGCTCGTCGTAGCGGACCTCATCATCGGCAAGGTATCATCCGCCCGCCCGGGAGGCTCTTTGTCGGTGTCGGTGTCGCAGCAGATTATCCAAGATGTGCGCGGGAAGCTTTATCGCCTGCACTGGCAGGCGCGATCGCGCGTCGCCAGGTTCGATCTCGCCGAAGGATTGGCGCTGCTGGAAGAGTCGCAGTACTGGCCGCGCGCGCGCATCGACGAGATGCGCGACCGCAAGCTGCGCGCGCTGGTGGCCCGGATGTACGAGCAGAGCCCTGCCTACCGCCGCATGATGGACGAGAGCGCCGTGCGGCCCGCCGACGTCCAGGGCGTGGCGGACATCAGCAAGCTGCCGGTGATGACCAAGGCCGTGATCCGCGAGCACGCGGAGGCGTTGCGCGCGCGCGACACGCTGGCCGACAAGGTCGAGGTCGGCGTCACCGGCGGCACCACCGGCGCGCCCATGCGGGTGGTGCGCGATTACCCGGGCACGACGTGGATGCGCGCCTGCTACTGGCGCGGGTTCGGGTGGGGCGGCCTGAAGCTGGGGATGCCGTGGGCGCAGCTGTTCGGCGGGTCGCTGGGG
Source organism: Polyangia bacterium (assembly GCA_035544495.1). Taxonomy (GTDB): domain Bacteria; phylum Myxococcota_A; class Polyangia; order Fen-1088; family Fen-1088; genus DATKEU01. The sequence continues at coordinate 13,663 of DATKEU010000330.1, read as the reverse complement.
CACGCGCGCGCGCGCCGCTTTCACCGGATCAAGAACTGGTTCGCGGGCAAGGTGTTCCTGGCGGCGTTCGAGCTCGGCGCCGCGAACGTGGCGGCGTACGTGGCCGCCATCCGCGAGGCGGGCGCGCGCTTCCTGGTCGGGTACTGCTCGGCCTGCCACCAGCTGGCGTCGCTGGCCGAGAGCGCCGGGCTGGAGCTGCGCCTGGACGCGGTCTTCCCGACGGCGGAGCTGCTGCCCGTGCAGTGGGGCGAGCACATGACCCGCGTGTTCGGCGCGAAGGTCATGCCTTACTACGGCTGCGGTGAGATCCAGTCGCTCGGCTACACCTGCCCCGACGCGCTCGGCGTCTATCACACCTGCGACGAGCACGCGATCATCGAGGTGGAGGGCGAGGGCGGGCGCACCAGCCAGACCGGCGAGGGGCCGTTCCTCATCACCGATCTCGACAACAACGCCATGCCGCTGATTCGCTATCGCAACGGCGACGCGGGGAAGATCGAGGCGCCCGGCTGCGCGTGCGGGCGGTCGCTGGGGCGGATCACGCGCCTCGACGGGCGCGTGAACGACGTGCTCATCACCCACGCCGGCGACGCGATCTCGGGCGCCATCGGCGCCCACGCCTTTCGGCTGGTGGCGGGCGTCGTCGAGTACCAGATCGTCCAGAGCCGCCCCGGGCAGGCCGTCATCAAGATCGTGCGCGCGCCGGCCTATGATCCGAAGCAGGAAGAGCCCAAGCTGCGCGAGATCTTCGGCAAGCACCTGGGCGACGCGGCTGACATCGCCATCGAGTACGCCGCCACTTTGCCAAAGACCGCCGCCGGCAAGTCGCGTTTCGTGATCAACGAGTACCTGGCCGCGCGACAGGCGGCGGCGGCGGCAGCGCCTGCGCCGGCCGAGGCGCCCAAGGCCTGACGTGGCGACCTCCGCCTCCGATCGACCCACCATCCTGTACTTCGGCAACGACTGGGCGGCCGAGAACCGGACCTCCAGTCACCACGTCGCGCGCTGGCTGGCCAAGCGATACAACGTCATCTACATCGACAGTCCCGGGCTGCGAGCGCCCAAGGGGACGGGGCGCGACCTCAAGAAGCTGGTCAGCAAGGTGGCGCTGGCGCTGCGCGGCCCACGCCCCATGCCCGAGGGGCTTTCCGTGCAGACGCTGCTCCAGATCCCGTTCCATGGCTCCGGGCTGGTGCGCGCCGCGAACCGGCGGCTGATCCTGGCCACGCTGAAGTTGCTGATGCGCCTGCAAGGGATCAAGCGGCCGCTGACCTGGTTCGTGGTGCCGCACCTGGCGTCGGTGGCGGGCGCGCTGGACGAGAGGCTGTCGGTCTATTACTGCATCGACGACTATGCGGCGCTGCCGGACGTCGACGTGGAAGCGGTGAAGGCCATGGACGACGAGCTGACGCGCAAGGCGAACGTGGTGTTCGTCGCCTCCGGACGCTTGCTGGAGCCGAAGCGGGCCCTGAACCCCGACACGCACGTGAGCCCGCACGGCGTCGATTACGATCACTTCGTCAAGGCGCAGGACCCGTCGCTGCCGCTGCCCGACGACGTCGCCGGATTCAGACGCCCCATCATCGGATTCTTCGGCCTCATCGAGCGCTGGATCGATCTGCCGCTGGTGGCGTACCTGGCGGAGGCGCGGCCCGACTGGACGTTCCTGATGATCGGGCGCGTCGCGGTGCCGGACAGCGAGGTGCCGCGCCTGCCGAACCTGCACTTCCTGGGGCGGCGCCCTTACGAATCGCTGCCGGCGTATGGCAAGGCGTTCACCGCCGCGATCATTCCCTACCACCTGACCCAGCAGGTGATGAACTCGAACCCGCTGAAGCTGCGCGAGTACCTGGCCATGGGCAAGCCGATCGTCTCGGTCAGCGCGCCCGAGATCGACAAGTTCGCCGACTGGGTGGCGATCGCCCGGACGCGCGAGGAGTTCCTGGCCAAGCTGGATCGGGCCGTGGCCGAGGGTCTGTCGCCCGAGCAGGCGCGCCGGCAGACCGAGCTCGCGTCGACGATGACGTGGGACGCGAACCTGCGTAAAGTGATCGCCATCGTCGAGGAGCGTCTGGCGGCGAGGGGTTGAAAACGAACATGAGCGAGAAAAAGTTTCGCGCCGGGCTGGTCGGCGCCGGGCATATCAGTGAGTTCCACGTGCAGCCGCTGCAGCGGTTGCCCTTCGTCGAGATCGTGGGCGTCCATGACCTGGACCGGGCGCGGGCCGAGGCGCTGGGCAGCAAGTACGGCATCCCGGTGATGGCGTCGCTGGCGGCGCTGCGCGCGGCCGGGGCGGACGTCATCCACGTGCTGACGCCGCCGCACACGCACGCCGCGGTGGCGGCCGAGGCCTTGCGCGCCGGCTGCCACGTGCTGGTGGAAAAGCCGCTGGCCACCGACGCCGAGGATTGCGTGCGACTGGCCGAGCTGGCGAAGAACCTGCGCCTCGAGGTCGGCGTCTCGCACTCGTTGCTCTTCGACCCGCAGGTGCGTGCGGCGCTGGAGGCCGTGCGCGGCGGCGCGCTGGGCGACGTCATCAGCGTCGACATCCTGCGCAGCTCGATCTACCCGCCGTACCCGGGCGGTCCGCTGCCGCCGCAGTACCGGACCGCCGGTTACCCGTTCCGCGACCTCGGCATTCATGGCCTCTACGTGCTGGAGGCGTTCCTGGGACCGATCGAGAAGGTGGACGCCGAGTGGCAGGCGGGCGCGGGCGACAGCAACCTGGTGTTCAACGACTGGCGGGCCCTGGTGAAGTGCCAGCGCGGGATGGGACAGATCCAGCTCGCGTTCGGTGTGCGGCCACTGCAGCACCAGATCATCCTGCAGGGGACCAAGGGCGTGATGCGCCTGGATCTGTTCCTGATGTTCCAGGCCCGGCGCAGCTCGATGCCGCTGCCCAAGCCCGCCGAGCGCATCGTGAACGCGCTGACCGATTCGATCCAGCCGCTCATCGACGTTCCGCGCAACGTGGTGGCCTTCGCGCGCAAGCAGCTGCGTCAGTACCACGGCGTGCAAGAGCTGGTGACCGCCTTCTACCAGGCGCTGGCCGACGGGACGCGCCCGCCGGTGACGGCCGAGGACGCCATCCGCGTCGTGCGCTTCACCGAGGAGGTGGCGCGCGCGGCCGACCGCGACGCCGAGGAGCGCGCGCGCAAGTTCCCGCTGTCGGCGCGCATCCCGTACCTGGTGACGGGCGCGTCGGGCGGTCTGGGGTCGGCGCTGCTGCAGCGGCTGCGCGCGGAGCACCAGCCGGTGCGCGTGATGGTGCGGCGCTTGCCGGAGCGCCCGCAAGAGGGCGTGGAGTACGTGCGCGGCGATCTGGCCGACCCGGCGGCGGTCGACCGGGCCGTGCAGGGCGTGCGCTGCGTGTTCCACGTCGGCGCGGCGATGAAAGGCGGCTGGCCCGAGCACCAGGGCGGCACCGTCGAGGGGACGCGCAACGTGCTGGCCGCCTGCCGCAAGCACGGGGTCGAGAAGCTGGTGCACGTGAGCTCGCTGTCCGTCATCGACTGGGCGGGCGGCGACGCCCTGGCCCCCGTCGACGAGGACACACCGTTCGAGCCGCGCGCCGAGGAGCGCGGCGCGTACACGCGGGCGAAGCTAGAGGCCGAGAAGCTGGTCGCCGCTGAGGCGGCCGCCGGGCTGCCGGCGGTGATCATCCGCCCCGGCCAGATCTTCGGCGGCCGCATCCCGCTGATGACCGGCGCCATCGCCCGGCGCGCGGGCGGCCGTTACGTCGTGCTGGGCGACGGTGAGATGCTGCTGCCGCTGGTGTTCATCGACGACGTCGTCGACGCGCTGGTGCTGGCGTCGAAGAGCACGCTCCACTCGGGCGAGGTCATCCAGATCGTCGACCCGGACCCCTGGACCCAGAACCGGGTGCTGGCCGAGGTGGCCGGCTCGTCGGCGCGCGTGCTGCGCGTCCCGCGCCCGGCCGTGTTCGCGATCGGCCGCGCGTCCGAGCTGGCGCTGGGGCTGCTTGGCAAGAAGTCGCCGGTGGCGCCGTACCGCCTGCGCTCCGCGCTAGCGTTGCGCACGTTCCAGAGCCAGCGCGCGGAGAAGCTTCTCGGGTGGAAGCCGCGGGTGGGCGTGCAGGAAGGGATCCGCCGCAGCGCCGGGGCGCCGGCGGCGTCGTCGTAATCGACGCCGGCGATCGCCGACAGCGCCCGCGTGGTCAGCGACAGCTTGTCTGAAAAAATCAGGCGGACGATCCCGATTCCTTTCGAGCGGGGCGTTCCATATCGCCGATTGTGGTGTTCAGCGGCGGCGCGGAGCGCTGTCCGCCGCAACGCCCTGTTGGGCAGCGCCCGCGGCATCGTCGCGAGGATGCTCGCTTGGTGCGGAACGAAACCGTCCAGTTCTCAGATGGCGCGGGCCATGAAGGGCGTCCCAAGTTGCACGCCGAGCTGCCTCGAGTAGTACCTCGAGCTTGGGAGTTACCCGGTCATCTCTCCGTGTGCTGGCCAAGGCGAAGTCCTTCGTCGTCGCTGAACCAATGATACCACTCGTCGACAAGTGGCTTGTAGACCTGCTCGAAGAGCTCCAAACCGCGGTGATACCGGCGCCTTACGTCCGGTTCGGGCACTGAGTGTCCGCCTGCCGCGACGCGCATCGCGACACGCCGCACGGCGAAGTCCTCGGAAGGCAACTCGATGAAGTGGAGGGCTACGCGGTAGCCCCAAGCTTTCCAGGACCGCGTCCGACGCGCGTACATCGTCGACGACAACGTGGTCTCGATAGCGAAGCTTTCGCGGCGCCGTTCCGCCTCCGCGAGCCGACGGAGCACCTCACGGCCGGCCGCAATAGGATGGGCGAAGGGCGAACCCCTAGCTTGAACCTCGTCCACATTCAGAAACTCAATGCTCGGGTACAAGGCGGGCAGCAACTCGCGCGCGAACGTGGTCTTTCCGGCGCCATTCGCGCCAGCGATCACGATTGCTTCAGGCACTGCGAGGTCCGATCACCAGCACCGCTTGCCTTGTCTGCGGAACGGCCTGACGTTAAGCTGCGAACAGCCGACTGACCGAAGGGAGGGAGGTGTTCGTCTGCTTCAACGTCATGTTAGCCCGCCTCCGCGGGGTTTTGTCGGCACGATAGTATGTGGTTCCTTCGTGAAGGGGTTGAGTCCAGTTGCCGCTCGGCTCTGGTCCGGCTCGAACATCCGATCCCAAATCCTGACGCCCGCCAGCCAATCGGTGAACCAACTCTCCAGATTCGGATGGGTGGCCGCGAAAGCTGTCGACATGGGGTCTCCGAGATCGCGTGCATTCGGATCGAATGTGATGATGGTCCCATCCGGTGTGGAACTGTCGACGCAGGTTCGAATCGCGCAGCCCCAGTCGCAGAACGGGATCAGGTCAACTGGCCAGGACCATGCAGCGTCCTCGGGATCAATCGAGCAGAGCGCAGTGTAGAGGCCGACGACAGACTCGACATCCGCTGAGCGAGGATCCGGAAGGAGTCGTAGAAGGCCGTAGCCGGGACCGAAGCCTCCGTCGCCGACGTTACTGTAGGCATCCCGCAGGAGGCTTGGTAGCCGACGGCCCAGCAAGGTCTCTGCCCGCGCGATGGAAACGTCATCAACGGGTACGGTCGCGCCGGAAGTAATGTCCGCCGCCTCGTCCGTCGCGAGACTGGCGTCCGCCGCACGTTCACGCAGCTTCGCGATCAGGGGGTTCATCATCTCTTGTCGGGCTAACGATATCGGCGTTCAGCTGCGGGCGCTAGAGGGAGGCGCGAAGCGCCGACCGACGACGACCGACAGCTGCAACGCCTTGTTGGACAGCACCCCGACGCCCATCAGAGAACCGCTGGCATGCCCAGTGTCGATATCGAAACCACAGGGCAGTCGATCAAGGTCGACAGCCGCTCGACCTGAGACGATGAAAGCGGGTTCAGAAAGTAGACGGCGTTTACTTGAAGGCGGTCCACCAAGGAGCGGAGTTCTTGAACCTTCCCAGGGCCAATCACCGTCGCCGCGTTCAAAGGAGCGTCGAGACGCTTTGCACCGCCCGGCGATTTCGATCTTGATACGCCTCTTTTCTGAACGAATGTTCCGACCACGCGAATTCCGCGATGAGCCAACGCGTCCCGAACCGCGGCAAGTTGATCGTCCATGCCAGCTAGTTTGGCGCTTACAAGGCCCGTCAGGATTGCAGTCTGTGCCTTCATGGACGAATCTTTGCTTTGTCTGTCCAACTCCGATTGTCCTCGAAAAAGATCCATTATTCGATCCGCGCTCGGCGTTGGGCATCCCCATGATCGCGCCGGGTTGCATCGCAGCGCCGTAGCGCCGATCACGCGACGGCGGCGGATAACGCGATAACCCCCTTGGTCGGGGAGTATTCTTACAGCCGAGCGGGCTTCGGACGCCCCCTGCGCCTCGGTTGAGGACATGAGCGTAGGTCATGGTCGTCCTGACATCCTTGTGGCCCAGCAACTGCTGGATGGTGCGGATGTCGTAGCGAGAGTCCAGCAGATGGATAGCGAAGAAGTGCCGAAAGGTGTGGAGGATCACCGTCTAGCACGCGCACGTCATGGCCGCGTTTGGGCAGCGCGTGCGCCGCCGCGAGCCCGGCCGGTCCGCCCCCGACCAGCAGCACCGACGGCGGTCGCCTCGACCGGCCTTCACTTGAGCGCCGCCCGGGGCGACACGGCCGCTGCAGTTGCGATACGCTGCCGACATGGCCGATCCCGCGTCTCGCCACGATCACGCGCGCGTCATGCTGTGATGGAAGCCCGTCACCTGGCGTCCGCGGATCAAGCTCTTCGATTGATCGAGCGCGGGCTTCACGATCCGGCGGCCTTCCGCGCCACCTTGCTGGACGTCCCCGTGGGCCAGCGGGACGCCTGGGTTGATCGGGTGCTCGGCGTCGACGGCCTGGCGCTCGACGGACCCGCGCTTCCGGCGGGTGGCGTCCCCTATTTCCCGTGTTCGGTCGAGGTGCTGTTGCGGGTGGTCGACGAGACGCCGGTTCGATCGACCGACGTGTTCGTCGACGTCGGCGCCGGGCAGGGGAGGGCGATCGCGCTCGTGCATCTGCTCACGGGCGCGGGAGCCATCGGCCTCGAGATTCAGCCGGAGCTCGCGCGTACCGCCCGCGCGCTCGCGGCCCGCCTCGGCCTTCATCGCGTGCGCTGCCTCGAGGGCGACGCTGCGGCCCTGGCGGCCTTCATGGTCATCGGCTCGGTGTTCTTCCTCTTCTGTCCGTTCAGCGGCGTCCGCCTCGCGAAGGTGCTGGACGACCTGGAACCCATCGCGCGCGCGCGGCCGCTCAGCCTCTGCTGCGTCCACCTGCCGCTGCCGCGGCGGTCCTGGCTGACGCGCGAGCCTGGGCGGGGCGGAGAGCTCGAGATCTATCGGAGCACGCTTGCCTGCTGGCCGACACGCCGGACGTCCAATCTGGTGGATGAGTGGTGCGATCCCCAGCGCGGCGGCGGTCAGGCGGCGCGGCTGCCGAGACGGTAGCCTGCGTTGGGTCCTGACGGTCCTGCTGGGAAGCTGCGCCAGCGGGAGCGGCTCCAACGCCGGCCAAGGCAACACGACCGGCGGCGGCGGCGGCGGCGGCGCCACCGGCCCCGGTGTCGCGGGCAGCGCCGACGCGTCCGCGGAGGGTGGTCCCGCGGGTGGTCCCGACGCTGGTCCTTCCGCGGCTGCCGATACGTCCGGCGGCGACGTTTCTGTCACCGACGGCCCCGCCCCGGTCGACGCCGGCCCGGCGCTCTCTCCGAATCCCGGCAGCGGGACGTGGGCCGATCTCGCGCCGATTCCGGGAGGCCCGCGGTACGACGGCAGCGGCGCGGTGGTCAACGGCTGGCTGTTCGTCGTCGGCGGCCAGCTGATCGTCAACGGCCAGATCATCGTCGGTGGGGCGGGCGCCACGCTGGGGCGCGACGTCGAGGGCTACGATCCGAAGACGAACACCTGGCAGACGCACGTGATGTTCCCCGTGGCCCTCAGCCACGCCAACGTTGCCGGCGTCGGCGACAAGCTGTACGTCATGGGCGGTCGCGGCACCGCCGCGTGCTACGTCTACAATCCCTTCGCCCCGGCGGCCGAGCGGATGTGGAAACCGATCGCCCAGATCCCCGCGCAGCGCGAATCGGCGGCCGTGGGTGTCATCCGCGGGAAGATCTACCTGGCGGCCGGAGCGATCACCGGCTCGGATCCGGCGCGCGGTGATCTCTTCGTCTACGATCCTGCGACGGACCAGTGGGACGTGACGCAGCCACCGCTGCCCATCGGCCGAACCCACGCGGCGTCCGCCGTCGTCAACGACATCCTCTACGTCACCGCGGGCCGCACGTATTACGAACGCCACACCGAGGTCGCCGGATGGCTGAACACGACCTTCGCCTACGATCCGCAGCTGCGGCAATGGTCGCAGAAGAAGAATGCGCCGACGACGCGCAACGGATGCGTGGGCGCGTCCATCAAGGGTCTCTTCATCGTCGCCGGTGGATTGGGAGGGGCGCCCGGCGGTCCGGCGTTCTTCCCCCAGGTCGAGGCCTACAATCCCGACACCGACGAGTGGACGACTCTGGCCCCGATGAAGCATCCGCGCGACGGCCAGGGGCAGGCCGGCATTGACGACAAACTTTATGCCGCGGCCGGCAGCGGCACTGACATCACGGACATGTTCACGCTTCCCTGAGGGCCCTGGTGCGCGCCGGGACTGGGTCGTTTTCTTGCGCTTGGCCGTCGGGAATTTATGCTGGATCCCCATGCGCAAAGTTCGGTTTGGGTGCGAGCTGCGGTACGGGGCGATGACGGCCACGCCCGCGGTGTTCGTGCTGCAGCCTCCGGCTCACCCGCGCCACCTGATCGAGCGTGACAGCTTCGCCGTGCTGGGCGGGACCGCGCCGGTCGAGTTCATCGATGGTCACGGCAACCGGGCCCAGCGCCTCACCCTGCAGCCGGGCGCCAGCATCGTGCGCTACGAGGGAACCGCGGTCGTCCCCAGCGACGGCGATCCGGTGCGCGCCGACGCGCGGCAGGTCCCGCCCGAGGAGCTGCCGAACCACCTGCTGCGTTTCACGCTGCCAAGCCGCTATGCCGAGACGGACAAGCTGCTCGCCTTCGCGTGGGAGACCTTCTCGCACGTGCCGCGCGGCTGGCCGCGCGCGCGCGCCATCTGCGACTGGGTGCACGACAACGTCGAATACCGCCGCGGCGTCAGCTCGGCCCAGTGGTCGGCGACGGACACCATCACGCGCCGAAAGGGTGTCTGCCGCGATCGCGCGCACGCGGTCATCGCGCTGGCGCGGGCCTTCAACATGCCGGCGCGCTATGCCGTCTCCTACCTTCCCGACATCGACGTCCCCGACGACGGGAACCCGATGGACTTTCACGCTTACGCCGAGATCTGGCTCGAGGGCGGGTGGCAAGTCTTCGATCCGCACGACCGCGGGCCGCGCATCGGGCGGATCTTCATCTCCAGCGGGCTGGACGCCGCCGACGCCGCGTTCGCGACCCTTTACGGCGGCGCGAACCTCGTCGACCTCGACGTGTGGGCCGACCCGGTTCCCGCGCCCGAGGCCATGCCGGCCGTCGTGGCGGCGGTGCCCGCGGAGGCCCGTTTCGTGGCGTCGGCCGTCGCCTCCTGACGGTACGACGCTAACTCCCGATCCACCTCGGGGGTCTGCAGGCAGGCCATTGCACGAGCGGAAAATGCGCGCGCTTCATCTCTGTTGGTCCCTCGCCTTCACTCTGGGGGCGGCGGCTTGCGCCAGCTCGGCGCCTCCTCCGGTGTCTGTTGCGGCGCAGCCGGCCGCCTCGGCGCCTTTGCCGAGATCCTCCATCGCCGCCGTCGTGTTGCGCCGAGCCGAGCTCGGACTCTCGGACGAGCAGGTCAGCGAGATGGAGAAGATCGATCAGAAGCGAGAGGAGGAGAACGCCGCCGCCCGCGAAGAGCTGGAGAAGGAGCGCAAGCAAGGGACGTCGGGGCGTCCGGCCGCCGCGGGTTCAGGCGGCGGCCCGGCCGCGAACCAGGGGATGCGGGGCGGTGGGATGGGCGGCGGCATGCGCGGCGGCGGCATGCGCGGCGGGCGCATGGGCGGCGGCGGGTTCGCGCCGTCGGGCTCGAGCGCTGCCAAGAAGACCGATCGCCAGGGCGTTCTCGAGGATCGCCTGGACGAGAACGACACCAAGGCATATCTCGACGCCGAGGGCGTGCTCACCGAGGCGCAGAAGAGCCGCGCCCGGGACATAGCGTCGGACTATCGAGAGCAGCTCTACGACGAACGCGCGATCGCGCGCAGCAAGGCCAACCAGAGCAAGTAGCCGAGGTCGTGTTCGTTCGGGACCCGACAGATGAAGCGGCGGCGGGTGCGGGTGGATGATCTCAGCCGCCCGGACCGTCGGCCATGATGTAGCCCGTGAGGTCGCCGACCTTCGCCTCGAGCGCGTTCATCACGTCGTAGAGCAGGTGGCGCTCGCTCAGGAGGGCGAGATAGTTACCCGCCTGATCGACGATCACGGCGTGACGGACGTGGCGCGCGCGCATGGCCGACGCCGCGCTCTCGACCGAGTCGGAGTCGTACACCTTGACGATGTCGTTGTTCATGACGTCACCGACGCGCGTCGTGACGGGATCGCGGCCGTCGGCGACGACGCGCTTCATCAGGTCGCGCTCGCTGAAGACCCCGACGATCGCGGCGCCCCTGCGGACGGCGATCGCGCCGACGTGCGACTCGGCCATGATGCGGGCCGTCTCGCGCACGCTCACGTCGGGGGTGACCTCCGGTCTCTCGTGGGTCAAACGAAGTAGCCCCATCCCGAACCTCCTCTCGCGCGACGCCAGTATCCACCCGCGTTCGTAAACGGAACGTTTCACGTCAGTCGACGATTCGTAAAATCGCACAGTGCCCGGTCACCTGTGGGGATCGCTCCGGCCTGGCAGGGGTAGGATCGCGTTTGCCATGAACGAGCAGGAGACACCCGCCAGCGGCACGAAGCGGGTGATTGCCGGCCAGCGAAGGGTCTTCTACGACGGCTACTGGATCAAGGCCTACGACGCGCCGGCCGACACGCTGACCGCCAAGAAGCGGCTGATCGAGGCGCTGACGAGGCGTCTCTTCAATCACGTCGAGCACGGGGTCAACATTCCGGGAACGCGCCTCGAAGAGGCGCGCCGGGCGTTCGACAGCGAGGAGAACGCGCAGAAGAAGCGGGTGAAGGCGGGGATGCTCGCCGGCGCGCTCTTCAACCGCGCCGCGGACGTGTTCACCAAAGCTGTCGAGCTGCAGGCGCTGGGGGTCGAGATCCGCTCCGACAACGCGCTGATTCGTCAGTGCGGCGAACACCTGAAAGAAGCGCTCGATCTCGGCAAGATGGTCCTTCACCGCAGCGGCGAAGAGGGGATCGACGAGCTGTGGGGCGAGCCTTTCAAGGCGTTCGCCTTCCCGATCGAAGAGTTCTATTGCAGCCGCTACATCAAGATCGCGCAGACGATGCGCGACATCGATCGCATCACCGCCGAGCTTTGCGCGGTCTTCGAGAGCGTGCCGCTGTTCGCCGGCATCGAGCCGTTGCTGAAAGAGCTGGGCGAGGCTGCCAAGGTCAGATGCGAGACGCTTCACACCGATGCGGAGATCTTCGACGTGTGGTCCTCGTTCGTGGTCGCATCCGAACGTCTGTCGGTGTTTCGGCCCACGCCGCCGGCGTCGTCGCTGCCGATCGGCGAGGCCACGTACGTCAGGGACGGGCTCGCCTTGCTGTGCCGCGGTCGCGACCTCATCTGCGACATCACGCGGGCGCGCGTCCCCATGCCGAAGAGCGCGGCCGAGTTCATCGATCGGGCGCGGTGTTACCGGGAATCCTGCGGCGCCCAGCCCAGGGGGACCGCGGCGGGCGCCGTCCACGCCGACCGCAAGCGCTCACCGCCGGGGGCGCCTTCCGCCCAGAATCTCGACAGATGAGCGAGCCTGCGATCGCGCCCGTTCACACGGGCTTGTCGCCGGCCAGCAGCAACTGGGGCTGCTGTGAGAATCGATAGTCCTGCGACATGGGTTTGAGGTCGAAGACCCAGACGAGATCGAAGCGCGCGTCGGGCCAGACGGCGGGAACCGCCGCCTCGATCGACGCCGTGGGGCGGCGGGTTTCCCGGCGGCTTCTCCGCGTGGCGGATCAGCATGATCTTGGGGGCGTTCGGTTTGCCGCCCGGTCGGCCTTGGATGTCGTCGTGAACAGCGAAGGCTGGAGTCGGCAACGATCAGTTCCGGACGCGGCGGTTGTCCAGGGTGGGCGCGGCGGGTCGCGATCGCGCGAATGGATGGTTCTGGACCACCTGGACCTCGACGCGGGTCAAACGCTCGATGTCGCGCAGCAGGACACGTTCCTGCGGATCGCAGAAGGAGAGGGCCACGCCCGAGGCGCCGGCGCGCGCGGTGCGGCCGATGCGGTGGACATAGCTCTCCGGCTCGTGCGGCAGATCGAAGTTGATGACGTGCGTGATGGCGTCGACGTCGACACCGCGCGCGGCTATGTCGGTCGCGACGAGCACGCGGATCCGCCCCTCCTTGAAGTCACCCAGCGCCTGTTGCCGAGCGCCCTGGGACTTGTTGCCGTGGATGGCCGCCACGCGGACTCCCTGCTTCTTCAGCTGGTCGGCCACGCGGTTGGCGCCGTGCTTGGTTCGCGTGAACACCAGGACGCGCGTCATGGCCGGATCGCGCAAGATCTCGGTCAGCAGCGCGCGCTTGTCGTTCTTGTCCACGTGCAGGACCCACTGCGAGATGTTCGCCGCGGTCTTCGCGACCCGCGCCACGGCCACCTCGACCGGGTCGACGAGGATCGAATGCGCCAGCTTGAGGATCTCGGGGGGCATGGTGGCCGAGAACATCAGCGTCTGCCGCCGGCGCGGCAGCTTGGCGATGATGCGCCGGATCGGATCGATGAAGCCCATGTCGAGCATCCGATCCGCCTCGTCCAGCACGAGCGTCTCCAGCGCATCGAAGCGGGCGTGGCCCTGGCCGATCAGGTCGAGCAACCGGCCGGGCGTGGCGATCACCACGTCGGCGTTGCGGCGGAGCGCCTCGACTTGGGGACGCTGGCCTACCCCGCCAAAGACGACCGCCGTGTCGATCGAAAGATGCCGTCCGTAGGTGCGAAAGCTCTCGGCGATCTGCAGCGCCAGCTCGCGGGTCGGGGCCAGCACCAGCGCTCGTGGTCCGCGCCGGTCCTCGATTTTCTTGGTTCGCGCCAGACGATCGAGAATCGGCAGCGCGAAGGCGGCCGTCTTGCCGGTGCCGGTCTGTGCGCAACCGAGCACGTCGCGCCCCGCCAGGAGGTGGGGAATGGCGGCGCTCTGGATCGGCGTCGGGGTCTGGTAACCAGCGCCCAGTACGGCGCGGTGCAATGGATCGAGCAGACCCAGTGATTCGAAGGTGGTGGTGGGAGCTGATTTCTCGGATGCGACTGTAGTCATGGAACGATTGAAGTCCTTGAAGGCTTCGCCGCCGGCTTTGCGCCTTCCGCCGCGCGGCGGGGCCAGGCGAGAATCCTTGTCTGGTTGTGTTTGCTGTCCGTGCGAAACCCGTCGAGACAGCAACGCCGCCAACCGGTCACTGGCGCTCTCCGCAGCTTCGCGGAGGCAGGGACAAACTTGTTCGGATGTGAGGGTGCGGGATGACTGGCCCAAAGTCAAGGAAGGCTCTCGGC
>DATKEU010000329.1:0-12210 GCA_035544495.1 Polyangia bacterium | reverse complement strand
GCACTTTCAACGTGGCGGCCTCGCCCTTGGTCGACGAGCCCTTGATCTCGAACTTGGTCCCCTCGATCTCCTTCTGCATCTTCTTGATGCCGTCGGCCTGCGACGGGCCGCCAAGGCCCATCTGGTTCGCCAGCATTCCCTGGTACATCAGCGCGTAGCAGTCGATCACCTTGTCGACCGCGCCCTCCGTCAGCGCCTTGCGCCAGCGCTCGAACGTCTTCTCCGGCGTGGCGAACTCTGGCCGGGCAGGCGGCAGCTGGAAGCCGATGCTGCGAACCTTCTCCTTGGGCAGCTTCACCGTCTGGCCGTTGGCCTCGACGGTGAAGACGCCGTCGTAATAGTGAATGACCCTGGCGTTCATCTTCGTCTTGTCGACGAGCTCGATCACCTCGCCGCGCGCCGAGCCAGCCGCGGCGGTGAGACCGACCAGGGCGGCGACGGTCATCGCCGTCAGACGATACCCATGGATCATAAGGAAATCCTCCGAGCGCTTTGATCCGGGCGGCCTACGCCGAGATGCCCGGCGCGGGGAATTTTCGGGTCAGCTCCCGGACCTCGGCGCGGACCTTCTCGGCGGTGTCGTCGTGCGGGCTGGCGATGACGCGGTCGATCCAGGCGGCGATCTGGCGCATCTCGCCCTCGCGCATGCCGCGGCTGGTGACCGACGGCGAGCCGAGGCGGATCCCCGACGGATCGAACGGCTTACGCGTGTCGTACGGGACAGAGTTGTAATTGAGCTCGATCCCCGCCCGGTCCAGCGCCTTCGCGGCCACCTTGCCGGGGACGTTCTTGTTGCTGAGGTCGACCAGGATCAGGTGATTGTCCGTCCCGCCCGACACCACCTCGTAGCCGCGCGCCAGAAGCTCGTCGGCGATCACCTTGGCGTTGGTCACCACCTGGCGCGCGTAATCGCGGAACGACGGCTGCGCGGCCTCGTGCAGGGCGACGGCCAGCGCCGCCGTGTTGTGCACGTGCGGCCCGCCTTGCAGCCCCGGGAAGACGGCGCGGTCGATGGCGCTCGCGTGCTCGGTCCTGGACAGGATCATGCCGCCGCGCGGGCCGCGCAGCGTCTTGTGCGTCGTCGTCGTCACGACGTCGGCGTGCGGGATCGGCGACGGGTGCGCGCCCCCGACGATGAGTCCCGCGATGTGCGCGATGTCCGCGGCGAAGCGCGCGCCGACCTCGCGCGCGATCGACGCCATCGCCGGAAAGTCCCAGATGCGCGAGTACGCCGTGCCGCCGGCCCAGATCAGCGCCGGCTTCTCGCGGCGGGCCAGATCCCGGACCTCGTCATAGTCGATGCGCCCGGTGTCCTTGCGGACGCCATACTGCACCGGCGTGAAGTAACGCCCGGTGATCGAGACGTTCCACCCGTGCGTCAGGTGGCCGCCCATCGGGAGCGCCAGGCCCATCACCTTGTCGCCCGGCTTCAGGAACGCCAGGTACACGGCCAGGTTCGCCGGCGAGCCCGAGTACGGCTGCACGTTGGCGTGGTCGGCGCCAAACAGCGCCTTGGCCCGGGCGATGGTCAGCTGCTCCAGCGGATCGACCACCTGCTGCCCTTCGTAGTAGCGCTTGCCGGGGTACCCTTCGCTGTACTTGTTCGTGAAGACCGAGCCCGACGCCTCAAGCACCGCCTTCGAGACGTAGTTCTCGGAAGGGATGAGACGGATGGTCTCGCCCTGGCGGCGCTCCTCCGCGCGGCAAAGCTCGTACGTTTCCGGGTCGGTGGCCAACAGCGCCTCGCCAATCATGGTGCGCAACCTAGTCGTCCGGATTCGCCGAGTCAACGCCGATCATCATTGCGAAAGCATTGCGGAAACCCGCCCGGTTGCTATCTTCATCCGGCGCCGCGGCCCGCGGCGGCGAGGCGTTTGCTTGACCTTTGCGACGAGAAAAGGGATTTACAGGGGGCTTGCATCTCGCCGATGCCCGGACGTAGCGCGGATCACATCGTCGACTGACATCACATGAAGAAATCTCTTCGCGGCGCGATCATCGGTTACGGCTTCATCATGGAGAAAGGGCACGCCGCCGGTTACCGGCAGCGCGCGGCCACCGCGGGCGGGGACGACGCCGCCGACGTCCGGATCACCGCTGTCGCCGACGTGTCACCGGCCCGTCGCGCGCTGGCCCAGCAACAGCTGCCAGGCGTGCGCGTCTACCCCGACCACGCGTCGCTGCTGGCGGCGGAGCGCGACCTGGACTTCGCCGACATCGCCACGCCGCCCAGCGAGCACGCCGCCGTCGCGCACGCCGCGCTGGACGCCGGGCTGCACGTGCTGTGCGAGAAACCACTCGCCACCAGCGTCGACGAAGCGCGCGCGATGTTGCGCCACGCCGAGACCGCCGGCCGGGTCATCTACCCCTGCCACAACTACAAGCACGCGCCGGTGATCAAGGCGGTCCGGCGGATCCTGGACGCCGGACGCATCGGCAAGGTGCACCTGGTGACGCTGCAGACCTTCCGCAACACGCACGCCCGCGGGATCACCGACTGGCGTCCCGACTGGCGGCGCGAGCGGCGCTATTCCGGCGGCGGCATCGCCATGGACCACGGCAGCCACACCTTCTACCTGGCGTTCGAGTGGCTGCGCGGCTATCCGACGGCGATCAGCGCCCGCATGGCCACCATGGGGTCGTTCGACACCGAGGACGACTTCACGTGCAGCTTGAAGTTTCCGAACGGCTTCGCGTCGGCGCACCTCAGCTGGACGGCCGGCGTGCGCAAGGTGCTGTACACGCTGCACGGCGACCGGGGCGCGGTCCGCGTCGAGGACGACAACATCGAGGTCGCCACCCAGGTCCCCGGCGACGGGCGCGCGCCCGCTACGCAGTGGACGTTCCACAACGAAGCCATCCCCAGCGACTGGATGGACTCCAGTCACGTCACCTGGTTCAACTCCCTGTTCGACGACTTCAAGGGCGCCATCGCCCGGCGCGAGTTCGTGGGCAAGGAGGCGCGCGAATCGTTCCTGTGCGTCCAGCTGATCACCACCGCGTACGCGTCGGCGCGTGACGGCTCGCGCGAGCTGCCGCTCGGTGGCCCGCGGTCGCTGGAGGGACACGACATCGCCGACATGGTCGAACGCCGCCAGCTAGGAACCACGCTGTGATCAAGGACGTTTACTTCGCGTACTTCATCTGGTTCCTGGCGTTCTTGGTGACCGGCAGCTACCTCGTCCGTTCGTTCCTGCGCGGGCGCGCCCGCCACGCGCGCACCGACGCCGACGGCGGCAGCGTGTTTCTGAACAAGGCCTCGATGGAGATGGGCTACTGGCTGGTGGGCCCGGTGATCGAGGGGCTGGCGGCGCTGCGCGTGACGCCCAACCAGGTCACCTTCATCTCGCTGGTGCCGGGGATCGGCGCCGCCATCGCGGTGGCGCTGGGGTGGTTCGGCCTTGCCTGCGTGCTGGCCACGGCGTGCGCCTATGGCGACATCATCGACGGCCTCCTGGCGCGCCGGCTGGGCGTGTCGTCCGACGCGGGCGAGGTCCTGGACGCCGCCGTCGATCGCTACGGCGAGTTCTTGTTCCTGGGCGGCCTGGCGGTCTATTACCGCACGCACTGGATGGTGCTGGTGCTGGTGCTGCTGGCCATCTTCGGCTCGTTCATGATCAGCTACGGCACGGCCAAGGCCGAGGCGATGGGGGTCAAGCCGCCGCGCGGGTCGATGCGCCGGGCCGAGCGCTCCGTCTACCTGCTGGTGGGGTCGGGCATGACGTCGGTCTGGAAGACCATCTTCGGCGACTCGCCGTCGCACCTTCTGCACGAGCTGCCGATCATCCTGGTCGTGACCGTGGTGGGGATCGTCGCCAACGTCTCGGTGGTGCAGCGCTTCAGCCTGATCATCCAGGCGCTGCGCGAGAAGGCGGCGCCCGCGAATCGAGTTGATCCGGATCCACCGTCCGACGGTATCATCGCGACGCCCAAGGACCAGGCCGGCGCGCCGTAGCCGTCGCCCGTCACCGTCCCGCTGGCCGCATGAACCCGTCGCAGCCGAAAGACCAGAAGGCCGTCATTCACACGCCCGTCCCGGGCCCGAAGAGCGCGGCCCTGCGCGCGCGCGAGGACGCGCACATGGCGCCCGGCCTGCAAGGGTACGCGCTGCTCGCCGGGATCGTCGTCGACGAGGCGCGCGGCAGCGCGGTCACCGACGTCGACGGCAACACGTTCATCGACTTCATCGGCGGCATCAACGTCAACGCCCTCGGGCACTCGCACCCGGTATTCGTCGAGGCGCTGCAGCGGCAGGTGGCGAAGGCGTCGGTGGGTTCGTTCACGTCGGAGGCGCGCGTCGAGCTCACCGAGCGGGTGGCGGCGCGCCCGCCGGCGCCGGGCGTGCACCGCTTGCAGCTTTATTCCAGCGGCGCCGAGGCGGTCGAGAGCGCATTGCGACTGGCCAAGTGCGCCACCGGCAAGTACGAGTTCGTCAGCTTCTGGGGCGGCTTTCACGGCAAGACGCTGGGCGCCCTGTCGCTGATGGGATCGACGTTCAAGGACAAGCTGGGGCCGATGGCGCCGGGCGCGCACCAGGTGCCCTACGCCGACTGCTATCGCTGCCCGATCGGCCTGCGCTATCCCGACTGCGGCATCGCCTGCGCCGACGTGGCGCGCAAGCAGGTCAAGCTGCAGTCGGCCGGCGCGGTGGCGGCCGTGATCGTCGAGCCGATGCAGGGGACCGCCGGCAACGTCGTCCCGCCGCCTGAGTTCCTGCCGGCGGTGCGGTCGATCGCCGACGAGGTGGACGCGCTGCTGATCGACGACGAGATGATCACCGGGTTCGGCCGTACGGGGCGCTACTGGGGCGTCGACCACACCGGCGTGCGGCCCGACATCGTCACCATCGGCAAGGCGTTCGGCGGTGGTTTCCCGCTGACCGGGATCCTGACCACCGACGAGATCGCGCAGGCCAAGCCGTGGGGAAACCCGTCGGGCTCGTCGTCGAGCTACGGCGGCAACCCGCTGGGCGCGGCGGCCGGGGCGACAGCGCTGCGGATCATCGACGAGGAGCGCCTGACCGAGAACGCCGCCGCCGTGGGCGCCGTCATGCTGCGCGAGCTGGAGGCGCTGCAGGAGCGGTATCCCTTCGTCGGCTTCGTGCAGGGGGCCGGTCTGTTCCTGCGCATCGAGCTGGTCAAGGATCGCAAGACCAAGGAGCCGTTGCCCCGGCGGGTCACCGAGCGCATCTTCACGGAGTGCGTGCGGCGCGGGCTTTTGACAATGTCGTACAGTGCCAGCTTTCGCTTGCAGCCGGCGCTGACCATCGACGAGGCAACGGCAAAAAACGGCATCGCCATCCTGCGCGAGGTGTTCGACCAGGTCGCGCGGGAGAAGCTTTGGGCGGCGTAACGCCGCCGGCGGCGGAAGAGGAAGGGGCGGCCGCGACGCGCCGGGAGCGCCTGGCGCACGTGCTGGCGGTCTGGTTCGGGTGTGGACACGTCCCGGTGGCGCCGGGGACGGCGGGGACGGTGGGCGCGGTCCCGCTCTACCTCTTGCTGCGGCCGCACGGCCCGGTGGCGATCCTGATCGCGGCCGTCATCGTCACCGCGGTCGGCGTCTGGGCGGCGGGGATCGTCGAGCGGCGCCTTGGAACCAAGGACCCGCAGATCGTCTGCATCGACGAGGTGGCGGGGGTCCTTGTGACCTGGGCCGCGGCGCCGCCGACCTGGGCGGGCCTGGTCGTCGGATTCGTGGTGTTTCGCCTGTTCGATCAGTTCAAGCCCTGGCCCGCCCGCCGCGCCGAGCGCTTGCCGGGCGGCCAGGGCGTGATGGCCGACGACGTCGTCGCGGGCGCCTGGGGCGCGCTGGTGGTCCTGGGCGCGCGCGGCCTGGGGTGGTTGTGACGGCATGGCCGGGCTGCCGGGCGGGCGATTCTCGCGCAGCACGCTGACGTCGCTGTTCACGACGGCGCTCGATTACCTGACGCTGATCGGGGCGGTCGAGCTCGCCGGCGTCAACTATGTGGTCGCCACCTGGCTCGGGACCGTGGTCGGCTCGCTGTCGAACTTCACCATCAACCGCCGCTGGGCCTTCCGCGATTCGGCGCTGCGGACACACCACCAGTTCATGCGCTTCGTGCTGGTGCAGGCCGGCTCGTCCGCGCTGCAGACGGCTGGCGTCTGGCTGCTGACCCGTTTTGACGGCATCCCGTATCAGCTCTCGAAGCTGATCGTCGCCGTCGTCGTTTCGCTGGGGTGGAACTACCCGATGAACCACTTCGTCGTGTTCGCCACCTCCAGACGTCCGCCGCCGCCGCCCGCCTGAGCGTTCGGGACGGCGAACGGCGGCGCCCGCGACCGCCGATCGCGCGGCGGGTGCCGTTCGGTCGGCGGGTGGCCGCGGCCCGGCCGACGAACCCGATCGTGATCTTCATTGAGTTCGGCGCCTGCGCGTGCGCGACGACGTTGGCCTCTCGGTTGCTTTTGTATGCGCTCGGGAACTCGATTCGGCGGGCGCGGATGGGCCGCGGCAGTCAACGAACGAGGCCTAAAGGAAGTGATGTCATGAGTGCATTCTCGAAAATTCGGCAAACTCTTTTGATGGGCGGGTTCACGGTGGCGATTGCCGGGGGAGCTGCGGCGGGACTGGCAGCGCCTGCGCTGGCCCAGGCCCGGCAGAATGGTCCAGTCGTGGTGAGCCCCGCGGACGTGAGCCTGGCCGCGAGTGTCCGGGCCACGCTGGACCGGGACGACGCTCTGGTGCTGACCAACATCGACGTCACGGCGAGAGGCGGCGTTGTCGTTTTGATGGGCAGCGTCCGCAACGACAGCGAGCGGCAGCGCGCGGTGCAGGACGCGCGGAAAGTCCCGGGCGTGCTGGAGGTCAAGGAGAACTTGAGCTCCTTCGATTACGACGTTTGATCGCGAATTGGACGGCGGTCGGGTCACGCGGAGCTCGGCAGGACCGGGCTTCGCGTGATTTTATCGTCTGGCCTGATTTCGGAGCGCGCATGATCCGCGATACGATCTGCTCGTTGTCGCCTGGAGGTCGCATGCTCCGTTGGATCGCTCCCTCGTTTTTGAGCCTGGCCGTGGTCGGGTGTGGCGCGGCCGGAGGGACTTCATCCGAGGGCGCGGGAACCGGGGGAAGGCCGGCAGGCGGTGGGGGCACGGGAGGCGCCGCAGGCGCGCCCGGAACAGCGACGGGCGGCGCCAGCGGTGGCGGTGGCGGGGCTGCCGGTGGGAGCGGGGGCGCGCGAGGTGGCGCGACCGGGGGCGCGGGCAACTCGGCCGACGGCGGCGCTGGCGACGGCGCCCCGGCAGACGCGGCGGGCGGCGCGTGTCCGCCCGCCGCCACGCTGTGCGACGACTTCGAATCCTACGCCGACGGGGCCACCAGCCTGGCGCCAACCTGGCAGGTCTATACCTACGCGGGCGGCACCGTGCGCGTCGACGGCACCAAGCCATTTGCAGGCACGCGCGCGCTGCACGTCACGACGCCGATGGGCTCGCGCAAGTACGCCGACATCATCAAGGACACCCCGGACGGAACCGCGCTGTTGCCGCTCAAACATTATGGGCGCGTGATGGTGTGGGCGACGGCGATGCCCAGCGGCGCGCACTGGAACATCAGCCAGGCGGGGGGATTGGTGGCCGGCTCGACGACCAACGTGGCGAAGTACAGCTACGGAGGCATGAACGGCAAGCTGCATCCGAACTACACGCTGCGGACGCGCGTCATCCACGGCGCCACGCCGTTCCGGGGCGGCGGCCCGGAAGAAGGCGACGACAACAACCCGGCGACGCTGGACTGCTCGACCGATGGAAAGACGGAGGTCTTGCCGACGAAGACCTGGGTCTGCTGGGAGTGGATGTTCGACGGCGCCAAGCGCGAGACCCACCTGTGGCTGGACGGTGTCGCCGAGACCGAGGTCGACGTGCTGGGCATGGGTACGCGCTGCCAGGGGGCCAACCACGCGTGGGACGGCCCCGAGATGTTCACGCGCGTGATCCTGGGCTGGGAGCAATACACCGCGCCCGTCAGCGAGGTGAATCAGGAGGTATGGCTGGACGATCTGGCGATGGGTCCCGAACGGATCGGCTGCCCGAATCGCTGACGGCCGGCGCGCTCAGGGCGTGGCGACGACGAGCCGCAGCTGGCATTTGATGGCCGGCAGCGCGCGCAGATGGCCGTGCCTGGCGTCCCATTGCCCGGACGCCAGGTCCGCGGCCAGGTGCTCGACGATGCGGTCCTCGACGCCGGGCGCGAGGAAGCTCCACGCCGACTGATAGCGCCGCACGCGCGCGTCGAGGAGGGCTTCGGGCCGGGCATAGAACGCGACCTGAAACCCGTCGCTGCAGTCGCGCGGCACATCGAGGGGCACGACCCGGACGCGCCCACCCAGCGGCGTGGTGATGGACGCCAGGCTGCCGTACCGCCGCCGCTCGATCTCCTCGAGCTCCGGCGCATAGTCCTTCATCCAGAACATCGTCGGCGCATCCGGGTCGAAGGTCATGATGACGACTGGTCCGCGCGTCACGCGCCTGAGCTCGCCCAGGCAGCGCTCGCGATCCTTCCAGTGATGGACGGTGAGGACAGCCATGGCGGCGTCGAACGCGCCGTCGTCGAACGGGATCGCGTCGGCGGCGCCGATGAGCGCCGGCGCGAGGTGCCGCGGTCTCTGCTTCCGCATGGCCTCCGACGGTTCGATCGGCACCACGTACCTGTCGCCCGGCTCGTAGTTGCCGCTGCCGGCGCCCACGTTCAGCACCGTCCTCGCGTCGCCGAGCGCGGCGTGAATCTGGGCGGCGATGCGCGGATCGGCGCGGCGGACAGCCGAGTAATGGACGCCGCTGCCCTCGTAGTCGAACGCTGGGTTGTCCACCGACGGTCAGTCTACAGCGCCCGCCTTCCTTCGCCTCTGCTGCCGGGGCTTGACTGATGCTGGCCACGCGGCACGATTCCGAGCCGAATCGATGAACGTCCCGGTCGAGACCTTCGTCAGGCTGCCGCTCGCCCTCGACGAGGCGCTGGCATTCGCGGCGCTTCACCCGGTCGGCCACCTCGACGAGGCGATGCGGCGCCGGTTGATCACCGCGCTCACGAGCGATCCCGCGGGCACGATTGTCCTCGGCGACGCGGGCGGCGCCCTCCGGCTGGTCGCGACCGTCGTCGACGTCATCGACGATCGAACGGCGCCCGCCGAGCTGGTGATCCTGGGTGCGCGGCCCGGGCTGCCGGGCGCCGCATTCGCCGACGGGGTCCTGGCGCCCGCGCGGGCCTTCGCGCGCGCCGGAGGTCGGCGCGTCCTGCACACCGCCCGCCCCACGTTCGTGACCGATGTCGACGAGGTGCTGGCGCGCGACGGGTTCACGTTCGCGTACGAGATCGTCGCCATGCGCCGCGCGCACGCCGCCCTCGCTCCGGCCGAGCCCACGCTGCCGTCCGGATGGCGCTGGGCGGCGCTCGACGACGCGCTCGTCGAGCCCGCGCACGTGGCGCTGGGCGAGATGTTCCGGGGCATGCCCGCCATGACACTGCCGCCGCTTCCGGCCTTCCGGAGCGGTGCCTTCTCGCCGCCGCCGGGCTACCAGCTGCTGATGGACGGCGAGGCCGTGGCCGGGCTGGTGCGCCTGTCGGCGTCGGGCGATGGCGGTGTGGTCCGCGTCCTCGGGCGCGTCCCGGCGTATCGCGGCCGCGGCCTCGGGCGCCTGCTCCTTGATCGCGGCCTGCGCCTCCTCGCCGCGGCCGGTGTCCGCACCGTCATGCTCGAGGTGTTGGCCATGAACGATCGGGCGCTCGCGCTGTACCGTGCGTTCGGCTTCGCGGTCGTCGAGCACACGCCGACGCTGGCGGCAGCGGTGTGAACGGCGCCGCCCACTGCAGGGCGCGCCGCAGGTCGCCCCGTCAGAGCGACTGCAGATAGGTCTGCAGATCGCCCAGCTGGGCGGCGGTGAGCGTCGACGTCACGCCGTGCTTGTCGCCGCCGCCGCAGCCCGCCACCGAGAACCGATCGGCCAGCGTCGCCGCGCAGCCGTCGTGCATGAAGGGCGCGCGCCAGGACACGCCCCGCAACGACGGCACCTGGAACGCTCGACCGGTGCCAACGTCGACTGTGGTGTTGTTGGTCAGCAACGTTCCAGCGTGGCAGTTGGCGCAGCCGGCGGCCTTGTCGTTGAAGATCGCCTTGCCGCGCGCGATCGCGGCGCTGTCGAGGCCCGCGGTCTCGGGCATGGCCGGGATCGTGTCGACCCAGGCCTGCAGCGCGCTCTTCTGATTGTCCATCAGCATCGGGCCGGCCATGCGGCCCGTGAAGACGTCGTTCATGAGGTCGGAGAAGTTGGCCTCCGACCCATCCCAGTGGAACGGCGCGGTCGGGCTGATGCCACCGCGAATCGACTGGGTGCGACGCGCACCCGCGCACACGAAGTTCCAGACGCGGCCATCCTCGCCGCCCTCGGGGTGGCAAGACGCGCAGGCGAGGCTGCCGCCCGCGTTGACGTGAAAGATGAACTGGCCCGTGTCGGCGCGCGAGTCGGTGGCAAGCGGGATCGCGACGGACGTGTCGCTGCGCCAGAGCGCGGCGGGCTCGCGCGTCTGCGCGAGGAGGACGCCGCCTGTCCGCGAGTAGACGACGGAGACGACCTGGCCCGGCGGCGGCGCTCCCATGACGTTGGAACCTCCGCCTCCGCAGCTGTTCGGCGAAGGCTGCGTGACCTGGCCAATCGGCTGCTCCACGATCGTCGGACCTTGCAGCTGGGAGCTGTTGCCGGCAACCGCGAGCGCAACCTTGGTCTTGTCGGGTGAAACCGCGACGTCGACCGCGAGCGAAGCCATGCCGAGCCCGCCAGCGACGGGAGGAGTCTGGGCACTCCCTTGCGACAGGATGGTCACGCCCGGCTGGACGATCCCACCGCAGCCCTTGATGCCGGCGTAGCCGCCGGCCGCGGGATCGACCACATCGGTGACGCCCGTCTGGTGGAGCATGACGACGGTTCCCATCGTTTCGTCGAGCGCCACCATGCGCCAGGCCACCGACGGCGTCCGCATCTGCGGTGTGCCGAAGGGCGTGATGACGGTGCCCGAGCCTGGCCGCAGGCGCGAGCTCACTTGGCCGTCGGCGCCGACGACGAGGACCTCGGCCGAGCGGAACCTGCTGACCAGCAGCGAGCCGCCCGTCCCGAGGACGACGTCGCGGAGATCGCGATCGAGCGTGAGCGTGCGCGTCGCGGGGCCGCCTGCCGCCGGCAGCGACACGAGCTCGCCGCCCGCGCACGCGACATGCAAGCTCCCTGTCGCCTTGTCGAAGGCCAGCCCCCGTGGCGCCGAGCAAACGGCCTGGCGAGCCGTCACCGCGCCGGCTTTCGGATCGATCGTCGCGATCGCGCCGCCCCTGCGCAGGGCGACGTGCAGCTGCTGGCCGGCGTCCTCGACGAGGCGGCCCGGCTCGTCGCCGTCCTGAAGGCGAACCGTCAGCTTGAGAGCGTTCGTCGCCAGGTCGACGATATACACTTGGTTGCGGTCCGGATCGCTCGCGGCGACGGTCGTCCCGTCGGAGAGCGCGAGCAAGGTGCCACCCGAGATCGGCGGCACCGGGGTCGTGGCGTGGGTAACCGTCGCGGGGATCTGCGGCTGAAGCCCGCCGCCCATGGGCCGCGGCGGCGAAACGGCGACGCCGTTCACGCACGTCGAGCCGCCATCGGTCGCAGGGAAAGCCACGCCAGCGTCGGCGGCAACGCCCGGCGGCGGCACAGACATGCCACCGCCCGGGTTCTGGACTGGCTGGGAACCCGGCCCGGGCCCGATCGTCGGCAGCGACTCCGAGAGCGTGCACGCCCCGAGCGTGCCGGCGATGACCGTGACCAAGAAGAACTCGACGCGTCCCGGGTGGCTAAACATTGTTCCGCCTCGCTTCATGGGTTTATGGCCTACCAGGATAACGGAGAAGTGAGGTGATGTTCGCAAATTGCACCGACGTCGCGGCGTCACGCGGCAAATTGCCGCATCAGCCGGAGCGACCCGTGCGCCACGTCACGTCGAACTCGTGACGGCGGTCTCGAGTCGAAGCAGATCCGTTTCGTCGCGAGGCAAGGCAAACGGGTCGATGCCGGCGTCACCCGGGCGGCGCCACGATTTCGATGCGAGGGTCGGCCCAGCTGTCGTGGAGGCCGTCGAAGTGACGGATCACGACGCCCGTCAGCGCTCCCGCTTCGAGGCCCAGGCAATTGACGTGGACGGCGTAGTAGGGGCCGCCCATCCAGGGCGCGT
>DATKEU010000328.1:0-15471 GCA_035544495.1 Polyangia bacterium | reverse complement strand
CCGTCGACCAGCGGGACGCGCTGGGCCGGCACCGCTTCGTCGTCGAAATGGTAGAAGCCGTTCAGGTCGAGGTTGCCGATGCGGGCCAGCGTCGGATCGTCGTAAACCGAGATGAACGACGGCATAACCGGCTCGCCGATCTTCTTGGCGAAGGTCTGGCCTTCGTCGTCGTTCTTCTGCCGGTGGCCTTCCACGCGGTGGCCGAAGATCTCGTGAAAGAAAACGCCCGCCGCCTTCCCTTCCAGGATCGCCGGGCCGATATAGGGATCGGCCAGCGGCGCGTTCCGCAGCGCTTTCAGGTCGGCGATCATCGCATCGGCCGCGCGGTTCATCTGCTCCTCGCTGCCGAGGGCGTCGAACGTCGCGGCGTCGAAGCTCTCGAAGCGCTCGAGCTCCATGCCGTCGTCCGCGTGGGCGTCGGCCTGCAGGAACACGCGCACGAAGGTGCCGGCGGTCTGGATCACCGAACCCTCGCTGTTCAACATCCAGCGCGTCAGCGCCACCACTTGCAACGTCACCTGCGAATCGAGGATCTCGCCCTGGCCGCGAAAGCGCGCCGACAGCGCGCGCAGCCTTTTCTCCCAGGCGGGGATGTCCACGCCGACCGCCGCCTCCGGGCCCAGGTAGACGACGGGCTTTTCGCGCGAAAAATCGTCGGAGGCGTCCTCGTCGGCGACCTTGAGCGTCCGCTGCGTCTTGATCTTCACCAGCCGCTCGGCCGCCTCCTTGTAGCGGCGATCGGTCTCGATCCAGGCCACCGCGCGCAGCGCCGCCGGGTCGTCGGTCAGCGGCAGCGCGGCGCCGCGCCCGCCGAAGGCCGACGAGAAATCGAGCCCGTCGGAGCGGATGATGTGCGTGGAGTCCAGCTTGTAGTCGCCGACGCGCACGTCGGTGTCCAGGGTGCGGGCCCGCCGCTCGGTCGACTGCACCAGCGCGCCGTAGCTGGCCGACACGACCGTCTCGGTGCGGTCGTTGACCTCGTAGGCGATGAAGTACGGCGGCGGCTTGCCCTCCGCGCCCAGCGCGGTCATCGCCCGGTGCAGCTCGTCCTCCAGGGCCGCGAGGCCGTCCGGCTTGGGGGCGCCGCCGCCGATGGCGGGCGCCACCGCGACGACGCGCGGGCCTGCCACCAGGGCTCCCGGCGGCGCCGGAGTCGACTGGGCGGCCGTGGACGACCTCGGAAACGACGAGGGTGACGCGCACCCGGCGCAGAACAGCACCGCGAGGCAGCGCCTGGCGAACACATGCGGCGAGGACATCGGTGGTTCTTCTCTAGCAGCTGACCATCGCACGTCGAGACCGAGATGTCTCAGGCGACCGGGCCCAGACGGCCGGGCCGACGCAGGCCCGTTCGCGGAAGCGCCCTTGGCCGCGGGGACCCTTCCAGGGTCCCGCAGGAAGTGATATGTCCGCGTCCGGAGGATTTTCATGGACGCACTGTTCAGCGCCGCGGTCATCCCCTACCTCCTGCGGTGGGCCCACATCGTTTTCGGCATCATCTGGCTCGGGCACCTCTACTTCTTCAACCTGGTGAACGTGCCGTTCCAGGGCGGGCTCGACAAGGAGCTCAAACCGAAGGTCAACCCGGCGCTGCTCTTGCGGGCGTTCTACTGGTTCCGCTGGGGCGCGATGTACACGCTGATCTTCGGCCTGGCGCTGTTCATCTGGCACTACGTCGCGCCGGAGCACAACATGCGCGACGAGGCCGGCGCGATGACCGGCCGCGCGATCTGGATCCAGTTCGGCATGCTGCTGGCGATCGTCATGTGGTTCAACGTCTGGTTCGTCATCTGGCCACGGCAGAAGAAGATCCTGGGCGGGCTGGCCGCCGGCACGCCCCACCCCGACGCCGCCAAGATGGCGGCCGTGGCCGGGAAGGCCTCGCGCTTCAACACCTACGCGTCGGGACCGATGCTGTTCGGCATGGTCGCGCCGGCACACTTCGGCGCCATCAGCTTCCCGGTGCTGCTGGTCGTCTCCATCATCGGCTGCGGCTTCTGGTTCGGGATGATCAAGCGCTCGTTCAAGGTCAAGACCAGCGTCTAACGCCGCAGCGAGACCGGGCGCCCCTGCGTGCTTCTGACTTCGCCCAGCGATATATTGCGCGGATCGTGCGGTGCCACCGCAGAATGAATATCCAGGTTGTTGCGATATCTCCAGATGGGCGCGGCTGAGGAGGCAAGGCATCGGGAAGCGGAGCAGGACGCCGCCGATCTTCTGGCGCTCCTGGTCGAGCAGGTGGTCGACTACGCCATCTTCGTCATCGACAAGGACGGCAAGATCGCGTCCTGGAATCCGGGCGCGCAGCGGATAAAAGGCTATGCCGCCGACGAGATCATCGGCAAGCCGTACGAGGTGTTCTTCGAAGAGAAGGACCGCGCGGCGGGCAAACCGGCGGAGATCCTGTCCCATGTTCGGTCCCACGGCCGCTTTCAAGAGGAGGCGTGGCGGGTCCGCAAGGACGGGACGCGTTTGTGGGCATCGGTCGTGGTGACGGCGCTTCACGACCGACGGGGCGTGTTCAGAGGGTTCGCGAAGATCACGCGCGATCTCACCGAGCGCCGGCAGGCGGAGGAATCGGCCCGCAGCGCCACCGCGGAGCAGGCCGCGCGCCGCCAAGCCGAGCTGGACGAGCGCGAGGTGCGGCGGTCGCGCGATCAGCTGGATCTGATCCTTCGCAGCATCACGGAGGGTGTGATCGTTCAGACACCCGAGCAGAAGCTGATCTTCGCCAACGACGCTGCCGCCCGGCTGTGCGGCTTCGAGTCGGCGGACGCGCTGCTCTCGGCGTCGCTGCCGCAAGTCCTGGACATGTTCGAGATGCTTGGCGAGGACGGCGCTCCCATCCCGCTCGATGAATTGCCGGCCAAGATCGCGCTGCAAGGGAAGGCATCGAGCGCGGTCGTCCGGTTCCGGTTGAAGCGGGGCGGAGAAGAGCGCTGGTCGTTCGTGTCGGCCGCTCCCGTCTTCGACGCTAGCGGGAACGTGGAAATGGCGGTCAGCGTGTTCCGCGAGTTCACGGAACGGCGCCGGACCGAACAGGCGTGGCAGTTCCTGGCGGAGGCGAGCGCGACCCTGGCCTCGTCGCTGGACTTCGAGTCGACGCTGGCGAAGGTGGCCGACCTGGCGGTGCCACGGATCGCGGACTGGTGCGGCGTCGAGATCCTGGCGGCGGACGGCTCGCTGGAGCAGCTGGCGGTGGCCCACGTCGATCCGTCGAAGCGGGAGCTGGCGAAGGAATGGCGCCGCCGCTGGCCGCCGCCGCGCGAATCCGTCCCCTATCAGGTCGTCAAGACGGGTCAGCCCCAGCTGATCGGCGAGATCACCGACGCGATGATCGAGGCGGGGACCCCCGACCCTGAGCAGCGCCGCCTCGCCTACCAGCTCGGCTTGCGCTCCGCGATGATCGTGCCCCTCATCGTCGGCGAGGTGCCCATCGGCGCGCTGTCGTTCATAACGGCGGAGTCGGCGCGGCGCTACGGCGCGGAGGAGTTGATCCTTGCGACCGAGATAGCCCGGCGCGCGTCGCTGGCGATCGAAAACGCCCGCGCCTACACCAAGGTGCGCGAGGCGGTGCAGACGCGCGACAACTTCCTCGCCATCGCGTCGCACGAACTGCGTACGCCGCTCTCCGCGCTGAGCGTGCTCATCAGCTCGCTCGCGCGCGCGGCCGGCCAGGGCCGCCTGCTGAAGCTGCCTCCCGAGGCGCTGGTGGCGCGACTGGAGGGGGCCGAGCGCCAGATGACTCAGGTCGGCCGCCTCGTCGATCGCCTCCTCGACGTCAGCCGGCTTTCGACGCGCGACCTGTCCCTCGAGCGCGAGCGGACGGATCTCGCCGAGATCGTTCGACAGGTGATCGCACGCTACGACGACGCGGCCGCGGAGTCAGGCAGCCGCATCGACTTTCTGGTCACGGGCCCTGCCGTGGGTCATTGGGACCCGGGTCGGCTCGACCAGGTCGTCACGAACCTGGTCGGAAACGCCGTGAAGTACGGCGGCCCCGCGCCCATCACGGTCTCCGTCACCTGCGGATCGTCGGGCAACGTTCGCCTGACCGTGCGCGACGGCGGACCTGGCATAGCGCCCGAGGACCAGGAGCGAATCTTCGAGCAATACGAGCGGGCAACGGACTCTGACAGCCAGCCGGGCATGGGGCTCGGCCTGTGGCTGGTGCGCCGGATCGTGACGGCGCATGGCGGAACGGTGACCGTCAGCAGCACGCGGGGAAACGGCGCCGCGTTCACCGTCGTGCTTCCGGCGGGTGACCGCCTCGCCGAGGCCGCGGATCACGACTTGCCCCCTGGCAGCCGACGAGAGATCGTCTCGGGATGACGGACGCCCTCCAAAATGCGCAGGAGCACATCCTGGTTGTGGAAGACGACAAGAACCTCCGAGAGAGCCTCTGCGAGGCCCTGGAGCTCGAGGGGTACGTCACCGTCTCCGTCGAGCACGGCCAGGCTGCGCTCACGTATCTTGCGACCGGCGCGCGGCCCTGCGTGATTCTCCTCGACCTCATGATGCCCGTCATGGACGGGTGGACGTTCCGGCGGGAGATGATGAAGGATCAGGCCCTGGCGGCGATCCCCGTCGTCGTCATGACGGCCGCGACGCCGGCGCGCGCGGCCACCATCGCCGCCGAGGCGATCCTCTACAAGCCGCTGCACATGGGCCAGGTGGTCGGTGTCGTGCAAGAGCACTGCCCCGACGGCGCCACGTAACCTCCGCGACACCAGATGCGCGACGGCGGCGGCGCCTCCCTGTCGCGCTCAGCGGTTCGCCGCCACGGCGATGCTGAACGCCAGCGACGTCACGACCAGCGAGCCGACGGCGATGACGAGCGGCCAGTGATGGCGCGTCCACTCGGCAGGGTCGTCGCCGAACCTCGGCGAGCGGGGCGCGGGCGCCGCCAGCAGGGAGCTGGTCGCGGCAGGCGCGGCGGCGGTCGGCGGCGGGGGCGGCGGCGGCGGCGGGGACTCTTCGGTCGCGCCAGCCTGTGACGGCCCCACCCCGAGGTGCTCGATGCGGCGCGCCTGCTCGACGAGATGCCCGATCGCCGCGTCGATCGTTCCCGGCTCGGCGGCGATGGGCACGACGGTCGCCTCGTGCTTGATGCCGGTGACGTCGATGAGGCGCAGCTCCATCTGCAGTGACGGCGCGCCGATCATCACCTCGCCGACGATGGCGTACCGGGGCCCCATGCGGCGCGCGTGCGCGCCCGCCTCCTGGTTGTCCAGCACCAGCACGGGGCGCGCCGGGATGGGCACCTCCAGCGACGGGCGATCGAGGACGACCGCCGCGCCCCAGGGCGCGTAGCCGACCTGCGCGACGCGGATCAGGTGCTCGCCGTAAACGACGTCCTTGAAGATCGCGCCGGCGCCGCCGACCGTCACCGCCGGCGCGCCGTCGAACGACACCGTGGCGTCGGCGGGGCCGCGCACGGTGACGGCGCCCTGCGGACGGGCGTGCACCTCGGCCAGCGCCCGCGCCCAGTCCTCCATCACCTGGGGCGGCGTCTCGCGGGGGTTGAGGGCGCGGGTCGGCGTCAGGGTCACCGCGCGCAGGTAATCGGCGTAGGCGCGTGCCTGCGTGTCCGGACCCACCGAGCGCTCGGGCTTCCAGTCGGCGCGCGCGGTGGCCATGCCGCGAAAGAGGAAAAGATCCGACAGCTCGTCGGTCGAAAGACCCGCCCCGCCACCGCCGGCGACGGCTGAGCTGGCCTGGTCCAGCGGCTGCAGGGCGGCGTCGAACTGCAGCTTGCGCCCGCGCTCCTTGCCCAGCTTCACCGCGCTCGCCACCTGCGGCGGCGGCGGGCGCGAGATGTCGATCGTCTCCAGTGGCAGCAGGTGCGCGCGCTCGGCCGCTCGCGCCAGCAGGCCTTGCGCCAGATCATTGAAGGGAGCATCCGGCTGGCTGGCGTAGATCGGATAGACCAGCGATGAGGCCGACTCCGCCGCCTGCCCCCGCGCCAGCCGCGGCGCCCAGAGCACGAAGACCGCCGCCGCCGCGTGAAGACCGATACGAAACCGCATCGCCGAATTGTGCGCCGCGCCGGGGCAGCGTCAATTTCCGTGGCCGGACATCGTGGACGTCCGGGCCTCGTCGCGGTAAGAGAAATCGCCATGGCGCAACCATCCGCCGACCGGCTGGCGGGATTTGGAACTTCGATCTTCACGGAGATGTCCAGCCTGGCGGTCAAGCACGGCGCCGTGAACCTGGGGCAAGGGTTCCCCGATTTCCCCGCCCCCGAGTTCGTCAAGGACGCGGCCATCCGCCACATCCGCGACGACCGCAACCAGTACGCGCTCAGCTACGGGGTGCCGCGCCTGCGGGCGGCGCTGGCGGCGAACTGGCTGCGGCGCCACGGCGAGACGATCGATCCCGATGCGGAGATCACCGTCGGCAGCGGCGCGACCGAGCTGCTGGTCGACGCCATGCTGGCCTTCGTC
Organism: Polyangia bacterium; assembly: GCA_035544495.1. Lineage (GTDB taxonomy): Bacteria > Myxococcota_A > Polyangia > Fen-1088 > Fen-1088 > DATKEU01. Next base: position 9,025 of record DATKEU010000328.1, on the reverse strand, counting down.
AACCCGGGCGACGAGGTGATCGTCTTCGAGCCGGCTTACGATGCCTACGTCCCCGACATCCTGATGGCGGGCGCGCGGCCGCGCTTCGTGCCGCTGCGCCTGCCGCGCTGGGAATGGGACCCGGTCGAGCTGCGCGCCGCCTTCAACTCGCGCACCCGCGCCGTCGTCCTGAACACGCCGCACAACCCGACCGGCAAGATCTTCTCGCGCGCCGAGCTGGAGTTCCTGGCCAGCCTGTGCCGCGACAACGACGTCCTGGTGATCACCGACGAGGTCTACTCGGAGATCACCTTCGATGGCGCCCGCCACGTCCCGATCGCCACCCTGCCCGGAATGCGCGAGCGGACCATCACCATCGACAGCATGGGCAAGACCTTCAGCGTGACCGGCTGGAAGGTCGGCTGGGCCATCGCCGCGCCGGAGCTGACCGCGGCCATGCGCGGCGTCCACCAGTTCGTCACCTTCACCAACTCGGTGCCCTTTCAGGAGGCGCTGGCCGACGCCTTGACCACGGCGACGGCGACCGACTTTTACGACGGGCTGCGCGCCACGTACACCGGCCGCCGCGATCGCCTGGCCGAGATCCTCGACGGCGTGGGGCTGACCACGCTGCCGGTGCAGGGCGCGTATTTCCTGCTCTCCGACATCAGTCCCTTCGGCTTCAACGACGACGTCGCCTTCTGCCGGCACCTCTGCGTCAGCGTCGGCGTGGCCGCCATCCCCACCTCCGTCTTCCACGCCGATCCGCGCCTGGCTCCGCCCCTGGCCCGCTTCTGCTTCGCCAAGCGCGACGAATCAATCGAGGCCGCCGCCACCCGCCTGCGCCGCCTTCGCCCGCTGCACTGACCTCGGAAGCCGGAACCTCACCAGAACCGCGATAGCACCCTGTCCGGTGACGTCGCCGTTTTCGCCAGGAGCGCGGGCTCTGCCCGCGCGACTCACCTTGCGGAGCGAGGGTGGGCCCGCGGGAGGGCCCAGCCCTCCCGCGCAGCGAGCGCAGCGAGCGAAGTTTACTCCCACGCGTCGAACGTCTCGAACTGCATCGAGTACGTGGCGCGGCCCTGGGTGGCGCTGCGCAGGTCGGTGGAGTAACCGAACATGCGCCGGAGCGGGATCTTGGCGACGATCACGCGCTGCTGGCCGCGAAAGCCCACGTCTTCGATCTGGGCGCGGCGGGCGTTCAGATCGCCCAGCACGTCGCCGACGTTGGTCTCGGGGCAGGTGACCTCGACGCGCATGATGGGCTCGAGGAGGCGCGTCCCCGCCTCGCGCACCGCCTGGCGCAGCGCCTCGCCCACGGCGGCCTTCTCGCCGGCGATGTTGGAGGCGTCGGGCCGGTACTCGATGCCGGTGATCACCACCTCGATGTCCTCGATCGGGAAGCCCTGCGGGCCCGAGCGCATCGCCTCGCGCGCGCCCTCCACGGCGGCGTCGAGGATCGCCTGCGGCGTCTCCGGGATCTTCGGCGCGTTCGGCGCCACCGGCGGCTTGACGATCGCCAGGCGCAGCTGGTTGCCGGCGCGGCGCGGGCGCGGGGCCACGTGCACGCGGGCGTGGCCGAACAGCGTCTCGTCGTCGACGGTGCGCTCGAAGCGCGCCTCGCCGTCGGCCGGGCGGGCCAGCGTCTCGCGGTGGACGACCTGTGGGCGGCCCACGTTGGCCTCGACGCCGTACTCGCGGCGCAGCCGGTCGACGATGATGTCCAGGTGCAGCTCGCCCATCCCGCGGATGATCATCTGCCCGGTCTCGGCGTCCTCGCCGAAGCGGAAGGTCGGGTCCTCGTCCGCCAGCTTGCCGAGGCCGAAGTCCAGCTTCTCCTTCTCTGCCTGCGTCTTCGGCTCGATGGCGCGCGCGATCACCGGCTCGTAGATGTCGATGCGCTCGAGCAGCACGGGCGCGCGGGGCGAGCAGATGGTGTCGCCGGTGCCGGCGTCGCGCAGGCCCATGGCGACGACGATGTTGCCGGCGCCGGAGCGCTCGATGCGCTCGCGCCGGTTGGCGTGCACCGAGAACAGGCGCGCCACCTTCTCGTTCCGGCGCGTGCGGGCGTTTTGCACCTCGTCGCCCGCCTTCAGCACGCCCGAGTAGACGCGCAGGTAGACCGCCTTGCGCCCCTCGTCCATGGCCACCTTGAACGCCAGGGCGGCCAGCGGCGCCGTGTCCTCGGGCGGACAGCTCACGGTCTCGCCGTTCACGGGGTTGGTTCCCTTGATGGGCGGCACATCCAGCGGCGACGGCAGATAGGCGCAGACCGCGTCCAGCAGCGGCTGCACGCCCTTGTTGCGCAGGGCCGCGCCCGCCAGCACCGGCACGATGCTGCACGCGATGGTCCCGCGGCGCAGCGCCGCCACCAGGGCCAGCGGATCGATGGGCTGCCCCTCGAGGAACGCGTTGGCGACCGCGTCGTCGAAGTCGGCCGCCGCCTCGATCAGCTTGTCGCGCGCGGCCTGCGCCTCGGCGGCCATCGCGGCGGGGATGGGTCCCTCCTGCGGCGGCTCGCTCTCGTCGCCGCTGAAGGTCAGCGCCCGCTCGCGCACCAGATCGACCACGCCGGTGAAGCGCTCCTCGGCGCCGATGGGCAGCTGAATCGGAATCGGCCGGGCGCCCAGGCGGGTGCGGATCTCCTCGACGGCGCCGGGGAAGTCGGCGCCGGCGCGATCCATCTTGTTGATGAAGGCGATGCGCGGCACGTGAAACTTGTCGGCCTGCCGCCACACGGTCTCCGACTGCGGCTCGACGCCCGAGACGCCGTCGAAGACGACGACGGCGCCGTCCAGCACGCGCAGGCTGCGCTCGACCTCGATGGTGAAGTCGACGTGCCCGGGGGTGTCGATGAGGTGGATCTCGTGCCCCTGCCAGGCGAAGCTGGTCGCGGCGGCGGTGATGGTGATGCCGCGCTCTCGCTCTTGCGGCATCCAGTCCATCTGCGCTTCGCCGTCGTGGACCTCGCCGATCTTGTGGATGCGGCCAGATTGAAACAGGAAGCGCTCGCTGACCGTGGTCTTGCCGGCGTCGATGTGGGCGACGATGCCGATGTTGCGAACGCGCGTGATCTTGGGCGGGGCGGCCATGCCGATGCGCGGGGAGTATACGCGCGGCCCGCCGGTGATCCACCGGCGTTGTCGCGTCAGGCGCCGGCGTCGCGCGAGGGCGGGCGCGGTCAATGACCAGCCGGGCGCTTATATCTTCGCCGGCTCACTCGCCCACTGGACGCCGGCGCAGCAGGGCCACCGCCGCCGTCAAATCGGGCGGCAGCGGCGCCTCGATCTCCAGCGGCGCCCCCGTAAGCGGGTGCGACAGGCGCAACGACGCCGCGTGCAGCGTCAGCCGATCCACCACCAGCGCGTCGTCGCCGGTTGGATGCAGATCGCGCGCGCGCAGCGCCGCCGCGCCGCCGTAGCCGGGATCCACGGCCAGCGGATGCCCCAGCGCCGCGGCGTGGACGCGGATCTGGTGCAGGCGGCCGGTGCGCGGGCGGAACTCGACGGCGGTGAACGGACCCAGGCGCTCCAGCGCGCGCCAGGAGGTGCGGCTCGGCTTGCCACCGCCCTCGCCGGGGCGCGCGGCTCGCATTCGCCCACCGCGCACGGGAAAAAGCGGCAGGTCGACCTCGCCGCCGCCGACCAGCGTTCCGCGGCACAGCGCCCAGTACCGCTTGTCCACCTGGTGGCGCTCGAAGGCCAGCGACAGCGCGCGATGAGCGTCGGCCGACAGCGCGAAGGCCAGCGCGCCCGACGTGCCGCGGTCCAGGCGGTGCACCACGAACACGCGCGCGCCGATCTGGTCGGCGACCTCGTCGCGCAGCGAGCGCTCCGCGGCGGCCGCGCCGGCGCGGCCTGGCACCACGATGCGCCCCGCGGGCTTGCTCACGACAATCAGGAACTCGTCGCGATGAAGGATGTCGATCAAGGCGCGTCCACCTTACACGCCCTCGCGAACACGGGAGGGATCCGGGACTGGAGAGCGTAGCGGTCGCGCCGAAGGCGCCGAACGCGCGACGGGCGTCGGCTCGCGCTATTCTGCGACGGTGAGCTCACTGCTGCTGTCGCTGGCGATGCTGGCGACCTTCGCTGCCGCCCCCGCCGGACCGCCCACGCCCGAGGAGGAGCGACTGTTCGCGGAAGGGCTGCGCGCCTTCGACGCCGGGGACGCGCGCGCCGCCGAGACGATCTGGAAGCAGGGCTACGCCGTGCGCTCCGACCCCGCCTTCCTGGTGCGCATCGGCGAGGCCCAGGAGAAGAGCGGGGCCGCGCGCGACGCGGCCGAGAGCTATCGCCAGTACCTGCGCGAATCTCCCGACGCCGCCGATCGGGTGGAGATCGAGCAGCGCATCCGCCGCCTGGCGCCGTTGCTGGCGCCGGCGGCTCCCGCGCCCGCCCCGAGCGCCGAACCGGCCGCGCCCGCCTCCGCGCGCCCGCCGGGCAGGGCCGTCCCCGCGACGACGGCCCCGGCGGCCCCCGTCGCGCCGGCCGTCGACGCGGAGGACAGCCGCGATCGGGATCGCGATCGTGCCCGCGCCCGCGTGGCGGGCCCCGGGGCCGAGCCCTCGGGCTGGAACGCGTTCAACACCACCGCCTGGATCGCCGTCGGCGCGACGGTGGCGCTGCTCGGCACCTCGGCTTTCTTCGCTGCCTCGGCCGCCTCGAAGAAGGACGACGTCAATCGCCTGGTCACCTTTCGCAACCAGGACACCGGGGCGCCGCTTGAATATCAGGCCGTCGCGTCCCAGTACGAAGCCGCGTACGCCGACGGCCAGCACGATGATCGCGTCGCGAAAGCGCTGCTGTGGAGCGCGCTGGGCACGGCCGCGCTGGCGGCTGGGTTCTTCGTCGTCGATGGGGTGCGGGAAGGTCCGGCCGGCGTTGCCGTGGCGCCGAGCGCGGGCGGCCGCCCCGGTCTGCACGTGCTGGGATCGTGGCGATGGCGCTTTTGAAGCCAAGGCCGGCGATGTACTCCGGCGTGACCGTGGCCGTGGCCGCGTTGCTGGCGGCCCTGGTCGCGGGTTGCTTCTCGCCGCGCCAGCCAGCGTGCGCGTTTTCCTGCGCCGCCCCGCCCCACAGTTGCCCCCCACAATATGCCTGTGCCGACGACGGCTTCTGCCACCGTGCCGGCGACAGCGGCGAATGCATGTTCGACGTGGATGCCGCCCCCGCGACCGACGCCGCGGGCGACAGCGCGATGGACGGCGGGAGCACCGAGTGATCCGGCTTGCAAAACGTAAAAAAAGGACCCTGGCGCGCCGCGACGCAACGATTTAGGGTTGAGGGGATACCCGATTCCCCTCAGCCTGGAGAATCGCCATGTCGCTGACCAAGACCGAGACAGCCGCAACCTCCGTGATGATCGTGGATGACGATCGCGACATCCGGGAGAGCCTCGGCGAGCTGTTGCGCGACGAGGGCTTCGCCGTCGAAGCCGCCTGGAACGGCGCGGAGGCGATGAAGCGTCTTCAGGCGGGATTTCGCCCGGACCTGATCATTTTGGACCTGATGATGCCGGTGATGGACGGCCTGACGTTTCGCCAGCGCCTGAAGGAAGCGGGCGGCCTGGCGTCGATCCCGGTCATCGGACTGACGGCCTTCCCGACCATCCCCGTCGATTTCACCTGCCTCACCAAGCCGCTGCGCTTCGAGCGGCTGATGCAGCACATCCGGACGACCCTGCACTGAGCTCGATCAGACGAGGATCTCGGGGATGACGGCGGCGGGTGGTCTTCGCCGGGGACATCCCTTCCGCGTAGCGACCGCAGCGGGCGCAGTATAGACTCCGCCGCTGACGAAGCCATGGGCGTATTCAACCTGTTCAACAAGGAGGGCCGTGACCAGCGCGCGCGAGAGAAGAACATCGGCCGCGCCGTCAACAAATACGCCCAGTCACCCGATCGCATGAAAGCCTTGCAGGCGCTGCGCGACGACGGTTCGCACGACGCCATCTATGGCCTGCTGCGGCGGTTCGGCATGATGTACGACAAGACCATCGAGGACGAGCAGGAGAAGGAGTGGGTGTTCGAGGTGCTGCTGGAGAAAGGGGCCGGCATCGTTCCGCCCGTCCAGAAGTACCTCTTCACCGCCGATTCGATCTCCTGGCCGCTGCGCCTCTTGTCGAAGATCGCCAGCAAGGAGCAGGAGCTGGAGGTCATCAAGAGCGTCCTCGACCGGCACGAACCCGGGTACGAGCGCGACCCCACGAAGAAGATCCAGCTGCTCAATCACCTGGGCGCGCTGAAGGACGCGCGCGTTCCGCCGCTGCTGGTGCCGTACCTGGCCGACATGGACGAAGGTGTCCGCTATGCGGCGGTCGAGGCCATGGTCCGGAGCGGCAGCGAGGAGATCGCGCGCGAGCCGCTGCTGGCGCAGTTCGTCTCCGCGAACGAGGACAGCCTGCGCATCCGCATCCGCATCGCCGAGGGCTTCGCGGAGCTGGGCTGGCTGGTGAAGGGCCACCGCGGCGAGCTGGAGAAGCGCCTGCCCGAACAGTTCCAGCTGGATCGCGAAGGCCACGTCAAGCGCAAGCCCGGCGCTGAAAAGTAATCCAGCGACAAGAACGCGAAGAACGCGAAGAACGCTCCGAACGACGAAACGGAAGACCTAGCCAAGCTCATGCCCAGACGAAACGACATCAAGACGGTGATGCTGATCGGGTCCGGACCGATCGTGATCGGCCAGGCCTGCGAGTTCGATTACTCGGGCACGCAAGGGGTGAAGGCCCTCAAGGAGGAGGGCTTCCGCGTCGTGCTGGTCAACTCGAACCCGGCGACGATCATGACCGACCCGGAGCTGGCCGACCGCACATACATCGAGCCGCTGACGGTCGACGTCCTGACCAGCGTCATCGAACGCGAGCGCCCGGACGCCCTGCTGCCGACGCTGGGCGGGCAGACGGCGCTGAACCTCGCCATCGAGCTGCACAAGGCGGGCGTGCTGGCCAAGTACGGCGTGCGCCTGATCGGCGCGCAGGTCGAGGCGATCGAGAAGGCGGAGGACCGCGAGCTGTTCAAGCAGGCGATGCAACGGATCGGCCTGTCGGTGCCGCTGTCGGGCTACGCGCACTCGCTGGCCGAGGCGCGGACCATCCAGGCGCAGCTGGCGGCCGACACGGGGACCGGGTTCCCGGTGATCCTGCGCCCGTCGTTCACGCTCGGCGGCTCCGGCGCCGCGGTGGCCTGGAACGCGCAGGAGTTCGACGACAAGGTCAACTGGGGCCTGCAGCAGAGCCCGCGTGGCGAGGTGCTGGTCGAGCAGTCGGTGCTGGGCTGGAAGGAATACGAGCTGGAGGTGATGCGCGACAGCAAGGACAACGCGGTCATCATCTGCAGCATCGAGAACTTCGACCCGATGGGCGTGCACACCGGCGACTCGATCACCATCGCGCCGGCGATGACCCTGACCGACAAGGAGTACCAGATCATGCGCGACGCCGCCCTGGCGGTGATCCGCGAGATCGGCGTCGAGACCGGCGGGTCGAACATCCAGTTCGCGGTGAATCCGGCGAACGGGAAAATGATCGTCATCGAGATGAACCCGCGCGTGTCGCGCTCCAGCGCCCTGGCGTCGAAGGCGACCGGGTTCCCCATCGCCAAGATCGCCACCAAGCTGGCCATCGGGTACACGCTGCCCGAGGTGCCGAACGACATCACGCGCGAGACGCCGGCCTGCTTCGAGCCGACCATCGACTACGTCGTCACCAAGGTGCCGCGTTTCGCGTTCGAGAAGTTCCCGGGCGCCGACACGGAGCTGGGGCCGCAGATGAAGTCGGTCGGCGAGGTGATGGCCATCGGCCGCACGTTCAAGGAATCGCTGGGCAAGGCGCTGCGCTCGCTGGAGATTGGCCGCTGGGGCCTGGACCTCGATCGCGTGCCGGAGCTGGAGGAGCTCAAGCGCGCCATCACGCGGCCGGGCCCCGATCGCCTGTGGCAGCTGGCCGAGGCGATGCGGGCCGGGCTGTCGAACGCCGACGCCTTCGAGCTGACCAAGATCGACCCGTGGTTCCTCGCCCACCTGCGCGAGATGATCGACGAGGACGAGGCGGCGCGCCGCGATGGCGCGAACGGCGGGGGCGGCAAAGCGCTGGAGGACGGGGCGGCCCTGGCGCGGCGCAAGCGCCTCGGCATGTCGGACCGGCGCCTGATGAAGCTTTACGGCGTGTCGGAGGAGGCCGTGCGCCAGGCCCGCATCAAGCACGGCGTGCGCCCGGTGTTCAAGCGCGTCGACACCTGCGCGGCGGAGTTCGAGGCGCAGACGCCGTATCTCTATTCGACGTACGAGACCGCCACCGAGGAGACCGTCGGCGGCACGACCCGGTCGGCGGTCGAGACCGAGTGCCGCCCGACGGCGAAGAGGAAGATCGCCATCCTGGGCGGCGGCCCGAACCGGATCGGCCAGGGGATCGAGTTCGATTACTGCTGCGTCCACGCCGTGCAGGCCCTGCGCGAGGACGGCTACGAGACGATCATGATCAACTGCAACCCGGAGACGGTGTCGACCGACTATGACACCGCTGACCGGCTGTACTTCGAGCCGCTCACGCGCGAGGACGTCCTCGAGATCCTCGACGCCGAGAAGCCCGAGGGGATCATCGTCCAGTTCGGCGGGCAGACGCCGCTGCGCCTGGCGGTGCCGCTGATGAAGGCGGGCGTGAAGCTGCTGGGCACCAGCGCGGACGCCATCGACCGCGCCGAGGATCGCCAGCGCTTCGGCGAGCTCTTGCGGAAGCTGGACCTGCGGGCGCCTGCCTGGGGGACGGCGCGCGGGCTGGCGGAGGCGCGCCAGATCGCCGACCGCATCGGTTACCCGGTGATGGTGCGGCCGTCGTACGTCCTGGGCGGGCGGGCCATGGAGATCGTCCACGACCCCTCGGGCCTGGCCGAGTTCGTGCTGACGGCGATGGAGGCCTCGCGGCGCGAGAGCCTGGCCGCGCAGGCCGGCGACGAGGACGCGCCCATCCTGATCGATCAGTTCCTGCCCGACGCCATCGAGGTCGACGTCGACGTGGTCGCCGACGGCACCGACGCCGTCATCGGCGGCGT
>DATKEU010000327.1:0-5467 GCA_035544495.1 Polyangia bacterium | reverse complement strand
GTCGACGGCGCCGGCGAAAAGGGCAAGATCAAGGGGCGCATCGAAGAGATCCGCAAGCAGATCGAGGACACCACGTCGGATTACGACCGCGAGAAGCTGCAGGAACGGCTAGCCAAGCTGGTCGGCGGCGTCGCGGTCGTCAAGGTCGGCGCGGCCACCGAGTCCGAGATGAAGGAGAAGAAGGCTCGCGTCGAGGATGCGCTGCACGCGACGCGCGCGGCGGTCGAGGAGGGCATCGTCCCGGGCGGGGGCGTGGCGCTGATCCGCGCGCTGCCGTCGCTGGACAGCCTGAAGTTCAACGACGATCGGCAGTACGGCGTCAACATCATCCGCCGCGCCGCCGAGGAGCCGCTGCGCCAGATCGCCAACAACGCGGGCGTCGACGGCTCGATCGTCGTCGACAAGGTGCGGAACGGCAAGGGGAGCTTCGGCTTCAACGCCGCGACCGAGGAGTACGAGGACCTGGTCAAGGCCGGCGTCATCGACCCGACCAAGGTCGTGCGCGCGGCGCTGCAGAACGCGGCGTCCGTGGCCTCCCTGATGCTGACCACCGAGGCGCTGGTGGCCGAGCGTCCCAAGAAGAAGTCGCAGTCCTCGGGCGGCGGCGGTGGGCATGGCGCTCCCGGTGGCATGGGCGGCATGGGCGGCGGGGACGAGGACTACTAGAAACCGCTCGCTTCGCAAGCTGCGCGCGGAAAGGGGGCGACTGCCCCCCTTCCGCGCGCGGGCGTATCCGAGGATTCGTTCCGTTACCGGAGTGCAGCCATCGCGGCGCAGGTGACGTTGGCGTTGCGGTCGTTCCAGCTCCAGCTCACGGGTTGGGGGCCCGGCGAGGCGACGATTCGATAGTGGGTCGAGGACGGGACGTAGTTGTCGGAGTCGTTCTGCACTCCGACGGCGCTCCACCCCGCGGGCGGGCCCGACATGGCCACGTTCGTGCCTCCCGAGACTGAATCGTCCTCGCAGCCGATGGCGACCACAAAATCTCCTGGCGACGCGTTCGTGGACAGCTGGGTTGCGATGCTCGGCAGCGCGGTGCCGGTCGCGTGCGCGCTGCCGGACGCGACGAATGTTCCCGACAACCCGCGCACCAGCAGGACATAGAGCATTCCATCGCCGCCATAGGCCAGGGCGGGCGCGGTGATGTGGTGCGTTCCGGCCGAGGCGTTGAGCTCGTAAAAGATCTGCGCGACGACGGGCGGGCTGGTGTAGCTCGGCGCTTGGTTGACCGCGGCGGTCAGGGTGCCGTTGCTGTCCGAAGGGGCGACGTTCGGACCATTGGACGTCCAGAAAGCGGCCACGACCACGATCGCGTCTCCCGTCTGGACGCCGGAGATCGCGATGGAGCTCGTCGACCAGCCGCTGTCGCCCCAGCGGAAAGAGATCGCCTGCGTGCCGACCACGGTCGCGCCGGACGAGCTCGGGGACGAGGAGGAGGTGGTGGTGAAGGTCGCGTCGGCGCCGACGGCCTCGTTTCCGGCGGCGTCGCTGCTGCGGACGCGGAAGTGATAGGTCGTCGAGGCGCTCAAGCCGCTCAGCAACACGCTGTGAGAGGTCGCGAGGCCGCTGCTGGAGGCGTCGGTTCCGTAGCTGGTCGTGGTGCCCTCGTTGACCGTCGAGGTCGCGGGCTGGCTCGTGACCCAGGTGATGGTGGCCGAGCTGGCGGTGAGCGACGTTGCCGTGACAGCGCTCAGCTCCGGAGGAACCGTGTCGAGCATGATGGTGTCGCTGAACGAGCCCGACCAGTTTCCGGCGGTGTCTTTGAATTGAACGTACACTGTCTTCGGGCCGTCCCCGCTGGTGAGCGTCCACGCTGCGTTGGTGGCGTAGGCGACAGGCGCCCCAAACGTCACGCCATCGTTCGACAAGCGCATCTGGGTCACGCCGCTCGAATCGGTGGCAGAGAGCGTCAGCGTGACGGCGGTCGAGTTCGTCGCCTCGCTCGAATTGATCACGATGCTGCCGGCCGGCGGGGCGGTGTCGGCGGCGCCGCTGATCGGCACGGCCATGTCGTTCTCGATCTCGGCGGCGGACTGGGCGCGGTTGAAGATGCGGACCTCGTCGATGAGGCCGATGAAGCCTTCGCCGCTGTGGACGCTGTTGTTTCCGATTCGAAGGACGCCCGTCGAGGAATTGATCGGCGCGGCCACGGCCTTCGTCGAGGCCAGCGCGCCGTTGACGTATATCCTCAGCGACGAGCCGTCGTAGGTCGCGGCCAAATGCGTCCACGCGTTGAGGGAGAGGGCGGAAGCCGCCGCGGCCGACACGGAGGTCGAGCTCTTCGTCACCGAGGCGGCCGGGCCCGAATGACCACCGGCGTAGAGCGCGTAGGTCAGCCCCCCTTTTTGGTGTTTGAAGACAACGGTCGGCGCTCCCGACAGTGAAGTGGGCTTGACCCAGGCCGACAGCGTGAAGGCCCTGGTCATCCGCAGCGCGGGATTGTCCGCGATCTCGACATAGCTGCTCGCCGCGCCCGAGAACTGCAGGGCCTGGCCGAATTTCCCCTGCGGCGACCAGGTGACGCCCGAGAGGGTGCCGTTGAAGCGGTTCGCTGATTGGTCGGCGGTGGTCGTCCCTGTGCCCTCCGAAAATGCGTAAGCGGCGACGTAGCCGCTCGTCAGCGGGTCGCTTTGCGAGGCCACCTCATCCTGTTCGTCGCCTGCACAACCGACCAGCAAGAGCGCGGCGACGACGTGGCACCAGCGGTGAAACACGGATCCGTAGCGTCGATTCGTTTGCATGCGGTGTTTGTCTCCGTGCGGTCGGCCGACGACTGGGTCAGCGCGGGATGGACACTGTCACGGACGCCGTTTGCTTGGTCAGGTCCTCTATCAGAGACAGCGCCTCGATCTGCTGGCCACGATCATCCAGCCAGCGTGACGTCGCGCTATCGTAATCGAAATGCCAGGCGCGGTCGCGGAAAGCGACCCACAGCTGGCGCGGCGACGGCTGTGGGGTGAGCATCAGTCGCAGGTTTCCGGCGAAGGTGATGGTCAGCGTACCCTGGCTGACGCTGACCTCGGCGAGATCGGGATCGACGCCGTCGAAGGCGCGGTCGATGTGCGCAAAGGTGTCGTCCAGGATGTGGCGATAGGTCTTCTCGTCGAGCGGCATCGCCCGGAACCGTAACACCCTGATCCGGCCCGCGCACGCGTCACGCCCGTCAGCGCCGGCTGATCGCGGTCCAGAAGTCGAAGCCCGCGCGCCGGAGCAGCGCCGGATAGGTGTCGCCCGGGCTGAAGGCGCGCAGGGCGCTCTCGACGTCCTTCGCGGAATGAATGCGATTCTTTCCGATGCGCAGCAGGAAGTCGCCGACGCGGACGCCGGCCTGGGCGGCGGCGCCGTGCTCCGCCAGGTGGGAGACGGTGACGCCGCGTCCGCCCGGCAGCCCCGCCGCCTGACCGGCGGCGGCGTCGGCGACGTCGAAATCATTCTCGGCGGGCGTGGCGGCGGCGCGCGGGCGGTTGCAGCCGGACGGGTGGGGCGGCGGCGCGCGCATCGCCGCCAGCCGCGGGACGACCTCCTTTTCCACCCGTTTTCCGTCGCGCAGGATTCCGATCCTCACGCGACCGCCGGGCAGGCTGAGCTGGGCGTCGATCTTCAGATCCTCGCTGGTCGCCACGTCGGCGCCGTTCCAGGTGACGACCACGTCTCCCGGCTCGAGGCCGGCGACATCGGCGGGCGACCCGGTGCCCACGCTGGCGATCAGCGCGCCGCGCGTCGACGGCAGCCTCAGCGCCGCCTCCAGCGCCGAATCGATCGGCTGCGCGTCCACGCCCAGATAAGACCGCGGGGCCGCGCCCTTGTCGCGCAGCCGCGGCAGGATCGCCTTGGCCATGTTGATGGGAATGGCAAAGCCGATCCCTTGCGCCGGCTGCAACGGGTGGCCGGCCCAGAAAGCGGCGCTGACGCCGATCACCGCGCCGCTGGCGTCGATGAGCGGCCCGCCCGAATTTCCCAGGTTGATCGAGGCGTCGGTCTGGATGAAGAACGAATAGATGTCCTGCTGGGGCGCCTCGTGCGACGAACGCTCGACGACGCGCTCCTTGGCCGACACGATGCCGCTGGTGACGCTGTGGTTGAAACCGTACGGGTTTCCGATCGCCACCACCGATTCGCCGACGCGCACGGCGTCCGAATCGCCAAGCGGCAGCACGGGCAACGGCCCGGCGGCGGCGATCTTGATGAGGGCGATGTCCATGACCGTGTCGGCGCCCACCACGCAGGCTGGCAGCTCGCGCCCGTCGTAAAGGCGAATCCGCAGGTCGGCGGCGCCGCGCACGACGTGCTCGTTGGTCACCAGGTAACCGTCCTTGCTGATGAGGAACCCGGTGCCGATCGACGTGCGCGGGCCGCCGGCGCCGCCGCCGCTTTCGGAGGATCGATCAACGTCGTCGGGCGTGTCGTCCTCGACCAGTCCGCGCACGTGGACCACCGCGGGACGGGCCCGGTCGGCCAGGTCGGGCAACGACGGGACCGGACCGCGCTTCCGCGGCGCGCTGGTCCACAGCGGGTTGCCGCCGTCGGCAGCGACGGTCGCGCCGGCCAGCATCGGCAGCAAGGACGCGATCAGCAGAGCCGACTTGCCAGGCATGACCAGCCGCTGATCGTACAACAGTACCGGGACAGGCTGCTATCGCCGCGCGGTCGCGTGCTCGGCGTTGCCCAGGATCTTGCGCAGCTTCTGGCGATCGCCGCTGGAGATGGACTCCTGAGGCGGGCCGGCATCGGGTTTCGCGGACGCCTCCGCCTTCCTGTCGGCCGGCTTGTCACCCGCCTTCTCCGCCGGAGCGGGCGCGCCCGCGATGCGGCGGCGGACGTCGTCGACCAGCGGTTTCGCGGACTGCTTCGTTCCGTCCAGCAGGTCCTGCGACTCCTTGGTGTGGCTGATGGCTTGCAGGTGGCCGAACAGCGTGTGCGATCCGAGCATCACCGTCGATCCGAACCAGACGAAGCCGCCCAGCAGCGCCAGGAAGAAGGCCCCCTTCAGCATGCGCCGCTCGCCGGCCTAGAGGACGATGCTGCGTCCGTCGCGAAAGACGATCTGCCCGGTCGACGGAACGTCCGTCGCCGAGCGGAGCCGCCGGTGCAGCCCGGGCACGGCGCCGCGCCGGCGCCCGGCGGAGCGCAGGATGGCGATGCGATTCGTGCGCCGAGAGGAAACGCCTGATCCGGAAAGTTCGCCCATCATGAAGACACCCTGACCCATCTTCATCGGCCCACCAAACTCGTCAAATTTTTTTCGCTACAAAGTTGCGAGCAGTTCAGCGCCGTTTCTCGAAACCCGATGAGGTTTTTTCCGGCCCGAGCCGTCTCCGGCCGCCGCGCAGGCATCCGGGATTTCAAGGCCTCCGTATATAATCGCGGCGTGGCCGCTCCTTCGTCGCCCGCACGTCCGCCGGGATCGCCGCCGCCCTCGGAGACGGGGCGGCTCGTCGATCTCTACATCGTCGGCGGCGAGAGCGCC
>DATKEU010000326.1:0-3656 GCA_035544495.1 Polyangia bacterium | reverse complement strand
ACAACCCGTTCCTGGAGCACGCGTTCCTGTCGGCGCTGGAGGAATCCGGCAGCGTCGGCCCCGACGCCGGCTGCGTGCCGATGCTGGTGGTCGCGCGGGCGCGCGCGGGCGGCGCGCTGGTCGGGGCGGTGCCGCTTTATTTGAAGACCAACAGCTACGGCGAGTTCATCTTCGACTGGTCGTGGGCGGGCGCGGCCCATCGCGCCGGGCTGCCCTACTATCCGAAGCTGGTGGCGGCGGTGCCCTTCACGCCGGTCACCGGCAACCGGCTGCTGCTTCAGCCCGGGCTGGCGGCGGCGCAGGCGGCGCGCGTGAGGGAGGCGCTGATCGGGGGCATCCGCCAGGCCGCGGAGGAGACCGACGCCTCGTCGGCGCACGTGCTCTTCTGCACGGAGGACGAGGGGCAGGCTCTGGACGCGCACCGATTTTTCCCGCGGCTCAGCATGCAGTTCCACTGGCACAACCGCGACGGGCGGCCGTTCGAGAGCTTCGACGATTACCTGGCGACGTTTCGCTCGCGCAACCGCAAGCAGGTGCGCAAGGAACGGCAGGGCGCCGCCGCGCACGGGCTGGCGTTCCGCACCGCCACCGGTGACGAGCTCGGCGATCGGGAGTGGGCCGCGCTTTACGGTTTCTATACGGCGAACGTCGACCGCCACGGCGGCAGCGCGTATCTGACGCCGGAGTTCTTCGAGATCGTGCGCGCCAAGCTGCCGCGGCGGATGGTGGCGACGCTGGCGTATCGCGGGAAGACGCCGATCGCGGGCACCGTCAACTTCGAGAAGGGGGGCCACCTCTACGGCCGCTACTGGGGCGCGGTCGAGGAGCTGGCGATGCTGCACTTCGAGCTCTGTTACTACCGGCTGATCGAGCGGGCGATCGAGCGCCGGTACACGCTGTTCGAGGCGGGCGCGCAGGGCGAGCACAAGCTGAAGCGCGGCCTTGTGCCATCGTTCACGCACAGCGCGCACTGGATCCGCCATCCGGGGTTGGCCAAGGCGATCGACGCCTTCATTCAATCGGAGCGCGCGGCGGTCGAGGAGCAGGCGCAGCTCTACGCCGCGCACACGCCCTTCCGCGCCGCCGGCGAGGACGACGCCGACGCCGTCGAGGGCGGCGGCACCGAACGAAAATCCGGCTGACGCGCGCGCAACCGGGATCGCCGCGCGCCGAAAAGCCTCCGTTTCGGTTTCCCCAACCACGGAGGCTTTCATGAAGACGAATCTGTTCGCGTTCCCGGTGTTACTTGGTCCTGGTCTCGTTTCCTCGCTGGCGTGGGGCGCGCTGGCGGTGATGGCCGCCGGCGCGCTCGGCGGCGGCTGCATGGGCGCCGTCGACGAGCCGCCGGGCGAGGCGCTGGGGCAGGTGTCGGTCAACCTGTCGGTGGTCCCGGCGGACATCCTGTGCCTGCGCGTGACCGGCGACGGCCCCGATCGCAGCGTCGTGCGCGACGTCGACATCAGTGCGGCCGCAATGGGACCGATCACAGCCACGCTGACCGGCATCCCGCTCGGGCCCGTGACCTTCAACGCGCAGGCCTTCGCCGCCGCCTGCACGGACGTGACCAAGAGCACGATTGCCGACTGGGTCAGCGACCCGACGACGGTCTCGGTTTCGCTGGGCCACGTCGCCAGCGTCGACCTGACCATGCACCGCAACGGCCGCGCCAAGGTGACCATCGATTTCCCCGACGAGGCGGTCTGCTCGCCTGAGGGCGCCGCGTGTGTCTCGGCGTCAACCTGCTGCTCGCATTCGTGCAGCAAGGGCCTGTGCAAGGCCAGCGCGGACGCCGACGGCGGAACGGGCGCCAGCGCCGACGGAGTCTGACGGTGATCCCCGGGGGCGCCGCGTCTTGCACGTCGGCGCCCCAGTCGGTATGGTCACCGAACTTGCGCGCCCGCCATCGCGCATCTTTAAGCCGGCGGACGCCGTGTTCAATCTCATCTCTAGGAGGCTCCGATGATTTCGTCTGGCAAGAAGCTGGGTTGGTTATTGATCATGGGATTCTGTTCACTCCTGTCGACCCGCGCATTTGCCGCTGCGAATCCCGCCACGTGCGTGAATGACATCGATTGCGTTGCAACGCCCCAATGCGGTGGCGAAATCTGCGATTACAACCAGGGGATGACCTGTAAACCCGCCGTCACTGGTGCAAACGAAGGCTGGTGCACCACCGCTCACGGCGACGATGACTGCAAATGCAAAGCGCAGGGCGCGAAATGTGTCGGCGTTTACTGCACCATCACCAAGCCGCCGGCAGGCACGGGCGGTGCCAGCGGTACTGGCGGAGCAAGCGGCGGAACCGGCGGGACCAGCGGCGGGAGCGACGGCGGCGGAACCACCAGCAGCTCCAGCAGCAGTGGCTGTTCGCTGGCGGGCGGCGCGCCCGGCTCCTTTGGCCTGCTGGGAGGCATCGGCCTCATCGCGCTGGCGATTCGCCGCCGGCGTCGCTGATCGGAATCCTGGACGGCGGCGTCGCGACCGCGATCACGCGGACGCGGCGCCGCTCCCTTCGTAGCTGAACGTCACCTTGTCGTCGGCGTCGGCGTAGTCGACGCGGACCAGACCACCCGAAGCCAGGCGGCCGAAGAGCAACTCGTCGGTGAGCGGGCGCTTGATCTCGTCCTGGATCACGCGGCCGAGCGGGCGCGCGCCGTTCATCGGGTCGTAGCCCTTGCGGGCCAGGTACTGGCGGGCGGGCTCGGTGAGCTCGATCTTCACCTTGCGCTCGGCGAGCTGCGCCGCCAGCTCGGCGATGAACTTGTCGACGATCTGGACCATCACCCGCTGGTCCAGCGGCGCGAAGTCGACCTTGGCGTCCAGGCGGTTGCGGAACTCGGGCGAGAAGGCGCGCTTGAACGCCTCGTCGACGTCGCCGAAGCGGTCGCCGGCGCCGAAGCCGGGCATGCGCTTCGACAGATCGCGCGCGCCCACGTTGCTGGTCATGATCAGGATGACGTGGCGGAAGTCGGACTTGCGCCCGTTGTTGTCAGTCAGCGACCCGTGATCCATCACCTGCAGCAGCAGGTTGAACAGATCCGGGTGCGCCTTCTCGATCTCGTCCAGCAGCAGCACCGCGTGCGGCGTCTGGTGGATGGCGTCCGTGAGCAACCCCCCCTGATCGAAGCCGACGTACCCGGGCGGCGCGCCGATCAGGCGCGAGACCGTGTGCCGCTCCATGTACTCCGACATGTCGAAGCGCAGGAAGCCCACGCCCAGCACCTCGGCCAGCTGCTTGGCCAGCTCGGTCTTGCCGACGCCCGTCGGCCCGGCGAAGAGGTAGCTGCCGATCGGGCGCTGCGGGATCCCCAGGCCGGCGCGGCTCATCTTGATGGCCTGGGCCACGCGGTCGACGGCGGCGTCCTGGCCGAAGATCTTCGCCTTGAGCTGCTTGTCCAGCTCCTGCAGGCGCTGGCGATCGTCGGCGGCCACCCGCTTGGGCGGGATGCGCGCCATGGTCGCCACCACGCTCTCGATCTCCTTGCTGGTCACGCGGCGGCGCTGGCCCGATTTCCGTCCCTGCTGTCCCCGCCGCTTGATCTTCAGCGCCGCGCCCGCCTCGTCGATCAGGTCGATGGCCTTGTCGGGCAGCCGGCGGTCCTGCAGATAACGCGACGACAGCTCGGCCGCCGCCTGCAGCGACTTGTCGGTGTACG
>DATKEU010000325.1:0-8930 GCA_035544495.1 Polyangia bacterium | reverse complement strand
AACTTGAAGCGGGCCTCGACGTCCTTGCCCATCAGCTCGCCGAGGACGCGGTCGGTCTCGGCGGCGTCGTCGACGGTGACGCGCAGGAGGCGGCGGCTCGCGGGATCCAGCGTGGTCCGGCGCAGCTCCTCGGGCTGCATCTCGCCCAGGCCCTTGAAGCGCATGATCTCGGGGCGGGCGTTCTTGGGCAGGGTGGCGACGATGCGGTCGCGGTCGGCCTCGTCCAGCGCCCAGTACGTCTCCTTGCCGTGGTCGATGCGGAACAGCGGCGGCTGGGCGAGGAAGACAAACCCGTCGCGTACCAGCGGCATCAGGTGGCGATAGAAGAACGTCAGCAGCAGCGTGGCGATGTGGTGGCCGTCGGAGTCGGCGTCCATCAACAAGATGATCTTGTGATAGCGCAGGCGCTCGCTCTTGAAGTCTTCTCCCACGCCGCAGCCGAGGGCGGAGACCACGTCCTGCAACTCCTTGTTCGACAGCACCTTCTGCAGCGACGCCTGCTCGGCGTTCAGGACCTTGCCGCGCAGCGGGAGGATCGCCTGCGTCTTGCGCTCGCGCCCCTGCTTGGCCGAACCGCCGGCTGAATCGCCCTCCACGATGAACAGCTCGCTGCGCGCCGGATCCGTCGACGAGCAGTCGGCCAGCTTGCCGGGCAGGTTCAGGCGGTGCGACACCGCGGTCTTGCGCGACACCGCCTGTGACGCCGCCCGCGACGCCTCGCGCGCCTTCGCGGCCAGGGCGATCCGCTCGACGATGGCGGCGCCGGCGGTGCGGTTCTCCAGCAGGAAGGTCTCCAGCGCCGGGCGCACCGCGCTGTCGACCTGGTTCTGCGCCTCGGGGCTGCCCAGGCGCTCCTTGGTCTGCCCCTGGAACTGGGGCTCGTGCATGTAGATCGACAGCACGGCGACCAGCCCCTCGCGAATGTCCTCGGCGGTCAGCGTGACCCCCTTGGGCGCCAGGTTGCCGGCCTCGATGAACGAGCGCACCGCCTTGACCACCGCCGCGCGGAAGCCCTGCTCGTGCGTGCCCCCCTGCGTGGTGGGAATCGCGTTCACGTACGAGCGCAGCGTCTCCTCGTGCGACTCCGTCCACTGCAGCGCCGCCTCCATCCGGAAGCCGTTGTCGCCCGTGCGCTCGAAATAGAACACCTGGGGCGCCGTGGGCGCCTTCGCGCGGTCGGCGACCACCTTGGCCAGGAAATCCGCGATGCCGCCGGCATGCTCGAAGACCTCGCTGGTCGCGCCGGCCTCGTCCTTGAAGGTGATCTTGAGGCCCTTGTGCAGGAACGCCTTGGCGTCCAGGCGGAAGCGGATGGTCTCCGGCGAGAACTCCTGCTTGCCGAAGATCTGCGCGTCGGGCCGGAAGAAGATGGTGGTGCCGCTGCCGCGCGCGGCGCCCACCTTGCGCAGCTTACTCACCGCCTTGCCGCGCTCGTACTGCTGCTCCCACTCGGCGCCGTCGCGCTTGACGGTGGCTTTCAACTGCTCCGACAGGGCGTTGACCACCGACGACCCGACGCCGTGCAGGCCGCCCGAGAACTGATACTGCGCCGACGAGAACTTGCCGCCCGCGTGCAGCGTGGTCAGCACCAGCTCCAGCGCCGACTTCTTGAACTCCTTCTTGACGTCGACCGGGATGCCGCGCCCGTCGTCGGTGACCGTGATCGACTGCCGGTCCTTGTGCAGCGTCACGTGGATGTGCGAGGCGAACCCGTTGATCACCTCGTCGACCGAGTTGTCGACGATCTCCCAGAGCAGGTGGTGGTACCCCTTGGTGTCGGTGCCGCCGATGTACATGCCGGGGCGACGGCGCACCGGCTCCAGCCCCTCGAGGACCGTGATGTGTTCCGACGTATAAGACGCGCTGGCCATCTGTGCGCCGTCCTAGTTCAAGAGCGTGGGAGGCGCCGGCGGCTCGGGGGAGCTGACGCGCGTGACCTCTGCCTTGCGCGCCAGCTGGTGGCCGCGGCCGCCGCGGCCGGTGACGTCGTAACGGCCGGGGCCGACGGGGATCTTCTTGCCGCTGTCCAGCTCGACGATGATGACGTCCTTGTCCTTGGCGCGGCCGATGCCGACGCCGGCCACGCTGTCGTCATCGGCGACCTTGATGACGGTGACGCCGCGGCCGGGGTTGGCCAGCTCGGGCAATTCTCCGACGGCGCAGATCAGCGCCCGCGCATGCGTAGTGACGACGCAGACCACGTCCTTGGTCTCGCGACACAGGCCGATGCCCACCACCTCGTCGCCCTCCGCCACGCGGGCGAAGCGGCGGCCGGCGCGCGTCGAGATCTCCCGGTGCGGGTCCAGGCCGAAGCGCATGCCGAACCCGCGCCGGGTGACGGCGGCGGCCAGCGTGCCGGCGGGGACGGCGGCGGCGCTCATCAGCAGCGCGCCCACCACGCGCTCGCCGTCGCGAAAGTTGAACAGCTTCTGGATCGGCTCGCCGTAGCCGGTCGAGGCCGGAACGTCGTTGATGCGCATGACGTAGCAGCTGCCCAGGTTCGAGAAGATCGCGATTCCATCCTTCGTCGACCCGCGCACCGCCGCCAGCACGGCGTCGCCCTCGCGCAGGCGCGTCGCCGAGATGTCCTTGATCTCGCGCGAGCGCTTGAGCCAGCCGTCGCGCGAGAGGATCACGGTGGCGTCCTCGTCCAGGATGAAGGCCTCGGCGTCGAACTCGACGTCGTCGCCGCCGGCGCCGCCGATGCGCGTGCGCCGCTTGTCCTTGAACTTCTCCATCAGCTCGGCGAGCTCGCCGCGGATCACCTTCCACAGCTTGCGCTTGTCGCCGAGAATCGCGCGGATCTCCTTGGCGCGGGCCCGCTTGTCGCGCAGCTCGTCCAGGATCGCCTGGATCTCCAGCTTGGCCAGCTTGTACAGCTTCAGCTCGAGGATGGCGTCGGTCTGCACGTCGTCGAGGGCGAAGCGCTTGGACAGCTTGTCGGCGGCGTCGGCCTTGCCGTCGGACTTGCGGATCATGCGGATGGCCTCGTCCAGCACGTCGAAGATGATGGCGAAGCCTTCGAGGATATGAATGCGGCGCTCGAGCTCGGCCAGCTCGAACTGGAAGCGGCGGGTGACCACCTCCTCGCGGAAGTCGAGGAACTCGCGCAGGATGGCCCGCAGATCCAGGCGCATCGGCCCGGCGATCTCCTTGTTCTCCGTCGGGACCAGGCAGGTGAAGTTGCAGTGGAACGACTGCTCCAGCGGCGTGTGCTTGTAGAGGTACGACATCACCAGGGCCGGATCGGCGTCGCCCTTCAGCTCGAGGACGATGCGCACGTCGGCGGTCGATTCGTCGCGCACGTCGACCAGCATGGGCAGCTTCTTGCCGATGATGATCTCGGCGATGCGCTCGACGACGGTCGACTTGGCCAGGCCGAAGGGGATCGACGTGACGATGATGCGGTCGCCGCCGCGCTGGGCGGCCTCGGTCTTCCACTCGCCGCGCAGGTGGATGCCGCCCTGCCCCGTCTCGTAGATGTCGCGCAGCTCTTTCTTCGAGTTGGTGATCTGCCCGCCGGTGGGAAAGTCCGGGCCCTTGATGTGCTTGAGCAGATCCTTGGTCTCGAGATCCTTGTCGTCGATGAGCGCGATGGCCGCCTGGCAGACCTCCTCCAGGTTGTGCGGCGGGATGTTGGTGGCCATGCCGACGGCGATGCCGG
Source organism: Polyangia bacterium (assembly GCA_035544495.1). GTDB lineage: Bacteria > Myxococcota_A > Polyangia > Fen-1088 > Fen-1088 > DATKEU01. The sequence goes on along the minus strand of DATKEU010000325.1, from coordinate 5,266 downwards.
TGCAGCCGTTGATCAGCAGCTGCGGCAGCTTGGCCGGCAGCACGATCGGCTCCTCGGTGGTGCCGTCATAGTTGGGGCGGAAGTCGACCGTCCCCTGCTTGATCTCCGACAGCAGCTCCATGGCCAGCGGGGCCAGGCGCGCCTCCGTGTAGCGGTAGGCGGCGGGCGCGTCGCCGTCGAGGGAGCCGAAGTTGCCGTGCCCCTCGACCAGCAGGTAGCGCAGGGAGAAGTCCTGGGCCATCCGCACCATCGCCTCGTACGACGAGGCGTCGCCGTGCGGGTGGAACTTGCCCAGCACCTCGCCGACGATCGTTGCGCACTTGCGGAAGCGAGCGTCGGGATAGAGGTGCAGGTTGGCGTACATGGCGTACAGGATTCGCCGCTGAACAGGCTTCAGCCCGTCGCGCACGTCCGGCAGCGCGCGCGAGGTGATGACGCTGACCGCGTAGTTCAGGTACCGGCGCTGCGCCTCGACCGCCAGCGAGGCGTCCGTCGTCGGCGGCGGTCCACCGCCCTCGCCGTCGCCGCCGTCCCCGCCGCCATGGCCCCTGCCGCTCCTCTTCTTGCCTTTTCCGCCGGAGCCGCCAGCGTCGGCTGCCGCGGTCTTCTGGTCGGCGACCGGTAGATCAAGTTGACGCTGAGCCATCGAGTTCGAGCATCGCAAGCTAAAGGACGCATGCCCCGAATGCAAGAAAGGCCCACCGGCCTCCGGCGCCCGAAGCCTCGACGCGTGCGGGTAGGCGGCCGTCAATCCCGCGGGCCGCGGCCCGGGATCATCAGGGCTTGCGCGGCATGACGCAATCCTGGTGTTCATCGAAATCGGTCCGGTCGCGGCACATGCGGCGTCCGTCCGCCGTCAGGCCCGGCTCGCTCCCATCTGGCGCGCCGACCCCGCCCGCCGGTTGCGGCTTCCTTGTCCATGCGAGGAGAGCGGCGCGTTCCGCTGGCGAGGGATCGGGCTCGCGGACGCAAGGGGTGCCATACCGCTCGACGAAGCAGTAATAGCGCGCCACCTGCTCGCAGCCTGCCACGTCGATCACGCCGGGAGCGATGTCGGCTCGCGGCGCGGTGAGCAGCGCCCCCTCCGGGCAGCGGAGCTCGTGTGACGCTCGATCGAGCACGGGCGAGTCGTAGGTCATCGCCATGCAACCGCCCATCGCCCCTAAAAGGAGGGACGACACCCCAAGAAAAATCCGCGACCTCATGGCGGCGCAACCGCGTCGGTCCCGAAGATATTGCACTGCTGGTGGACCCTCGAAAGCGTTGCGACGTAAAGCCGCGCCGGCGGACGCTCCTCGTCGCGTTCACCTCCGCTGCGGCCGTCTCCACGCGGTGGCTCACTCCTTCCGTTCAGGGTTCCGGCGGATCCCAGTGGCACGCGCCTTTGCCTCGGACCGCCACCGCCGCCCGTTGAGCAACCGTCGCCAGCTGGTCGGGGGGCAGCGCCTCGAACGCCTCGGCGGCCTCCAGCGCCTGGTCCTGCTCCTCGGGCGAGCTCATGCCCAGGAGCGCCACGTCGGGATCGACGGTCAGGGTGTAGCGCACGCAATCGGCGACGGTGAGCCGCGGCAGGCGGGGCGCCACCGGTGCGCGGCCGGACACGCCGTCGAGCGGCTGATTGTAGCCGCGGCTGTCGCCGAGCAGCTTGCCGGCGCCGAACGTCTTGAAGCAGACGCTGCCCACGCCGTGCGCGCGGGCCAGCGGCAGAATCTCATTCACGTAGCGCGGGTGGACGAAGGGGCCGATCGGGAACATCACCACGTCGCACAGGCCGCTGGGGATGGCGCGCGCCAGGACGTCCGGGTGGTGGCTGGAGATGCCGCGAAAGCGTGCCTGCCCGCGCCGCACGCAGGCCGCGAGCTGGGCGAACGGGCCGCCGGGCGCCACCAGCGCCTCCCACGCCGCCACCGTCGAGACGGCGTGAAAGACGAAGAGATCCACGGCGGGCAAGCCCAGGCGATCCAGGCTGGCGGCGACCTGCGGTGCCACCGGCTGGGCCGGGTGGTCGATCTTGTCGATCAGGAACACGCTGGCGCGGCGGCGGGCGCGCAGGGCGGCGCCGACGATCTGCTCGCTGTATCCGTCCTCGTAGTTGGGCGCCGTGTCGACCAGGTTCAGGCCGAAGTCCAGGGCGCGCTCGACCGTGCGAACGCACGTCTGCAAGGGGATCGCCCGATCGGCGACGTCGCCTACGCCCAGGGCGGTGACGGCGAAACCCGTCCGGCCCAGCAGGCGGCGCGGGACAAATCGCAGCGAGGTGGCCATGGCCGCGCGCAGTCTAGCGCGCCAGCGTGACAACGCCGCGCGCCCGGCCTCAGCTCAGGCCTAGCTCTCGAGCTTCTTGCGCTTCCAGCCGCGGGGAGGGCGCTTCTCGTCGGCGTTCGAGTTCGGGGGCGAGTAGTCGACCCAGCGATAGCTCGGCGCCGGGCGCACGTCGATGTGGACGAAGCCGCTGCGCGGGTAGATGCCGATGCCCATCCCGCCGGTGTCCAGCGTCTCGGCGAAGGCGCGAAGCTTCTTCGCGCTGACGCCCTTGATGCGGATGTCGCTGGCGGTCCCCTTGAAGTGGTTGCTGGTCTGCTTGCGCTGGTTGCGATACCCAGAAACGATCTCCAGCGGGCGCTGGCCGAAGTGATCGTACACGTGTGACAGCAGCGTCAGCAGGCGCGGGTCGATCGGCTTGACGTCATCGGTGCGGCGGCAGCGCAGGATCTGATCGACATGTTGCAACGAATCGATGTTGTACGACCCGTCCTCGTTGAAAAGGTTGACGTCGGCCTCTTCCTTGAACCCCTGCGTGGCCACCACCAGGTGCCCCGACGGCGGTGGCAGCGGGTCCTGGCGCAGCTTCTCGTCCGGCACGACCCGGCCGGAGAATCGCGCCGAGTGCCGCGAGCGCCGTTGCCGGCGGCCCGGGCGCGCGGTGGGTGCCGCGACGGGCGGGCCGTCGCCGGCCTCCTCCGCATGATCGATCCGTGAATCCTCTGGCGCCGCGGAAACGACGGGGGCGACCACCGTCGAGAGCACGAACACCGCTCCGAAGAAAACCAACCGAAGCATGAGGAACTAGCGTGCGATGAAACACGCAGGGCGGTCAACAAAAAAACCCGCCGCACATCGACAAAAACCCGCCCCGTGTGTTCGCTTTCTTACTTTACCGCCATCGAAAAAAAAGCTGTCTTCCACGGGAACCTCGACCGCGCAGCCACCGTCACGTTGTTGACGCTGGCTCCCGGCGCGGGGCCTCCACCTTGCTGGGGACGTGGACCAGCTCGATGCCGACGCGCTCGGCGACCTTGAAGATGCGCTCGTCGCGATAGAACTCGCCGTAGACGATGCGGCGCAGGCCCGCGTTGGCGATCTGCTTGAAGCAGTTCCAGCACGGGCTGGCGGTGACGTACACGGTGGCGCCGTCGATCATGACGCCGTTCTTCGCCGCCTGGATGATGGCGTTGGCCTCGGCGTGGATGGTCGCCACGCAGTGGTCGTTCTCCATCATGTGCCCTTCATCGGTGCAGTGGGGCATGCCTCTGATCGAACCGTTGTATCCCGTCGAGAGAATCGTCCGATCGCGGACGATCACCGCGCCCACGAACTTGCGCGGGCAGGTCGAGCGCGACGCCACCACCTGCGCGATGTTCATGAAGTACTGATCCCACGGCACGCGCTGGTCCATGACGTGACTTTAGACCAGATAGACGGGACAAGCAGGGCTCGTTTGGTAGTATCCGCGCCAGCTGTGGACTGGAAAGCGACCCTCAATCTGCCCAAGACCTCGTTCCCGATGCGCGCGGATCTGGCCAAGCGCGAGCCGATGTGGCTGCGGCGCTGGGAGGAGGAGAGACAGTACGAGCGCATCCTCGAGCAGCGCCGGCGCGACGGCGCGCCACCCTTCATCCTGCACGATGGGCCACCCTACCCGACCGGCGGCATTCACTACGGCACGGCGCTGAACAAGGTGCTGAAGGACATCATCGTGCGGTCGCAGCTGATGATGGGCCGCCGCGCCGAGTTCCGGCCCGGCTGGGACTGCCACGGCCTGCCCATCGAGCAGCAGGTCGAGAAGGAGCTGGGGCCGAAGAAGAAGGATCTGTCGGCGGCCGCGTTCCGCACGCTGTGCGAGCAGCACGCCCTGAAGTTCGTCGACGTCATGCGCGGCGAGTTCAAGCGGCTCGGCTGCGTCGGGCTGTGGGAGGATCCGTACCTCACGCTGTCGAAGGACTACGAGGCGACGATCGTCCGCCAGCTGGGCGAGTTCACGCGCGGTGGCCTGGTCTTTCGCGACAAGAAGCCCGTGCACTGGTGCCTCTTTCACCGCACGGCGCTGGCCGAGGCGGAGGTCGAGTACGAGGAGCACGCCTCGCCGTCGATCTACGTGCGCTTTCCGATCCTGGGCGACGCCGGCAAGGCGGACGGGCGCCTCAAGGATCAAAAGGCGGCCTTCGTCATCTGGACGACGACGCCCTGGACGCTGCCGGCGAACCTGGCGGTGGTCGGCAACCCGGAGCTCGACTACGTCGCCATCCCCGTCTCGCGCGACGGTGACCGCGAGTACCTGATCGTGGCCGCGGGGCTGGCGGGAAGCTTTCTGGCCGCCACCGGGATCGACGCGCCGGAGTCGAGCTGGATCCGCCTGTCGCGCGAGGGCTTCCGCGCGCTGGAGGGGACGCGCTACAGCCCGCCGTTTCCGCCCGCCACCATCGCCGAGCCCGATTTCCGGCTGTATTTCGCGCGCCACGCGACGCTGGAGGCGGGCACGGGACTTGTGCACACGGCGCCCGGCCATGGCGCCGAGGACTACGTGGTCGGCGTGCAGGTCGGCCTGCGCATCTACGCGCCCGTCGACGAGAGCGGCCGCTTCACGCCCGAGGCCGGCGAGTGGGCGGGGCTGCCGGTGTTCGACGCCAACCCGAAGATCGTCGCGGCGCTGGCGGCGCGGGGTCTCTTGCTGAACAAGCCCGGCGAATCGGTGCGCCACTCGTACCCGCACTGCTGGCGCTGCAAGAACCCGATCATCTTTCGCGCGACGCCGCAGTGGTTCGCGCGCCTGGGCGCCGCCGAAGACGCGTCTTCGCTGCGCAGCCGCGCCCTGCGCGAGATCGGCCGCACGCAGTGGATCCCGAGTTGGGGCGAGAACCGCATCCGCGGCATGATCGAGGCGCGCCCCGACTGGTGCCTGTCGCGCCAGCGCGTCTGGGGCGTGCCGATCCCGGTGTTTCGCTGCGCCGATTCGAGGTGCGGGAATGACCTCCTCGACGCCGGCGTT
>DATKEU010000324.1:0-2574 GCA_035544495.1 Polyangia bacterium | reverse complement strand
CTGCCCGACAGCATGCGCGCCTTCTACGCCGCGCTGGAGGCGGTTCTGGGCGCGCGCGGCGACGCGGACGCGCCGGCGCGGATCGCCGCGCACGTCCACGCTCGACGAAAACCGCTGGCCTTCATGACGGCGGCGATCGAGCGCGCCGGCTTTTGCGTCGAGGCGGTGAGGGAAAGCGACTTCGCGCTGCGCTTCGCGTCGGCCGCGGCGATGTTCGCTCACCCGTTCGTGCGGGTGGCGTTTCTGGGCGCCTGGCTGTCGATCGTACCCGAGGAGACGCGGGCGACGGTGTTCCGCGAGGTGGAGGCGCGCCTTGCCGGTGAGGTCGCGCTCGAGATCCCGTTTGCGTGCGTGACCGGCCGCCGCGCCGACTGATGAGGCTATTCCGCCGCGCCGGCGGCGTGCCGACAGGGGCTGTCTTCGCCGAGGCGATAGATGATCACCTCGTCGGGACCGGCGGTGAATCGGCGCTCCTCGATCAGGTTCGCGCGATCCAGCGTGCCTTGAAAGCGGACGGTGGGATCGAAGTCGGGGTCGAAGGCCGTGAAGGTCTTGATGCGGGCGTCGACGTACAGGACAGGGCCCGCAAAGTGGTTTGCCCGGGCCCGATCGACGCGGGCGCAATAGTTGAAGGCGCTGGCGTCTTTCGGGCGGAAGCCCTCCAGGACCGCCTGCTCGTCGCGATGCACGCGCGGGGGAAACGGCGCGCCGGCGTCGGTGACGACCCACGCCTGACTGCCGATCGACTGGGGGAGAGAGTTGGTCAGGCAGCCGGTCTGCTGGCAGCGGGTTTCGAGATAAGCCGCCGCATCGTTCAGGGCGCGGCTGTTGGTGATGGTGCGCTTGCCGGCGACGGCGATCAGCGCAATCCCGATCAGCGTCGTCGCCGCGCCCACCGTCCGCGCCGTTCGTGGTGGCAGGCGCGCCCCGATGCGATCGGCGCCGCGGGCCATGGCCAGCAACAGGGGCGCCGCCACGCTCAGGTAATAGGCCGGGTTCTGCTGCGGCACGAGCAACATCGCCAGCGGCAGCAGGAAGGCCGCCAGCAACCACCCGCGCTGCCACTCACCCGGTCGCCGCCCGGAGATCCCGCGTGTGCCGATCGCCGCCAGCGCGACCCCGATCGGTGTCAGCCCATAAAACCACAACAGCACGGCCAGCTGGTCGACGGGCTTGGTGATGAAACGTACCAGAGCCCACCCGGGGTGATGCAGCAGCGCCCGCAGCAGGCTGCCGTGGTTCTCCTGGAAGCCGCCGAAAAATCCCACCGATGCCCGATAGCGCGCGTACTCGGTCGACGGCAGATGCGGAAACATCAGCAGCGGCAGTCCGTCGTAGAACGTGTACAGGCCGTACGTGCCGGTGGGGGCGGCGCCGCCGGCCAGCGCGCGGCGAACGGCCATCACCGCCAGCAGGCCAGCGGCGACGCCGACACCCAGGGCGACGGCGGCCCTCCGGTGCTGGGGGACGCCGGGCATGCGGCCGCCCAGCAGCGCCAGCACCAGCGCGGCGCCCGTGCAGGTGGCCAGCGCCTCGTAGCGCCCGGCCGTGGCCAGAGCGGCCAGCAGCGCCGCGAAAAGAAACTGCGCGATCTCGCCAGCGCGGACACGCGTCGCGGTGGCCGCCGTCGCGCCCACCGCCAGCGCGCTGGCCGCCAGGCCCGCCGCCAGCGCCGCGCCCAGGTTGTTGCGCCCCGATTCGCACGCCAGCAACGGCGTCACGGCCACCGCCACCGCCAGCGCCCAGCGCCGCCGCGCGCCCGCGCCCGGCCACACGAATCGCGCCAGCCCCAGCACACCCAGCGCCAGCAGCAGGTGCGCCACCAGATAAACGGCCTCGTTCGCCGCGCGCGCTGAAAACCCCAGCCGGCGGGCCGCCAGCAGCGCGAAGTAGGCGAGCGGCTGTTCTTCGACGGACTGATGTCCCCCGAGCGCGATCAGGCGGGCGCTGGCCAGATAGCCCTGGTTCATCCAGCCGATGTCCCACCCGAAGCGAAACAGGTACAAGGCCCGCGCCGCCAGAACCCCCGCCGTGGCGCCGACGAACGTCTTCAAGGACCAGCCGGCGTCCGACCGCGCCGGCGACACCGACGGCCAGCGCGGGGCTGCCGTCGGCGCGGATTCGGTGGTCGTCGTCGTCACGGCGGCGGACTAGACGCTGGTCGAGGGGGGCTGGCGATCAATCGGCGGCTTTGGATCGACGTAAGGCGCCTGCTCGATCGATTCGGAAAGGGGACGCGCTCGCAGCCACAGCAGCACCGCCGGCAACGCCACGATGGCCGCGGACAGACAGGCCACCTCTCCCAGGATGGCCATGGCGCCGAATCCCTGCAGCGCTCGGTTGCGCGCCGCCAGCAGCGAACCGTAGCCGACGATCGTGGTCCAGGAACAAAGCGCCACGGCCGCCCCCGTCGACACGATGGCGCGGAGGACGTTGCGCTCCTCGCGATAGCGGGTGATGACGTTCAGCGCGTATTCGGCGCCGACGCCGAAAGTGATGGGCAGGGCGATGAAGTTCAGGAAGGTGACGTGCACCTCCGCCCAGCCGGCCGCCCCCACCATCAGCAAGACGCCC
>DATKEU010000323.1:0-6028 GCA_035544495.1 Polyangia bacterium | reverse complement strand
CTCGAGGTGGAACATGTACGGCGACGGGTTGGTCACGCGCAGGGCCCGGTAGACGTCGAAGGGATCGATCTTGTCGCGGTCGACTTCGAAGCGCTGGGAGTAGACGACCTGGAAGGCGTCGCCGGCCAGCACGTACTGCTGGATGCGGCGCACGCCGGCCTCGTACGCGGCGCGCGTGACGGTGGCGCGGGCGGCCGGCACGTCGGCCGGGCGGGCCGGATCCAGCGCGCGCAGCGGCGGCGCCGGGCGCGCCAGCCGATCGATGACGGCGTCGATGCGCTGGCAGGCGGCGTCGTAGGCCTTGGCCGCGTCGCCGCTGCCCGTGTCGGCCGCCGCCACGACCTTGATGGTGCCGCGCAGGTTGTCGAACACGACCACGGTGTCGGTCAGCGCGAAGCAAAGCTCCGGCAAGCTCAGGGTGTCGGGCGCGCGCGCCGGCAGCTTCTCGAACGTCCGCACGATGTCGTACCCCAGCCAGCCGACGGCACCACCGAAGAAACGAGGAAGCCCGTCGGGCACGGCGACCGACTGCTCGGCGAGATAGCGGTCGAGGAACCCCAGCGGATCCTTGGTCTGCACCTGCTCGCTGGCCCGGAAGCCGCCGGACTGAGCGTCGGGCACCAGCACCTCCAGCGTCTCGCCGCGGGCGCGAATGACAGCGCGCGGGTTGACGCCGACGAAGCTGTAGGCGGCCCACTTCTCGCCACCGACGACGCTCTCCAGGAGGAACGAATAGGGCCCCCGGCCGAGCTTGGCGTAAGCCGAGACCGGCGTGTCGGCGTCGGCCAGGATCTCCCGGTAGACGAAGCAGAGTCGGCCGCGGCGCGCCAGCTCCGCGAATCCGGTGCGGTCTGGAACAAACCCTTTCATCGCGAACCCGCAACCTTAGCACCCCGCCCGCAGCGTCGGAAGGATGTCCGCAGCGTCGGAGGGAAGGGACGCACGCGACGGCGGAGGAAATGTCCGCGACAGTCGCGCCGTCTCAACCAGGCCCGCCGTCGCCCGAGAGCGAGGCACCCTTCTCGGCTATAGTTGCCGGCCCGTCGTGTCGAAAGTCGATATGGAAGCCAACGCCCCCGGTCTGCGCACCCGCGGATTCGTGGCGTGGACCTTGCGGCACGGACGGGCGCTGTGGACGCTGGCGCTGCTGCTGGCCGTCCCGGCCCTGTGGCGCACCGTCGGCCTTTACCGCAACCTGCGCAGCGATCTCGAGGAGCTGTTGCCTCGTCACGCCCCCAGCGTGGTCGCCCTGGACGAGCTGCGCGCGCGCATGGCGGGCCTGCAGTACCTGGGCGTCGTCGTCGACTTCGGCGCCGGCAACGCCGGCAAACTGCCGGCCGCCGAGAAGCTGATCGACGATCTGGCGGCGCGCATCAGGAAATACCCGCGCTCCCTGGTCACGGCCGTGCGCACAGGTTACGGCGCCGAGCGCGCCTTCGTCGAGCCGCGCCTGGCCCTGCTGCTGAATCTCGCTGACCTGCGCACCATCCGCCAGCGCATCGAGGATCGCGTCCACTGGGAGTACGGCAAGGAGACGGGGACGCTGCTCGACGATCAGGAGCCAGAGCCGTCCCTGGATTTCGCCGACATCGAGCGCAAGTACGAAAGACGCGTCGGGAGCCCCGACATGGTCGACGACCGGTTCTGCGACACCAAGCTGGGCCTGTGCCTGCTGCTGGTGGAGGTGGGCGGCTTTTCCACCAGCGCCGAACGCGCCCGTGAGTTGCTCTCGCGCGTGCAGGGCGATCTGGCGGCGGTGGGCTGGCCCGCGCATGACGCCGCCGGGATGCGCGTCGGCTTCGCGGGCGACGTGGCCATCTCCGTCGAGGAGATGGCCGCGCTGGTCCAGGATCTGACGCTGTCGTCGCTGGTGGTGGTGACGGCGGTGATCCTGGTGATCGTCCTTTTCTACCGCTGGCGGCGCAGCGTGCCCGCGCTGTTCATCCCGCTCGGCCTGGGGGCAGTCTATGCGTTCGCGCTGGCCAGCCTGCCGCCCTTTGGCGTGACCGAGCTGAACTCGAACACGGCCTTCCTGGGATCGATCATCATCGGCAACGGGATCAACTTCGGCATCATCCAGCTGGCGCGCTACCTCGAGACCCGGCGGCGCGGCCTGCCGATCGCGGAGTCGCTGGCGGTCAGCTTGTGGGCGACCCGGCGCGGGACGCTGTCGGCGGCGCTGGCGGCCGGCGTGTCGTACGCGTCGCTGACGGCGATGCAGTTCCGCGGCTTCCGGCAGTTCGGCGTGGTCGGGGGGCTCGGCATGCTGCTCTGCTGGGCGACGATGTACTTGCTGACGCCGTCGCTGCTGGCGTGGCTGGACGGCGGGCGCGTCCAGCCCGAGTCTCCGGCGGCCCGCCGCAGCGTCTTCGATCGCGTCGCCCGCTGGGTGACGTCGTCGCCGCGGGCCATCTTGATCGCCGCCGCGCTGGTGTCGGTCGCCGCCGCCTGGCAGGTGCGACATTTCGGCCCCGATCAGCTGGAGTACGACTTCTCGCGCCTGCGCCGGCGCGACACCTGGACCTCGGGCGAGGCTTACTGGGGCCACAAGATGGATCTGCTCCTCGGACGTTACCTGACGCCGACGGTGATGCTGACGGACAGCCCGGCCGAGGCGCGCGCGGTGGCAGCGCGCCTGCACGAGGCGATCCAGAAACCGCCGCTGGACAGCATGGTCGCCTCCGTGCGCAGCCTGGACGACATCGTCCCGCCCGACCAGGCGGAGAAGAACGTCGAGGTGGCGGCCATCCGGCGCAAGGTGACGCCGCGCCTGCGCCAGCATTTCTCCGCCGACGACAATGACCGGCTGGATCGACTGATCGGCAAGAACAACGCGCCGCTGCCGCCCATCACCGAAGCCGACGTGCCCCCCGCGCTGACCACGGGCCTGCGCGAGCGCTCGGGCGCGCTCGGGCGCGCGGTGCTGGTCTTCCCCAACCCCAGCGATGCCCTGTGGCGGGGGGAGAACATGGCGCCGTTCGTCCATGAGCTGCGCGCGGTGGCGGAGGCGACGGTGGCGCTGGGCGGGCGCCCGGCGCGCGTGGCGGGAGGCCCCCCGCTGACGACCGACATCATCGAATCGATGCGCCACGACGGGCCGCTGGCGTCGCTGCTGGCGCTGCTGGGGGTGGCGGCGACGGTGGTGGTGATGTTCCGGCGCAGCCAGGCCACGGCGTTCGTGATCGGATCGCTGGTGGTGGGCGTGCTGTGGATGCTGGGCGCGACGCTGGGGGCGGGTATCAAGATCAACTTCGTCAACTTCATCGCCTTCCCCATCACCTTCGGCATCGGCGTCGACTACGCGGTCAACGTGATGGCGCGCTATCTGCGCGACGGCGAGCGCGACGTGGCCGCCGCCGTGCGCGGCACCGGCGCGGCGGTGGCGCTCTGCTCGGCGACCACCATCATCGGCTACTCGTCGCTGCTGGTGGCGCAGAACGTGGGATTGTTCCTGTTCGGCCTTCTCGCCGTGCTGGGGGAGATCACCTGCCTGACGACGGCGGTGGTCGTGTTGCCGGCGGTGCTGGCGCGCGTGCGCGATCGCCGCCGGCCGCTGACCCCGGCGCCGGCCGACGAGCCCGAGCGCCCGGTGGTGACCCCGGCGCCCCCCCGCCCCAGCGCGGACCTGGACACCACGAGCACGGGCAGGTAGGGTCCGTCGACCATGAGTGGTCCCGTCAATCCCGCGTCCGCCGGGTTCGTGATGAAGTCGCTGCCGCGCGCGTGGGACGATCTGCCCATCTGGGGCCAGCTGAACATCACCTGGAAGTGCAACCTCGACTGCGTGTATTGCACCGAGTACGACAACAGCAAGGGGCACGTCCCCACCGACGTGCTGCGGGCGCGCATCGACAAGTGCAAGGAGCTCGGCACGCTGCACACCGACCTCATCGGTGGCGAGCCGCTCTTGCACCCCGACGTCAAGGAGCTGATGGCGTACGTCACGCGGCAGGGGATGACCACCGGCATGACGACGAACGGGTTTCTGCTGACGGAGGATCGGCTGAAGGAGCTGATGGACGTCGGCATGGGGCGCATCCAGATCTCGCTGGATGCCCTGAACCCCAGCCGCGAGACGCCCAAGTCGCTCAAGACCCTGCGCAAGAAGATCGAGATGGTGTCCCGCTACCCGATCTGGTTCCGCGTCAACACCGTCATCTGCGACCAGACCATCGACGAGGTGCAAGAGGTCGCCGAGTTCTGCATGAACCTGGGCGTGCCCGTGAACTTCTCCGTCGTCCACGACCGCGGCCGCCTGACGAAGAGCCTGAACAACCGCGCCTACCTCGAGAAGGTGCGCTGGCTCAAGGAGCAGAAGCTGGCCGGGCGGCCGATCTCGAGCTTCTATTACTTGATCGACTATTACGAGCAGGCGTTGCAGGGGCGGCCGATGGACTGGACCTGCCAGGCGGGCAGCAAGTGCTTTTACGTGTCGCCCGAGGGCGACTTTCATTTCTGCTATCACGTGCCGCCGCAGATGAAGTTCGCCGACGTCACGCGCGACACCCTGGCCGGCAACCGCGGCAAGAAAGGCTGCGAGACCAACTGCGGCGTCGATTGCGTGCTGAACACCTCGCTGCCGTTCTCGAACCGCGCCCACGTGGCCGTCGTCGAGGCGCGCGACGTGCTGGTGCAGCTGTCGACGAAGATCGGGCTGCGGCGAGCCGCCGCGCCCGGCGTCTAGCTCGCTCCTGGGTTCGGGCCGGCGCTGGCCAGCAGCCGCCGCCCCAGCGCCGCGACGTGCGCGGCCAGCGCCGCGGGGGAGTCGACGGTGAACGGGATGTCCGTGATCGCCAGCCAGACCGCGATCGCCGTCAGGCTGGGTCCGCCCGTCTCGAAGCGGCAACGGCGACTGTCCACCGCCGTCAGCTCGCCATAGACAGGTGGGATCTTGGCGCGCAGGACGTCGACGGGCGCCTGGAAGACGATCCGCGCCTGGTGGCGCTGGCGGCGCCAGGAGACGGCGCCCGCCACCAGGCTGGAGACGTCGCCGTCGGGCGCGGGGCGCGGCGCGAACAGCGCGCCCAGCTGCACGGGCGGCGCGATGCGATCGACGCGGAAGGACCGCCAGTCGGCACGCGCGCGATCCCAGGCCGCGAGATACCAGCGTCCATCCGCCAGCACCAGGCGCTGCGGCTCCACCGATCGGGCGCTGCCGCGCCCTTGCTGGTCGCGATAGTCGAACGCGGCCACCCGGTGCTCCGTACACGCGCCGGCCAGCGCGTCGACCACGCCGACGGCGATGGCCGGGGCGCGCCCGGGCAGCCGCACCAGCGCGGCGCGAAGCGCGGCCAGTCGCTTGCGCAGGCGCGCGGGGAGGACCTGATCGATCTTGGCCAGCGCGCGCTGCCCGGCCTCGGCGGTGCTGGTGACGCTGGCGGCGCTGGCGTGCAGCGCGATCGCCACCGCCAGCCCTTCGTCGTTGTCCATCATCAGCGGGGGCAGCGTCGAACCCGCCCCCAGCTGATATCCGCCCGCCGGTCCCGGCGTCGACGCCACCGGGTAGCCGAGGGCGCGCAGGCGATCGACGTCTCGCCGCAGCGTCCGCGCCGTCACCTCCAGCCGGTCGGTCAGCGCCGGCCCGCTCCAGGTGGCGCGCGATTGAAGGAGGGTTAGCAGTCGGAGCAGGCGAGCCGAGGTCTCGAGCATGCGCGAGATACTCTGTCACATTGAGGACCGATCCTGTCCGCAATGGCGCGTAGCCTGCTTTCCATGACCAACACCAACAATGACAACGACAACGCCAGCGAGACCGGGATCGAGACCACGCCCATGGCGGCCCGCGCCGCCTTCCAGCCCCGCGCCTTTCAGGGCGGCTGCGCCTGCGGCGCCGTCCGCTATCAGGCGGTGATCGACTTTTCAGCCGGCACGTCGCGCTGCAACTGCACGTTGTGCGGCAAGGCGGGCCTATGGACCACGGCCGTCCGTCCGGCGGCGTTCACGCTGGTGAGCGGCGCCGACAACCTCATCGACTTCCAGCGGGGCGGAAGGTTCAGCCACTTCCCGTTCTGCAAGACCTGCGGCGTGC
>DATKEU010000322.1:0-16825 GCA_035544495.1 Polyangia bacterium | reverse complement strand
GACGCTGGCCTTCGCCGTCGGCTTCGCCTACTGGAAGTCGCTGCGCGACGCGCGCTGGGGCCTGCTGGCCGGCCCGATCTTCGGCGTCGCCCTCGGCGTCAAGCACAACGCCTGGCTGATCCCGATCTTCCTCTGCGGGCACTATCTGTGGATGCGGCGAGGCGACTTCGCGGCGCTGCGCCTGCCGCGCGTGCCGCTGGCGTTCATCTCGATGCTGGTGCTGGGGCCGATCGTCTTCTTCCTGCACTGGCCCTGGCTGTGGCACGCGCCGGTGGCGCGCGCGCGCCAGTACGTCACCCGCCACCTGCAGCACGAGCACTACAACTTCGAGTACCTGGGCCGGAACTGGAACCAGCCTCCCACCGAGACCGACGACAAGCTGCTGCGCGCGACCGCGCCCGTCGTCGAGACCGGCCTCACCGTGCCGGTGACGACGCTGGCCCTGGCGATGTGGGGCGGCGCCGCGTTGTTGCGGCGCCGCAGAAACCAACCGGTGATCCCCGACGGGCCGGCGGAGGGACCGCCCAGCGCGCGCCCCAGCTGGCTGCGCCCGGGCGCCGACGTCGATCGCGCGCCCGGCGCGTTCCTGGCCGTGCAGATCTTCGGACCGCTCGCCGTGCTGTCGGTGCCGTCGACGCCCATCTTCGGCGGGGTGAAGCACTTCCTCCCCGCCAACCCGTACATCGCCGTGGCGGCCGGCCTCGGGCTCGCCTGGCTGCTGCGCGCGCTCGCGGACGCGCTGCCGGCGGCGCGCGCTGGACTCTCGCGGGCGCTGGCGGCGGCGCTCTGCCTGCTCTGCGTTGCGCCGGCCGTGGCCGAGACGCGGCGATCGATCCCCGACGGGATCTCGCACTACAACATGATCGCCGGCGGCTTTGCCGGCGGCGCCTCGCTGGGCATGAACCGGCAGTTCTGGGCCTATTCGGTGCCGCCGCTCCTCGACTGGGTGAACAAGAACCCGCGCCGGGGCAGCTTCTACTGGCACGACGTCATCAGCGACGCCCTACGCATGTACAAGCGCGAAGGGCGGCTCGGCCTGGACGTCGGCGACAGCGGGCCCGGCGCGGCGGGGATCCAGCACTCCAGCGCCGGCCTGCTGTTCTATGAAAAGCACTGGGCGGTGTACGAAGGTTGGTTCTGGGACGAGTACGGCACCGTCCAGCCGGCCCGCGTGCGCACGCGCGAGGGCGTTCCCATCGTGACCGAGTACGAACGGGGGCCGCGATGACCACCGGCGAAGCCTCGGCGCCCACCGAGCCTGCAGGCGCCGAGGGCGCGGATCGCGCCGCCCGCTTCGGGCGCTTCCTGCAGACGCGCAAGGGGCTGGTGCTCCTGTACGTCGTCTTCGCGGGCGCGTACCTGGGCGCTTCCGGCGCCCGCCTGCGACGGCACTCGCCGTACAACCACTACGTCTATCTCGCCGACGGCTGGCTGCACCGGCGGCTGTCGCTGCAGGGTCCGCCGCCCAACGAGAACGACTGGGCGAAGGTCGACATCCTGAAGTTGAAGGACGGACGCGAGGTGCGCGGCGTCTACGGCAGCCGCACCGGCGGCCCCGTCGACCGCTTTTACCCGCTGCGCGGGAAATCCGAGACCATCCCCGAATCGGAGATCGCCGGGCGGCACGACATCCGCTACGTCTCGTTCCCGCCGTTTCCGGCCGTGCTGATGGCGCCTCTGGTGGCCATCTGGGGCCTCGCCTTCAACGACATTCTGTTCACGGCGCTGTGGGCGGCCATCAATCCCGTGTTGCTGTTCCTCCTGCTCGGCGATCTGCGCCGGCGCGGCCTCAGCCAGCGCACGCCGGTCGACGATCTCTGGCTCGCGCTGCTGTACGGCGTGGGGTCGGTCTATTACTACTGCGCCGTCGTCGGCGAGGTCTGGTTCACGGCCCTCATCGTCGCCAACACGCTGGCCATCGGCTACGCGTGGGCCGCCATCGACGCCCGGCGGCCGGCGCTGGCCGGCCTCTTCGTCGGCCTCGGCTTCGCGACACGCCCGCCCTGGATGGTTTTCCCGCTGTTTCTGTGGGAAGCCGTTCGCTGCGCCGGCGGTCTCCAGGCGCTCCGGCGCGCCGCTGGCTGGCGGGCGCTGATGCCGAAGCTGATCCGTTTCGGCGTGCCCATCCTGATCATCGGCGCCGGCCTGGCCTGGCACAACATGGCCCGGTTCGGCCGCCCGTTCACGTTCGGGCACGAGTACCTGAACGTGCAGTGGCAGGAGCGAATCCAGCGCTGGGGGCTGTTCAACTATCACTTCCTGTCGCGCAATCTGGCCGCCGCGCTGGTCCTGTTGCCGCGGATCATGACCCACTATCCTTACGTCAAGATCAGCCAGCACGGCATGAGCCTGCTGGTCACGTCGCCGAACCTCGCCTACACGGTGATGCCGGCGCCGCCGAGCCGGCTGACCAAGCCCCTGTGGCTGACCATCGCCGCCACCGCGCTGCCCGATCTGCTGTACCAGAGCTCCGGTTATATCCAGCTCGGCTACCGCTACAGCCTGGACTTCATGGTCTTCCTGATGCTGCTGCTGGCCGTCCGCAACCGCCCGCTGTCGCGCGTCTTCAAAGCGCTGGTCGTCGTGGCCTTCGCGATCAACCTGTTCCTGGCCATCATCTTCGACCGCTCGATGCAGTTCTCGTACGACGACTCGTTCTTCCCGCACGGCAACAACTGACTCAGTCCGACGGCGGTTCCGGCCGCGATTCCAGCTGCCAGGTCTTGGCCAGCCAGCTCAGCAGTGGGGGCTCGTGCCCGCTGGCCACGTCGGCCATGGCCAGTTCCAGCACGGTCCCGTAGATGATCTCCCGCGCCTCCGTTCGCTCGATGCCCTGCAGGAACCGCTTGAGGTCATCGTCTTCCTGAAAGAGCTGATCCGCCTGCTCGACGGCAGCCTGATAGGCGTCGGGCCCCAGGGTCTCGACGACCTCGTCCACCACGCTCTCCTCGTCGTCGGACACCCTGCCGTCCGCCTGCCCGGTCGCTTCGATGAGGGCCACCAAGGCCAGCCGTTCGTCCTGATTGAGATCGCCAAGCTCCATGCGCCGCAGTTTCGCCTTCACCCGCCCCGGCGTCCAGCCGCGCGAACCAAGGCGCAGGCCCGCGGACCGAAATGGCACAATGGGGCGCATGCCAGCGCCCATCGTCTTTCGGACCACGCACCGGATCCGATTCTCGGACCTCGATCCTTACCAGCACATGAGCACGGCGAAATATGCCGGCTACTATGTAGATCACCGGATGGAGGGCTTGCGCGACTCCATCGGATGGGACGCCAAGGCGCTGGCCTCGCTGCCGTTCATGGCCTGGGTGCGCCGGCTCGAGATCGACTACATCCGGCCGGTGCGCGCAGACCAGGAGATCACCATCACCTCGTTCGTGCGCGAGTTCAGAGGCCCGGACGCCATCATCGAGTGCAAGATGCTGAACTCGGCCGGAAAGGAGGTTTCGCAGTGCCTGATGATCGTCGCCTGCGTCGAGCGCGGGACGAATCGCGCTCAGGACTGGCCGGCGGACGCGATGGCGCTGTTCTTCGAGAAGACGGCCTGACCTCGCCGGGACCCGCCCTGTAGCCGACACGAAACCGTCACGGAAACAAACGCCCGCTCGCTCGTTCTTGCTGCGGGGCGAGCGGAGTCAACGACGATCGAGGAGGTCGGGGCCATGAGCATCGCGCAGGTCGGGGAAGGAACGAACACGGTGGCGGGGAGCGCGGCCAGGCAGGTGCCGCTCGCGATCCGCCGCGAGACACATTTCGCCCTGTGGGCACCATCGGCGCAGACGGCGCCCACGCTGGTGATCGGGCGATATGCGACCGACGGCGGGTTCGACCTGGCAGCCTGCCAGACCTTCGCGCTGCGGCCGACCGCGCGCGGCCTCTGGCAGATCGGGGTTCGCGACTGCGGCCTCGAAGCGGGGGTTTACGGCTACTGGTTCCAGATTTCCGACCAGGGCCTGCCGACCGGCGGCTCGGTGCTGGTCACCGACCCGATGGCCTTCACCGTCGACCGCGCGAACCCGGCGCCGCCCCCGCGCACGAACGACGGCCGCACCGTCGGCGCGCCCGCGTCGGTGGTGCGCGTGCGCGACGGGCGCCTCGAGCCGAGCGATCCCGTGATGGCGGACGTGCCGGACGACCGCGCCGACTACCGGGCGGACCTGCCGCCCAACAACGCGATGGTCATCTACGAGCTGCCCACGCGCTGGGTGAAGGCGGGACAGGGCCAGGTGCGCGACCCGCAGCAGGTCGGCGTCGGGACGTTTCAGGACGTGCTGGCGCTCGTCTCGCCGGACGCGGACTCGCCGCACTTCGCGGCCATGATGGCGCTCGCCAACCGCGAGCACCTCGTCGAGCTGGGCGTGAACGCGCTCGAGCTTCTGCCGCCCGCCGACAGCCCGCAGTCGTCGGAGTGGGGCTACGGCACGGCCAACTACTTCTCGGCGGATTTCGACCTCGGGCACGTCGAGGGCAAGCTGCGCTCGGAGGCCACGGCGGCGCTGCGGCGCCTGGTGGTCGCCTGCCACCAGCACCGGATGCGGTTCATCCAGGACGTCGTCATGGCCTTCGCCGTCGACCAACCGTACATGCTGGCCGACCCGGGCGACTTCTTCCGCGGCGACTCGCAGTTCGGCGGCAAGCTCTGGAACTATCACGATCGGCAGGTGTCGACGTTCGATCCCACCACGGGCGGCGAAGCGTCGCTGTTCGCGCCCCGGCCTTACATGTTCGCCTGCGTCGATCACTGGCTGTCCTTCTTCCACATCGACGGCGTGCGGATCGACGACGTCCACGACATCGACGACTGGGACTTCATCCGCGATTATTGCGCGCAGGCGCGCGCCCGCTGGCGAGCACTGGGCGGCGCCGACGATCGCTTCTGGGCCGTGGGCGAGGACCTCGATCTCCGCGAGGGGGCGCTGCTGGCCACGACGGGACGCGCGGATGCCTCGTGGGACGAGACCTTCAAGCGCTACGTGCGCCAGCTGTGCATCGGGGTCGTCCCCGACGGGCGCGACCTCGGCAGCGCGGTCAGCTTCATGCTCGACTGCCGGCAGCGCGGCTTCGCCGACGGCGCCCAGGCCGTGAACTACATCGGGTCGCACGATCTCACCAACGACGACTTCAGCGATCGCTTCTACAACTGGCTCGACGGACGCGGCGTCGTCTTCAAGGACAAGAACATCCGCCTGGCCTTCGCCTGCCTGCTCACCGCCGTCGGCGTGCCGATGATCCTCGCGGGCGACGAGTTCGCCGACGAGCGCGACATCTCGCTGGCCGTGAACCCGGGCGAGAACAAGCAGATCGACCCGGTGAACTACGATCGCTTCGCCGATCCGTGGCGGCGTGACCTCTTCGCCTACGTGGCGCGGCTGGTGCGGCTGCGCACGACGGCGCCGGCCCTGGGCCGCAACGAGTGCCAGCTCATCCACGTCGACGTCAGCAGCGGCCGGCGCGTCGCCGTCTGGCAGCGCGGCGTGGGACCCGACCTCGTCGTCGTCGTCGCCAACTTCTCGGACTTCGCCTCGGACGGCGGCGTCGCCGGCGAGTACGTCGTCCCCGGCTGGCCGACCGACATCGGCGATCGCGCGTGGTTCGAGGTGTCGCAGAGCGACGTGCCTCGGCCGGCGCCGAACGCCGGGCGCGAGCCGCTGTTCGCCTGGGAGGCCAAGGTCTACGTGGCGCTGGCGCTGCCGTCGTCGGGGATTCGCGCGACAGCGTGAGCCTCGCCGCCTAGCGGTCGCGCCGAAGGCGCGAGGGTGGGGAGGGTGGGTTGTCCGTCCGCGTATGGAGCGTGCCGGTGAATACCGGGAGACGCTCCTGGCGGCGATCAGCGGTGGCCGCGAAAGTGGAAGCCGCCCGACGACGGCGTGCTCGGGCGCGGCGCCGTATACGGGCGAACCCCGGTGTTGGGCACGGGCGAGCCTTGCCAGCCGCCGGCGGGACTGCCACGCCAGGCGGGCGCGACGCCGCCGGGAGCCGCGCGCAGCGGCGATGAAGTTGCGGGCGCCGGCGATCCGCGCCAGACATTGCCGCCGCCACCCGCGCCGCCCGGTGGGGTCCCGCGCCAGCCGCCGCCCGCCGGCGCCGGCACGCGCCGGATCGGCGGGGCGGCCCCGTAGCCACCGCCGCGGTAGAAGCGCCCGCCGCCGTAATAGCGCGGGTAGAAAGATCGGTAGTAGTACGAGTAGTACGGCCAGTAGGCCCAGAAGAACGGATCGTACGGCCCGTACCAGTAGTTCCACGGACCGACGACGGTGAAGTACGGCGACCACGGCTGCCAGATGTGATAGTGGCCGCCCATCATGAAACACCACCCGCCGCCGTAGACGTCCTGCACCGGGTGCGCGCCGTAGTAACTGTACGTCTGCCCGCCGTAGCCGAAGTCGCGCGGATCGCCGATGAAGTAGTAACAGCCGTCCTTGAACGAGAACAGCCGCAGGTCGATCGGCGCGTAGCTGTGGATGTGCGAGCCCTGGGTCTCGTCGAAGGGCGCGCCCGGCTCGACGCGCGTGTCGGCGGGGTGCGGGCCGACGTAGCAGTAACCGCCGCTGGGATACGGCACCGCCTGCGATTCCACGTCGGGCGGGATCGGGCTCTCGCCTCCGCCGGGCGCCATCGGCGCATCCGGTGCCGCGGCCGCCGTCGGGTCGTCGAGCTGGTCCGCGCGCGCCGCGCCGGCGGAAAACCAGAACGCCGATGCCAGCGCCAGCGTCGACGCGCAGACCTTGCTGAGGCTCATTGGTCGTGACTCCCCGGTGGTTCCGTAAAGCAACCAGCGCGCCAGCCGGAACCGACCTAACCGCCTACAAAGTCTAACCGACCTCCTCGATCGCTCAAAGGACCGTGCCGGCCCGTCACACGGACGGGCCCAGCGTGACGCATTTTCAACCCTGTACCCGGCCTGCCCGTCCTGGGCAAGACCGGGGCTCGCTGCTAGTGTTTCTCCATGCCCATCGAGACCCAGCTTGGCGACCTGCTGAAAGAGGCGATGCGCGCCAAGGACGCCCAGACCGCCGATTGCATCCGGATGATCAAGACCAAGCACATGGAGCGCCGGACCGCCGCCGGCTTCAAGGGTCCGCTGGACGACGCGCTGTGGCTGGACGTCATCACCGCCTACCAGAAGCAGCTGCGCAAGGCGCGCGAGGAGTACGTCGCCGTCGGCGCGCGCGGGGCCGATGCGCTGCCGCAGATCGATTTCGAGATCGGGTTCTGCGGCCGCTTTCTCCCCAAGATGGCCGGCGACGACGAGGTGCGCGCCGCCGTGCGCGAGACGGTGGTGCGTCTGGGCGCCAGCGACCCCAAGCAGGCAGGCCGCGTGATGGGCGAGATCATGAAGGCCAACAAGGGCAAGTTCGATCCCGCCGCCGTCAAGCGCATCGTCGACGAGGAGCTGGTGCCGAAGTAACGCCGCGCCCGCCGCCCGGCGCGCCGTCAATCCAGGTCGCGCATGTACGCCACCAGATCGGCGGGCAGCGGGCTCTCGACGGTCATCGGCGCGCGCGTGGTCGGGTGCGGGAACGTCAGCCGGTGCGCGTGCAGCGCGTGCCGGGGCAGGCTGTCGAACAGCGCCAGCAGCTCGGGCGTCAGCCCTTCGTCGCAGGCGCGCATGAACAGGCGCTCGCCGGCGCCGTACAGCTTGTCGCCGACGATGGGGTGGCCGATGCCCGCCAGGTGCACGCGGATCTGGTGCTGCCGGCCGGTCTCCGGAGTGGCCTCGACCAGCGCGTGCTGCGCGAACCGGCGCACCACGAGGAACCGGGTCAGGGCCGGCAGGCCGTCGGGCGCCGCCCCCATCATCACGTGCGTCGGCGAGTCCAGCAATCGCAGCGGCTGGTCGATGACGCCGCCATCGGGCGGCTGGCCCTTGACCAGCGCGAGATAACATTTGCCGACCGCCCGCCTGGCAAAGGCGCGCTTGAGCCAGCTGGCGGCGCGGCGGTGGCGCGCCACCAGCAGGACGCCCGACGTCTCTCGATCGATCCGGTGCGCCACCTCCATCGGTTCTTTTGGATACCGCTCGCGCAGAAGCGCGGTCAGCGTGTTCCGCCAGAACTTGGCCGTGGTGTGCATGGGCAGGCCGGCCGGCTTGTCGATCACCAGGACGTCGGCATCCTCGTAGATCACGTCGAACCTCCGCGGCACCTCCGGCTCGACCGGCGCCGGGCGATTCAGCAGCACGACGTCGCCGGCGCGCACCGCCGACGATGGGCGCGCGCGCCGCCCGTCGGACAGCGCCACCTGCGTCTCGATGATCGCCTGGATGCGCGTGCGCGACAGGCGCCCGATGCGCCGCTTGAGAAAATGATCCAGGCGCCACCCCTCGCACTCGCGCGGCACTGGAATGCGCAGCGAAATGATCGCCGGCGCCTCGTCCGGCGGCGGCGGCGCCGACGTGCTCATGACGATTGCTTGGCCACGCTGGCCTGGGCGGCGGCGGCCGCCTCCTCGTCGACGCGGCGGGCGCCCTCCATCAGCAGGAACGCCGTCGAGGCCTGGATGTCGTCGACGCCACCGACGTCGCCGACCAGGAAATCGAAGCGGCCCTCGGTCCAGGCCAGGGCCGCAAAGACCGCCGCGGCGCCGGTGCAGGCGCGCGGGGAATCCATCTCGGCGCGGATGATGCGGCCCTTCCGGAGGAACAGCCGCGCCGACGTCTGTGGCTGCTCCAGCAACAGGATGCCGGTCTTGCGCTCCAGCTCCAGGATCATCAGCAGGCTGGAAAGGCCGATCAGATCCAGCGCCCCTTGCATCGCCGACAGCGGCCGCAGGCCGCGCGACGGCTTGTCTGCCATCAGCATGCGCGGGCGCGCCGACCCGATCGGCGCCGATTCGCGCAGGCGCGACAGGACCGTGTGCAGGCGCCGCTCCAGCTCCTCGATGCGGAATGGCTTGGCCAGCCGCTGATCGCGCTCGGTGTCGAAGCCGCGGATCAGGCCCGCCTCCTTGTCGGTGCCGGTCAGGAAGATGATCGGCGTGTTGCCGTGCTCGGGCATGATGCGCAGCCGCTCCCACCAGGGCCAACCATCGACCGCCGGCAGCGCCACCGTCGAGATCACCACCTCCGGCAGCACCTTCGCGGCGCACGTGAGCGCCCCCTGGGCGTCGCCCGCCAGGTTCACCAGGTGCCCGGCCTGACCAAGAACCGTCGCCACCATCCGCTGGATCCAGGGATCGTTGTCGACGATCAGCACCCGGGCAGGGCTCACGCCATACCCTCCAGCGAATCCAACCTTGGCGCGGTCACGCGGAGCTTGCCCCCTGTTCGTGTGTCCGTCAGATGGAACGCTGAAAAGCATTCCATGCTCCCACGATTGTAACTCGCAACCCGCGCCCGCGGGGAGGATCACCGGCCGGGCACTCCCAGCGCGAGCCGACAGCCGTCCTCGCACCCCGGCGCAGGCCCAGCCAGTGTAATCGGCTTCTCGCGATCCTCACCCGGCAGCGAACGTTAAAGCCCGGCCGACAAGCCGGCCCGATGGCGCTGCCGGGCCGAGAACCGTAGCTCGTCCACGTAGTTCCGCGTCGCCGTTTCAGCCAGGAGCGCGGGCTCTGCCCGCGCGGCTCACCTTGCGGAGACGGGGTGGGCCCGCGGCGAAGCCCGCGCGAAGCGCGGGGGGGGTGGGTGGCGCGGGTGTGCCGAGTGCAAAGCTCGGGGCCCAGCCCTCCCGCGCAGCGAGCGGAGATCAATCCTCGTCGACTTTGCCGTTCCAGCGCCAGTTGCCGCGTTCGCGCTCCTCGGGTTTTGGACGCGTCGACTTCTTCTTCTCCGGGCGCTCTCGCCGCACTGGGCCTTCGCCGCCGCCACCCCCACCGCCCGGACTCCGGCCGCCGCCGCCCGGAGCGCCCGCGAAGCGCGGATCGAAGCTGGGACCGCCGCCGTAGCCGCCACGCGGCGGACCCCCACCGAAGCCACCGCGCGGAGGACCGCCGGGGGCCGACGTGCGCGGCGGGCCGAACCCGCCGCCGCCGGCGCGCGGAGGACCACCCGTGCCTGGCCCGGGCACGGCGCCCGGAGCGCGCCCCGGCGCCGGCGCGCCGGGCGCCGGACGGGGACCGAACGTCGAGCGAGGCGCTGCGCCTGCACCAGCGGCGCCGCCTGTGGCACCCGCCGGAGGCGCGAACCCGCCGGCACCGCCGACAGGTGGTCGCGCGCCGGCGACGCCGCCCGGCCCTCCGGGCTTGGCCTGCGCCTCCTCGATGATGATCGAGCGCCCCTGCAGCAAGCGACCGGACAGCTTCTCGATCGAAGCCTTGGCGCCCTCGTCCGTCATGGTCTCGACGAAGGCGAAACCGCGCGGCCGGCCAGTGTCCCGATCCAGCGCCACGCGCACGCTGCGCACCTCGATTCCCTCGCTGGTGAACGCTTCGCGCAGCTCCTGCTCGTTGACGTTGTACGAAAGATTTCCGATGAAAAGGCGAGTACCCATCGACCCTATACCTGAGGGAACGCGCGATCGGGCTACGAGCTCGGTCGATTGACGCGGTCCCGCAGCTCCTTGCCGGCCTTGAAGGTGGGAACGCGACGGGCGGCGATCTGGATGGCCTCGCCGGTTTGCGGGTTGCGCCCGGTACGGGCGGCGGATTCACGCACCGCGAAAGCGCCAAAGCCGCGCAGGTCGATGCGTTCGCCCCGCGCCAGGCCCTCGGCCACTGCGTCGATCAGCGAATCGATCGTCGCCTCGACTTGCGGACGCGGCAAGTTCTTCTGCTGCGCCACCACGTCCACCAGATCAGCCTTCTTCATGAGGTTCGTTTTCTCCTGTTGGGTTTCCGTCTGTCAATGCGTCGAAAGAGCAGTGAGTTACATAGACCGAGGGCCGGCCTGATTGGCGCTAAAGATAGTGCCTTCTATTCCGCGAGGTCAAGGTGCGGCACGAGTGTCGCCCGACAGGACGCTGTCGAAGCCGTGGCGCAGGGCCCAGGCGGCTTCGTTGGCGCTGCCCGCGGCGTCGGCGCGCGCCAGCGCGGTGCCGAGGACGGTCCGCACCAGCGGGCAGCGGCCCACCCCCACGACGTCGGTGGTGACGGCGCGGACGGCGGCCTCGTACGTGCGCTGGCAAGCCAGCGCGTCGCCGGCGTTGTACAGAGGCGCCCCGATCGAAATGGCGGCGGCCAGGCGCTCGACGATCAGAGGGAACTCCGGACAGCGGGTCCACAGCGCGGCGTCGTCGGGCGGCGCGGCGTCGTCCGGCTCGTCCAGGCGGATCGAATCGACGGCGTGGGCCAGGCGCTCGGGCGCGGCGGAGCCCAGCAGCCGCTCGACGCGCTGGCAGCGCGGCCGAGTTTTGAGATCGCGGAGGACGCGGCGCACGCGATCGGACAGCGAATCCGGCGGACCTTCCAGGCGCACCGTCAGCGGAAAGAGATCCGGGCAGTCCTGGCCGTACACCACCGCCTCGCCAACGGCCAATACCTTTGGGGGTATGCGGGCGTAGCGCGGGTGCCCGTCGGTGGCCAGCGACAGCGCGGCGTCGAGGCCCAGGTCCAGCTCGACGCTGGCGTCGAGGGCGGTGCGCGCGCCGGCCGCGCGGGTCAGCGCCGAGGTCAGCGTGCGGCCGAGCGCGCCGCAGCGATCGCCGTCGGCGTCGCGCACCATGCTGGCGGCGGTGGTGCGCAGGATCTGGTACGCGGCCAGCGAGCTTCCTCGGACGCGCTCGCTGGCCGCCGCCTCCAGGCCGGCGCGAACGCGGGCGATCATGGCCGGCAGCTCCGGACAGGCGGCCGCGTGCTCCTTGCTGGACGCCGAGGGCGGCGCCAGCGCGAGGACGATGGTCGCGGCCAGCACCGCGCCGAACCCGACGGCGGCGGCGCGCTTGCGGCCGTGCGGCGGCGACACCACCCATGAAGAATGACACAGCGGCGGGCGGGGATCTTGTACGCTGAGGGCCGGTGACGCCGAGCGCGAGCGCGAGCTATCGATGAGAGGTTTTGTCCTGGGTCTGGTGGTCGCCGCGCTGGTGTTCGGCGGCTATCTCTATTGGAAGCACCGCGAAGCGGCCGAGCGCGCCGCGGCCACCAGCGCCGAGGCGGCCGCCGGCGGACGCGAAGCGGCGCGCGAGCGGAAGAAGAAAAAGCGACGCGGCGCCACCCGGCTGGCGCGCATCGGCGACGACAGCGGCGGCGGCGCCGGTAGCGGCGAAGCACGCGCGCGCCGCGCGGCCCCGCCGCCCCCGTCGATCGCCGCCGGCGAGCCCGAGCCTGAACCGGTGAAGCTGGGCCCCGCGGATCTCAAGATGGTCGCCCAGGGCGACGACCTGTCGCGCCCCGACGTCGTGCACCTGGATATGTCCGACGACAGCGGTTCGCGCGAGCTGGATCAGGATGAGATCGACAGCCGCTTTCGCGCCAAGGAGGAGGCGATCCTCACCTGCATCTCGCGGGCGCGCCCCGACGAGGAGACGTACGTCCCCGGGCGCGTCACGGTGAAGTTCCGGATCCAGCGCGCCGGCAGCGTGCGCGGCGTGCGCGTCGAGGCGCCGGCGATCCTGCAGCGCGGGGGGCTCACCGGCTGCATCAGGGGCGTGGTGGGCGCGCTGCGCTTTCCCCCCTCGAACGGCAGCCAGATCGTGACCTACCCGTTCTCGCTGAGCTGAGCGCGGGCGTATTCGACGATGGCGCGCGCGGCCTCCAGCGCCGCGAGGTCGGGTTTGCCGATGCGCACCAGCGCGGGCGGCACGGGTGCGATCGCGCGCAGGAGCTCGGCAGCGGCGCGCGCCTCGGCCGGCGCCCCGGCGTCGCCCGCCAGCGCCACCACGTGCTCCATGTAGCTGCGCCCGTAACTCGGATCCGCGCGCCGGCGCAGGAGCGCGTTCAACGCCATGCCGGCGGCGCGCCGGGCGTGCGTGACGCCGGGGCGCACGGCGCGCCGGACGAGCGCCTCGCGACAGTGGCCAAGCTCCGTCTCCGCCGCCGCCAGCCAGTCGGCAGCCGACAGGCGATGGAGCCAATGCGCCGGATCGATCACGCCGGCATCGGCGTCGGCATCGGCATCGGCGTCGGCGTCAGTCACGATCAGCCCCAGCCGGCGACGACGGTGTGGGCGCGGGCGAGATCCTCCTCGGTGTCGATCTCGCGCCAGCCGCCGTCGATCATCACCGGCGAGAGCACCACCCCGGCGGCCGCCATGGCGTTGAGGGCGTCGGAGAGATAGGCGTTGCGCAGCGTGGCCGCCGTGCCGAAGGGCCGGCCCATGCCGCAGGCGACGGCGTCGCGCCAGACCGTGCACAGCGCGCGGGCGCCGGCGTCGGAGAAGCGAGCCAGGCCGATGAACTCGCCGGCGCTGTCGGCCGGCAGGACGACGCGCTTGCCGACGCGCTCGACGCGCGGGCCGCCGGGCCCGTCGCTGATCCGGGTCAATTCGGCCTCGGAGACCGGGTGATGCACGCGCCCGACATAGGCCTCGTCCCAGCGCCGATCGACGACCAGGCCGACGTCGCCACCGGCGGCGATGAGACGGCGGGCGTGCGCCGCGGAGAAGACGATGTCGGAGTACGAGAAGACGAAGCCGCCCGCCATCTCCTCCTCGGCGTACATCAGCGAGGCGAGGATGTTGTTGCTGGCCCAGTCGGGGTTCTCGACGAAGCGCACGGGAAAGTCGCCAGCGGCGATCTTGTCGCCGAGATAGCCGCGCACGATCACCACCTCGTCGACTCCGGCGGCGCAGAGCGCGTTGAGCTGCCGGTGCAGGATGGCGCGGCCGGCGACCGGCACCATGCACTTCGGCATCTCGGCGGTCTCGGGCCCCAGGCGCCGGCCGCGGCCGGCGGCGACGATGATCGCCTTCACGCGCGCCTCCCCAGCTTGACGGCGACGCCCAGAAGCGATCGCCCGGCGTAGGCGGCGTTCACGGCGACGTAGACGTGCAGAAAAAGATCGATGCGGTCGAAGAGGGCCACGAACAGAATGTAACTTGGATAGTGCACGAGAAATCGCCCCAGCGACTCCAGCGCGCGCAGCGGTGACAGCCACATCGATCGCGGCGCCGCGGCGGCGGGGGCGGCGGCGGAGCTGTCATCGAAGCCGGCGCCGTAATCGCCCGCGCCCTGGCCGGCCCGGACGCCGGTGGCGGCGGCGTACTCGGGACGGCGCACGAAGGTCGTCAAGCTGATCGCCGACGCCACGGCCACCAGGCCCAGCAGCGCCTCGAGCAGGAAGCGCGGGTCCGCCGACGCCCGCCACAGCCGGACGCCGACCGCCGCCACCAGCAGAAACGCCTTCAGCTCGTCCATCAGGAAGTCGAGGTGCGCGCCCACCGGCGAGGAGAGCTTCTTGAGGCGAGCCAGCTGCCCGTCGACGCAGTCGAAGACGTAGGACAGCTCGATGATCGCGGCGGCGCCGACCAGCGCGGACCGTCCCGGGCAAAGCGCCAATACCACCGCGCCCGCGACGAAGACAACCAGCGTGCCGAGGGTGATCTGGTTGGGCGTCACCGCCGTGCGCGCCAGCAGCACCACGAACGGCGCAGCCAGCGGCCGCGCCACCAGCCGGTTCCACAGGATGTCCTTCGGCTTGCGCGTCCGCCGATACGCCTCCGCGACGTCAGAGAAGATCATGGACGCCGCCACCAGCGCCGCGCCGCCCCGACTGCCATGAACAGCGAAGCTCCGATCAGTGGGCGAGAAGCCCCACCAGGTGATAGATGCCCAGCAGCACCAGGCCGAACGTGAACCCGACGCTGACGTAGGTCCAGATCGGCGTCTCCTTCTGCGGCGAGCGGGCGGATACGCGTGACGTCTCGTCATCGGCGGCGGGCGCGCGGCGCGGATGTTGAGGCTCGTGAATGGGAGCAGCGGCGGCGGCGGCCGGCGCGGCAACCGGCGCCAGCGCCGGCGCGCTGGGGTTCGGCGCCGAGCTGGGGCTGAAGCCGGCCTGGGTCGCCCGTCCATCGGCGGCGGGCGGCACCGCCTCCGCGGCGGCGGCGGCGGCGTCCATCGCGCTGGCGGCCGGCGGCTTGATCGCCGGAGGCGGCACCAAGGTCTTGCGCGAGCCGGTCTTCCGTTCCTGCTTGGCCTGGGCGGCGGCCGCCGCGGCTTCGGCCTTCTGTTGCTTCTTCGACTTGGCGGGCGGCGGCGCGGTCGCGGCCGCAGGGGTGGGCGGCGGCGCCGCGGCCTGAACAGCGGGCGCGGCGACGCCGAAGATGGTCTTGGTTCCGGGACCGCTGCGATCGCTGGGCGCCGGCGCCGGCGCGGCGGGCGCGGGACCGGCGGCATGGGCGCCGGACGGCCGCTCGTTTCGAGTCTCTTTCAGCTCGCGATCGACGGAGGCGCGGAGGGCGGAGACGTCGGCGGCCGGCATTCCAAAGATCGTCCGATTCGGCGCAGGCGACGCCGGAGCGGGCGCGGGTGCCGGCGCCTCTACCTTGGCCGCTTTCGCCGCCGCCGGCGCCGTGCCTCTCGGCGCCGGCTCTGGCAGCGTCAGTCGCGGCACCACCAGGCGATAATTGCCCGAGGACCAGCGCATCACCTCGGCCAGTCGCTCGGGCGCGTCGATACCCCCGACGGTGACTCCGCTGATCTCGCCCTTGCGGTAATCGACGCGCGCGTTCTCGTTGCCGCGCCACACGTCGATCGAGCAGGTGATCACGAACTGCTCGCAGTAACGCATGAGGTGCGCCAGCGGCCGCGCGTCCAGCGTTCCGGCGTCGGGACCCGGGTAGGTGAGATCGCCGTCGGCGGGATTCGGCAGGCGCTGCTCGAGGTGAAAGTGCGCCGGCCTGATCGTGCGCAGATGATCGAGCGCGTCGTTCGGCGAGACACCAGGCGCGATCGCGTCGGAGACGCCGCCCGCCAGCAGGTGAACTTCGCCAGCCGGGATGTCGCTGCCGGCGGGAAAAACCTCCACGCGCACGGCCAGCGCCGGTCCGCTCATGATCGCGATCAGATCGTCCAGCGTGCCGCCGCTCCAATCCAGCGGCGCGTTCGACGCAGCTCCGTCGTCGGCCGCGCCCTGCGCCGGCGCCAGCGGACCGCGACAGATGGGACACACCAGGCCCTTCGCTCCGGCTGGAGCCTCGAAGCTAAGCTGGCAATTGCCACACACGACCTGCATCCCGTTGCCTCCGAACGCCTAAGGGGACCGGAAACCGCTCGCGCGTTTGTCGAACATATCTTAACTGTTGTCCAGCGCGTCCGCCGCATCGTCGCCGCCGTCAGCGGGGCCGGCATCGCCAGCGCCGCCGCCCGACCCGCCGGCGCCACCCGTCCCGCCGCCACCCGTCCCGTCGGGGGCCGCCCCGTCCGCGCCAGTCGATCCAGCGGCGCCGCCGTCGGCGTCCAACGGGCCGGCCTCCGGCACCCATCCTCGCCCGAGATCGCTGCCGTAGTTGATGTCCCGATATGTCGTCGACGAGCACCCGGCGGCAAGCCCGGCCGAGACCAACAACGCGGCCACGAAGCCGGCGCCGCGACGGAAGTACATGGATCGCCACCGTAGCAAGGCGACCTGACGTCCGCAACCCCGGCCGCGCGGGCAAATAGGCCCATCTCCGTCGCTGCGTCGATCGTCGCGGTATCCGCGTCGAGCGGCGCCCGCGTCGGGAGATGACATTTGGTTCGGGTGATGCTTTTGCGCTATGAAGCAGCTTGGGCCGGGGAGCACGCCTGCTGGATGATCGAGATTCCGAGCGCCCTGATCGAGGCCGTCAAAGAGCGCAAGGCTGTCCTGGTCGCGGGCATTGGCCTGGGGCGCGGGGATCGGAGGAGCAAACCGCCCGGGTGGGAGGGGCTGCTTGGAACCCTGGTCGACTGGCTGGAGGACGAGACGGTCAAGAGCGACGTCCGTGCCCTGTGGGAGGCCGGCCAGCGCACGGCGGCGCTGGCCG
>DATKEU010000321.1:0-8384 GCA_035544495.1 Polyangia bacterium | reverse complement strand
GCGCGGCCGGCGCGCGAGCGATCGGGATACGGGTGCGCGTAGATCAGGGTGGCCGACCGAGGCACGGCGGGAGCATACGGTATTTTCCAGCGCGCGCTTACGAGGCAGGCGGGGGCGCCGGGCGGGGCGGAAAGCGCACCGCCATGATCGCCGCCGCGGGCGCGCGCCCGACGGTCAGCGCCACGCCCTCGCGCGGGCGCTCCTGGACGATGTCGACCAGCGAAGCCGAGAGGAAGGCCTCCGCGACGCGCGCCATCGCCGTCGTGCTGCCGGTGGCGTCGGCGGCGATCATCCGGCCGCCCGGCGACAGCAGCGGCGCCAGCGCGCCCAGCCAGGCGCGCGCGGCGTCCGCATCCAGGCCAGCGGCGTTCTCGATCATCAGCGTGCCGAGCGAGCGTGGGCGAAGCGGCAGCTCGGCGCCCGCGAGCGCGATCTCCAGGCGGCGCTGCGCCCGCCCGGCGCGGCGGCGCGCGCGGCGAACGCCGGGGCGGTCTTCCCCCTCGACGAGCATCAGGACAGGCAGCGACTGGGCCAGCGCCTCGCCCAGCCACAGCGGCCCCGACAGCACCACCGGCCGCAACGGCGGATCCGCCGCGCCGGCACCGGCGCCGGCCCAGCGCAGGAGCGCGTCCAGGCAGGCCGCGCTTCCCAGGGGTCCCGACAGCAGCGGCCCGCGCATTGGTCGGAACCCTATCACGGTGTAAAAGTATTCATGCGGTTCTGCGTTCCGCTGCCGCTGCCGCCCGCGCCGGGCGGCGCGAGTACTGGCGCCGGCGCCGGCACGGGAGCTGCGACCACCGAGATCGGCGGCAAGGCGCGATCGCTGGTGCGGCTGGCGGCGGCGGGGCTGCGCGTGCCGCCGGCGTTCGCGATCGGGACGGCGCTGTTTCGCGCGCTGCGGGCCGCGAGCGGCGACGCGCTCGACGCGGCGCCGTTTCCCGCCGGATTTCGCGACGAGCTCGACGCTTGCTTGACGGCCGTCGCAGGCGGCGACGATCGCGCGCGCTTCTCCGTTCGCTCGTCGTTCAACAGCGAGGACCAGCCGGGAGCGCTGGCCGCCGGTGTCTTCGAATCGCGCGTGGACGTGGCGCGCGACGAGCTCGAGGCCGCGATCCGCGCCGTTCTGGCGTCCGCGGGCGCGACGGCGGCGATCCGCTACGCCCGGGAGCACGCGATCGACGTCGACAGCGCCGGGATGGCGGTCCTGGTGCACCCGTTCATCGGCGGCGACGCGGCCGGCAGCGCGGCCTGGGATCCACTCGGCGCGACGCCGCCGATCATCGACGGCCTCGACGCGACAGACGAGGCGGCCGTCGAGATCGAGGCGGCCCTGCGCGCGCTGGCCCGAACCCACGGCGCGATCGAGGTCGAGTGGGTGAAGCGCGCCGGCGCGATCACCTACTTGCAGATGCGCCCGTTCGACGCGCGCGGCGCGGGCGCCACCGGCGGCGCCCGCGTCGACTGGACGGCGGTCGGCGGCGGCGATTGGCGCTGGGACGCCAGCCACAATCCGCTCCCGCTGTCGCCCGCGCAGGCCGGCCTGATCGCGCTTTGCGATCAACGCTGCCGCATCGGCGTGCGCCAGCGGGTGGTGAACGGATACCTGTTCTTCCAGCGCTCGCCGGTGGTCGCCGGCGACGGCGCGTCCGGCGCGGAGGGCATCGGCGCGCGCCTCGCAGCCACCCGCGCGCGCGTCGACGAGGCGCTGGAACGCCTGGGCCCGGCGGCGGCGCTGCCGGCGGCGCTGGACGTATTCGTCGACCTTTACCAGATCATCTTCGGGCAGCTGCAGCCGGCGGCGCGCCGCGCCCGCCAGGCCTTGCGCGATTTCCTGCGCGCGCACGGGCTGGGTGACGACGCCGCCCTGGCCGGGCTGCTGGCGGACGTGCCGTCGGTGGCCACCGAACGCCGCGCCCGCGCCGCGCAGATCGGACGCGCCCGCACCGCCGCCCAGCGCGCCGTCGCCGTGTGGGATTACCTCGGCCGCTTCGGCGACGAGACGCCCGTCTGGGACGTGGCCGCGCCCACCTTCGCCGAGGACTCGCGCCTGGTGGCGGCGGCCGCGCAAGTCAAGGCGCCCGGGCTGGCGACCAGCGACGCCGACGCGCAAGCCGCCGCCTGGCGCGCGCGCCTGCCAGCTCGCGACGGTGACGTCGCCCGCTTCGACTTCCTGCTCGGCGAGGCGCGCGCCGCCGTCGCCGCCGGCGAGGAGGACGATCTGCTCTACGCGCGCGCGCAGGCCGCCGTGCGCCGTGCCCTGCTGCGCGAGGGACACCGCCTGCACGCGCGCGGCATCATCGCCGACGCGGGCGACGTCTTCTGGCTGCCGCTGGCGGCGACGCTGGACGACGCCAGCGGACGGGCAACGCTGGCGCCCGCCACCGCCGCGCGCCTGGTCGCGACCGCCCGCGCCGCCGACGCGATCGCGCGCGTCCATCCTCCGCCGACGACCGGCGCCGGCAGCGGCGACGCGAACGCCACCGCCGTCGCCAACCTCATCGTCGGGCGCCCCGGCTCCGGCGGGCGCGTCGTGGGCCGGGCGTTCCTTTACCCCGATCCAGGCGGCGCGTTGCCCGACGACACGTCGATCGTGGTGGCGCGCGCGATCCTGCCGACCGAGCTGCCGCTGCTGGCGGCCGCCGGGCTGGTCACCGAGACCGGCGGCGTCCTCGGCCACGTGGCCGCGCAGGCGCGCGAGCGCGGCATCCCCGCCGTCGTCGACGCCGCCGGCGCCACCGCGCGCGTGCGCCCCGGCGATCGCCTGCTCCTCGACGGCGACACGGGCACCGTCGTCAAGCTTTGAAGCGCGCGCTCAGCTCTCGTCGGCTTCGCTGTCGTCGGAGAGATACTCGAGGATGACCTCGTCGAGGCTCTTGTCCGAGACCAGCTCGTTGCCGAACGATCGATCGCGATCGCGCTCGCCGGCGGGCGACAGCGCGGCACGCCGATCGACGGACGTCACCGGCGCGACGTCCCAGCCCGGGTGCGCGCCGTTGCTGGCGCCGGGTGGCGACGGCGGCGCGCCCGCGGCCGGACCCTCGGTCACGGCGGTGGCCGGCGGCGTGACCGGGGCGTAGCTGCCCTCCCGCACGACGTAGGGGACGGGTGGGCGGATGCGCGGAACGCGCACCGGACCGGGCGTGCCCTGTTGCCCGCCGATGCCGATGACGACGTTGCGCTGCACGACGACACCGTCGGCCGAGCTGGACAGTACGACCGGCGGCCGCTTCAGATCCCCAGGCTTGACGATGGGGGCGCCCACGCGCGCGGGCACCGGCGGCCGTGTCATGGGCGGGCGCGATCCACCGCGGGGCGTTCCGCCGCCGCCGACCATGCCGGAGCCTTGCACGACCACCGCGCCGGGCGCGCCGCTGGCCGCCGCGGTGTGCGCGCCGACCTGGGTCGGGGCGACCATGACCGGCACGGGCGCCTGCGGCGGCGGCGCCTGCTCGACGGCGGGCGGATCGGACAGGATCGCGGGCTGGCCGCGCGCCGCGAAGAAAGCGGCGATCTTGGCGTCGAACTCGCCGCGCGTGAGATCCTTCATCACCGACTTGTGCAGCCTCTGCATCTCGAGGCGGACCAGATCCTCGTCGGCGGAGATGTCGTACTCGTGCTTGCGCGTGACCAGGATCGTCCCCTCGTGAAAGAGGTGCGTGAACACGCGTGGGATCCCCGGGCCCGAATCCTCGGACTGCACGTGAAAGATGCGCCCGTGGTAGCGGACGTTGTGGTTATAACCAACGACCGGGCTACGAAGCGGCTTGGCCATTTACGTTCGTCTATTATATCGTCAAATCTTCGGAAACCTTGGGAATGGGGCCCGGAACACAGAATTCGCGGCCCGACCGGATGGGATAATGCGACGGGCCAAGATCGAACGGAACACCACCGAGACCCAGATTGCGCTGGCGCTGGAGCTGGATGGGAGCGGCGCGCGCAAGATCGCGACGCCAATTCCCTTCTTCAGCCACATGCTGGAAGCAGTCGCCCGGCACGGCTACTACGACCTGGACGTGGCGGCCAAGGGCGACGTCGAGGTCGATGCCCACCACACCGTCGAGGACGTCGGAATCTGCCTGGGCCAGGCGTTCCGCGAGGCGCTGGGCGATCGCAGCGGCATCACCCGGTACGGCGACGCCCTGTTGCCGATGGACGAGACGCTGGTGACGGCGGCGGTCGACTTCGGCGGGCGGGCGGCGTTCGTGTACAAGGCCGACGCGATCAAGGGCAAGTGGATCGGCACCTTCGACGCCGAGCTGGCGCGCGAGTTCTTCGGCGGCTTCGCCGGCGCGGCGCTGTGCAACCTGCACCTCGAGGTGCGCTATGGCGAGAACGCGCACCACATCGTCGAGGCGCTGTTCAAGGCATTCGCGCGCGCCACGGCGGCGGCCGTGCGCCTGGACCCGCGCGTGCAGGGCGTGCCGTCGACGAAGGGGACGCTGACCGCGTAGGCGGCGCCCGCTGACTGGCAGGCAGCAAGATGAAAGCCCGTCCCCGCGTGGCCGTCGCCGACACCGGCAGCGGCAACCTGCGCAGCGTCGAGAAGGCGCTGGCCGCCGTCGGCGCGGACGTCGTCGTCACCACCGACGCCGACCGCGTGGCCGCCGCCGACAAGGTGGTGGTCCCGGGGCAAGGCGCGTTCGGCGGCTGCGTGGCGGGCCTGTCCCGCGACGGCGGAGCGCTGGGGCAGGCGGTGCTGGCGGCGATTCGCGGGGGGCGGCCGTACCTGGGGATCTGCCTCGGCTTGCAGGTCTTGTTCGAGGGGAGCGAGGAGGATCCGGGCTGCCAGGGCCTGGGCGTGCTGCCGGGCCGCGTGCGGCGGTTCGCGCCGGCGCCCGGCCTGAAGATCCCGCACATGGGCTGGAACGCGACCGCGCCGGCGGCGGCGGCGGCGGGTGCGCGCGCGCCGGTGCTGGCGCAGACGCCGCCGGGGACGTTCTTCTACTTCGTGCACAGCTATTACGCCGATCCGGCGCGCGCCGCGGACGTGGCGCTGCAGACGGAGCACGGGGTGCGCTTCTGCGCGGCGGTCGCCCGCGACAACGTCTTCGCCTGTCAGTTCCACCCCGAGAAGAGCCAGCAGGCGGGCCTTGCCCTCTTGCGCGGCTTCGTGAACCTGTAGGATGAGAGCCTCCGCGCATGCTGGTGTTCCCCGCGATTGATTTGCTCGACGGCAAGGCCGTGCGCCTGCAACAGGGGCGGCGCGACAGCGCGACGATCTATTCGCACGCCCCGTGGGAGGTGGCGAAGAGCTGGTCGGGGCTGGGCGTGCCGCGCGTGCACGTCGTCGATCTGGACGCCGCCTTCGCGCGCGGGACGGGGAGCGACGCCAACAACCGCGCCACCATCGGCCAGATCGTCGCGGCGGCCGGCGTCGACGTCGAGGTGGGCGGCGGCGTGCGGTCGCTCGCCGACTGCCGGCGGCTGTTCGACGTGGGGGTCAAGTTCGTGGTGCTGGGGACGGCGGCCATCAAGGATCCCGCCTTCGTCGCCGAGGCGTGCGGGCAGTTCCCGGGCCGCGTCGTCGTCGCCGTCGACGCGCGCGCCGGCAAGGTCTCCGTCGAGGGCTGGACCGAGGACACGGCCGCCGACGCGCTGGAGATCGGCGCAGCGGTGGCGCGCGCCGGCGCGGGCGCGGTGCTGTACACCGACATCGGGCGCGACGGCATGCGCACGGGTCCCAACCTCGAGGCCACGGCGCGCCTGGGGCGGCGGATCGCGCCCTGCCCGGTGATCGCGTCGGGGGGCGTGGCGCGGCTGGAAGACATCGACGCGCTGGTGGAGACGGGCGCGGCGGCGGTCGTCATCGGCAAGGCGCTGTACGAGGGCGCGTTCACCGTCGAGGCGGCGCTGACGCGGGCGGCGCGCGCCGCCCGCGCGGGAAGCGGTGAGCGCTGATGCTGTGCAAGCGGGTCATCCCCTGCCTGGACGTCGACGGTGGGCGCGTCAAGAAGGGCGTGCGCTTTCAGGAGCTGCGCGACGCGGGCGATCCGGTCGCCGTGGCGGCCGCGTACGACGCCCAGGGCGCCGACGAGGTGACGTTCCTCGACATCTCGGCCTCGGCGGAGGGGCGATCGACGACGCTGGACGTGGTGCGCGCGACGGCGGAGCGGGTGTTTCTGCCGCTGACGGTGGGCGGCGGCGTGCGCTCCGTCGAGGACGTGCGCGCGCTGCTGCTGGCCGGGGCGGACAAGGTCGGCATCAACACCGCGGCGGTGGCCGATCCCGAGCTGGTCCGGCGCGCCGCCGACGCCTTCGGCAACCAGGCCATCGTCGTGGCCGTCGACGCTCGGCGCGAGCCGGCGGCGGACGGCGCCCCGCCCCGCTGGCAGGTGTTCACGCACGGCGGCCGGCGGCCCACCGGCATCGACGCCGTGGCCTGGTGCGCGCGCATGGCCGAGACCGGCGCGGGCGAGCTGCTCCTCACCAGCATGGACCGCGACGGCACGCGCGACGGGTTCGACATCGAGCTCACCAGCGCGGTGGCCGACCGGGTCGAGGTGCCGGTGATCGCCTCGGGGGGCGTCGGCAATTTACAGCACCTTTACGAAGGGATCGCCGCCGGGCACGCCGAGGCGGTGCTGGCGGCATCGATCTTTCACTTCGGCGAGTTCACCGTCGGGCAGGCGCACGAGTACCTGCGGGCGCGCGGCATCGCCGTGCGGGAGCCGGTGCATGGCGGCGGCTGAGTCCGAGTCGCCGGCCGGGGCGTCCTTCGCCGGAACGATCAACTTCGACGCCGACGGTCTGGTGCCGGTAATCGTGCAGGAGCGCGCGACCGGGATGGTGCGCATGCTGGCCTGGACGAACCGAGCGGCGCTGGAGCAGACGCTGGCCACCGGCCAGATGCACTTCTGGAGCCGATCGCGCCAGGCGCTGTGGCGCAAGGGCGAGACCTCCGGCAACACGCTGGCCCTGCGCGCGCTGCGCGTCGACTGCGACGGCGACGTGCTGCTGGCGATCGTCGATCCCGACGGGCCGTCGTGCCACACCGGCGCCACCTCCTGTTTCTTCCGCGCCCGCGCCGAGGACGGCGGCGTCATCAGTGACGACGGCCCGGTCGATCCTCCGGCCGTGATCCTGGCGCGCGTGGCGGCGGTGATCGCCCGGCGGCGGCGCGAGCACCCGCAGAAGAGCTACGTGGTCTCGCTGCTCGACGCCGGCTTTCCCAGGATCGCCGCCAAGATCAGCGAGGAGGCGCGCGAGCTCAACGAAGCCCTGCCGGCCGGCGACGGCGCCCACACCGCGCACGAGGCGGCCGATCTGATCTTCCACGCGCTGGTCGGCCTGGAGGCGGCCGGCGTCCCCGCCGACGCCGTGTTCGCCGAGCTCGGGCGTCGGTTCGGCATCTCGGGCATCGACGAGAAAGCGAGCCGCGGCAAATGATCGCGGGGGCGCTCGGGCGAGGCCCGAGCTCCGCCGACACGATCCGCGCCGTGCTGGGGCCGGGGGGCCTGGTCGCCGCCGCCCTGCCCGGGTACGAGGCGCGGCCCGGTCAGCTGGCGATGGCGGAGCGGATCGCGCTCTGCATCGAGCGCGACGATCGCCTGCTGGTCGAGGCCGGCACCGGCACGGGCAAGACGCTGGCTTACCTGATTCCGGCGCTGCTCTCCGGGCGCAAGGTGGTCGTCAGCACGGGGACGAAGACGCTGCAAGATCAGATCGCCACCGTCGATCTGCCGCGCTTGCAGGCGATCCTCAAACCGCTCACCGGCGAGGACCGGCTGCCGTTTTCGTGGGCGGTGATGAAGGGGCTGTCGAACTACGTCTGCCTGCGCCGGCTGGAAGAACAGCAGCGCCAGCTGTCTCTCTCCCCGTCCGAGGAGCTGCTGCGCATCGCGGCCTTCGCCGCCGCCAGCGCCACCGGGGACCGCGCCGACCTCGGCGATCTGCCCGACGATTCGGCGACCTGGCGCGACGTCTCGGCCACGCCGGAGACCCGCGTGGGCGCGCGCTGCGTGCACTATGACCGCTGCTTCGTCACCGGCATGCGCCGCCGCGCCGCGGAGGCGCAGCTGGTCGTCGCCAACCATCATCTCTTCTTCGCCGATCTGGCCCTGCGCAGCCAGTGGCCCGAAGCGCAGGTGCTGCCGCCGTACGAGGTCGTGATCTTCGACGAGGCCCACCAGATCGAGGAGATCGCCACGGAGTTCTTCGGCCTGCACATCTCGACCCAGCGGCTGTTCGCGCTGGCCCGCGACGTCGTCCGTTCGTCGCAGCTGCCGGCGGCGCGCGCGCAGTCGGCGGCGTCGCGCCTGCAAGCGGTGGCCGGCGCGCTGGCCGATGTCCTGCGCGATCGCCTGCCCGCGCCCCGCCCTGGCACCGACGAGGTGCGCACCCCCATGCCCTACGATCTGTGGTCGGGCGCGCCGCTGCGGCGT
>DATKEU010000320.1:0-11320 GCA_035544495.1 Polyangia bacterium | reverse complement strand
TTCGCCTCGACCTTCGCGAACAGCTCCTTGGTGCGCAACTCCGGGTTCCAGACCGACTCCAGGCGAGCCTGGTCGGCCTCGGCGCCATCCAGCAGGCGCAAGCCGTTGATTGGATCTTGCGCCCAGAAGACCTTGCTGTTGCTGCCTTCGCGGATCGTCCCCACGCCGGGGATGTCGGTCACGACCAGCGATTTGTCGGTCGCGGTGGCCAGCCGCTGGGCCTTGCCGGCGATGCCGACGCCCTGAAACGTCATCGTCATTTCCAGGCGCACGGTCTTGTGCCCGTTCCACGCCTCTGCGGGGCCAGCGGCGCTCACGCTGTCGGCCAGGATCTCGTCCGCTGATCGCTGGGCCAGCGGCGCCGGCGCGGGCGCGGCGGCCGGGGCGGGCGGCGGGGTCGCGACGGGCGGTCCCGCCGGCGGCGCTTCGGAGGGAGAAGGTGGCGTGGCCGCGGGGGGCGGCGGCTGGGAGGCGCACGCCGCCACGGCCAGCAGGGATGACAGCAAAGCGCGAATGCGAGGGGCGTTCATCGGTGCGCGATGCTCCGACGGGCCCGGCGCCGCGTCAAGCGACGGGTCGCACGCTGGTGGTGGAGGTTCGCTCAGAACTGTTCGCTCAGAACTGCTTGAAGAACGCGGCGACATCGGCGTTGCCGTACGACGGCCAGGCGTGCGCGCCGTTGGTGCAATAGATGACCGGGGCGATTCCGCAGACGTACTGGGTGCAATTGGGATGGGCACCGGGCATCTGCTGCATGCAACCGTCCTTGGCGGTCCATAGCTCGACCATGCCCGTGCGCGCGCCCTGGTCGATCCAGGCCGGCAGCGGTTTGCAGTCGGCGGCGGTGTAGCCGTCGTAGCCGGGGATGCCCCCGCAGGCGCCGAAGGCGCGCAGGAAGTCGCGCTTGCACGCGAGCAGGCTCGAGAACGAAGCGCCGCCGCTGAACCCGAAGGCGAAGATGCGGCCGGTGTCGACGCACAGCTTGTCCTTCACCAGCGCGACCAGCGCGTCGAAGTAGGCCAGGTCGGCCGGGAAGGCCTGCCGCCAGTCGCTGGTCTGCGACTGGGTCAGGACCAGGATCGCCCAGTCGTTGAACGCCGCGCGCGTCCCGGCGTTGTCGAACTCGCCGATGCCGCCGTCGTTGTAATGAAGGGCGAAGGTCAGCGGAAACGGCTTGCCGGGTTGATAGCCGGCCGGCAGGCGGATGATATAGCGGCGGCCGCTGGGCAACGTGCCCGCGCCTTCGGGAAGCTGACCGGCGGCGACGCCGCAGCCCGCGCTGGGCATCGGCGGCGGCTTGGCGCCGCCCCCCGAATAGCCGCCGCCGGCGTCGCCCGTCGCAGGGGACCCGTCGGACGGCGCGACCTCCGCTCCGGCGGACGGCGCATCGGCGGTGCTGGGCCCGGTCGCGTCGGATGCCGGCGCAGCGTCGGGCGCGGTCTGGTTGGCGCCGCCCGTGCTCCCGGTTTCGGGCGACTGCCCGCCCGTGCCGTGATTACCGGAATTGCCTCCGCTGCCGGCCGAGCCCGCCTGGGGGGACGAGCTGCAACCGGCGGCGACCGCGATCGCCGCGGCGATCGCACAGCGAAGAGCAGCACCTGCCATGTTTTTCACCTACTCTTCGATGTTCTGATAGCCGCCAGCGCGGCGTCAAGCACCGGATCGTGGCTGGTGCGCAGCGCGGCGCGCGTCTCGACGACGCGGCGGTCTGGCTGGACACCGCGCCCCTCCAGCAGCACCCCCTTCGGCGTCTTGAAATCGGCCACCACGAACTGCATGACGGCGCCGCCCGGCAGTGCCGTGACCATCGATGGCAGCACCGCGCCCAGCGTGGTGTCGCCGACCACCGTGGCCCGCTTTGCTTCCTGCAGCCCGGCCGCCAGCATCTCGGCCGCGGATGCCGTCCCCTCGTCGGTCAGGATCACCAGCGGACCGGTGAAGGGCGTGGTCCCCAGCTCCGGGCGCGCCACCAGCGTGTTGGTGAAGTCGCGGAACTGCAGCGTCCCCAGCGTGACCGGATGGTCGACGAACAGCGCCGCCACCGGGATGGCCATCGCCCCCTGGCCGCCCGGGTTGCCGCGCAGGTCCAGGATCAGGGCGCGCGTGTGGCGGGCGCGAAACCCGGCCATGGCGCGCCGGATGTCTTCCATCACCGGTTGCAGAAGGAAGATGTTGAAGGACAGCACGCCGACGTCGTGGATCTGTTCGACCTTCACCTCGGGATAAAGCGCCGGCAGGTGCCCCAGCGTCACGGCGCTGGCCTTCGGCTCGTCGCGCGTCAGCATCACCGTGCCGGGGCGATCGTCGTTGTCGAGATAGTGCAGCGTCACGCGCGTTCCGGCGGGGCCCATCAGGCGCCGCTGGGCCATGCGGCGAACGGCGAACCGTTCCTCGACGGGGCGCAGGGGGCGCTTCGAATCGGTGGCGGCGCGGATCTCGCGCCCGCCGATCTGCGTGACCACGAACCCGGGCTGCAGTCCCTGGCGCTCCGCCGACGATCCCGGGCGGACCGCGGTGATGGTGGGGCGGTTCTCGATCACGCGCACGGTGAGGCCGGGATCGCCGACGCCCACCGCGGCCTTGACGGGCGGCTGCTGCGCCGCCGTCGGATCGTCGCTGGACGGGGCCAGCTCCTCGGCCTCGGCCTCGCCCTCGTCGTCGTCGGCGCCCGGGCCGGTCACCATCATGTGCGACTGGCCCAGCTCGCCGATCATCTGGTTCAGCGCGCGATAGAACGCCGCCTCGCTGGGCGCGGCGAGCGCGATCGGTTCATAGCGGGCGCGCGCCGCGGCCCAGTTCACGCCGCCCAGGCGCTTGTCATAGTGCTTGTCCCGCACCAGCCGCCAGGCGGCGTCGAGGATGGCGCGCCGGTTCGCGGTGCGCAGGTCGTCGGATCTCTCGCGCGTGACCGGCGGCGTGGCCGTGGGGAACGGGGGCGGCTCCAGGTGCGACGGCGCAGCGGGCGGGGGAGCGCTGGCGACGGCCGTCGCAGGCGCGGGCACAGCCGGTTCGGGCGGCGGCTCGGTGGCGCAGGCGAGGGCGCCCAGCGCCAGCGCGGCCAGCGCCGTCGACGCGAGGGCCGCGCGCGGGCGCGCGGCAGAGGAGGCAAGCGGCGAGACGATCATGATTGACCGCCCTATGCTGCCCGGCTTGGCGGCCGGCGTCGAGGACCCGCGTCGCCGAAGGCGTGGCGCTGGAAGCCGCTCACGCGGTCATTCGCTGTTGACGAGGATGATCCATTCGTCGCCGGCGCTCGTGCCGCCATCCGCGGTCACCAGGCCCACCGAGCGGGCATAGCCCAGCGCCACGGCACCCGTGATCTGGCCGCTGCGCCAGATCGCCGAGGGCACCGCGGTCTGCGCCACGGCGGCGACGGCGGCCGCGACGGTCGGGTCGCTGACCGGCGCGCCGACCGAATAGGGGCGCGGCGACGGGATTCCGTCGGCTGGTGCGCAACCGGCGCCGAGCTCCGCTGCCGGCCGCCAGCTCGTCGGGTAGGTTATCTCGCCGCGGCCCGCCCGGACGACGCCGCCGCCGAACACCGTCAGGCCGGTGCGGGCGCTGACCGCCGCCGCGCCGCCCAGGTCGCTGGGCACCTGGTAGAAGACGAACGCGTCGCCCGGATTCGCCGGGTTCAGCGCCGGCGCCGCGCTGGCGTCTCCGCCGAATCCCGTGTCGGCCGCCGCGGTGGCGCGCGCCTGCGCCTCGCTGACCGTCGCGGCGGGGCCGCAGATGACCTGATAGCCGAGCACGGCCAGCGATTGAAAGTCCAGGCGCACAACGACCGTGCACTGCGCGCCCTGCATGGCGTGCAGCTTCAACGCCAGGCCGGCGCTCGCCTCCGCGCAGCCGAGGAGCGCATCGCCGGTGCCGCCGTCGCTGGCATCGACGCCGGCGGCGGCGTCCGTTTCGCCGCTTTCTGCGCCGCCGCTGTCGACGCCGGCGTCACCGCTGTTGTTCTGTCCGTCGCCACTGCCGCTGCCGCAGGCGGCGGCCAGCGCGAGCGGCAGCCAGGCCAGGCGCGGGCGAAGCGGCGTCATCCCTTTGAAAATAACACGCTCAGGATCGAGCGCGCGGCCGCCCGGCCGCTGTCCTGCGCGGCGTCCGGCCCGCGGTAGCCGACCACGTCGCCGCAGGCGAAGGCGCCGGGCGCGCACCGTGCCCGCTCGTCGACGCGGACCGCGAATCCACCCAGCGCCGGGTCCAGCACCACCGCGGCGCCGTGCTGGCGCGGCAGCTCCGACGCCGGCGCCGGCAGGGCGCCCACCGCCACCACGTCGCCGCGCACGGTGCGCGTCCCACGGGCTTCGCCATCGGCCGCGCCGGCCGGCGCCAGATCCAGGCCGCGCACCGCCTGCACGCCACGCGCGCCGACCGGCCGCTCGCGCGCCAGATCGACGACCTCGGTCGCGACGCCGGCCTCCACCAGCGCCGCCGCCACGCGCAGGGCGTAGGGCGCCCCCGCCACCACGATGACCCTCCGTCCGGGGCGCACGCCGTGCAGAAACGCCAGCCGCCCGCAGGCGCGCGCCGAGATGATCCCCGGCCGATCGTTGTCGGCGAAAGTCAGATTCTGATCGTAGGCGCCGGTCGCGTAGAGGTACGCGCGCGCCGACACGCGCAGCAGGCGATCCGCCGCCGCCACCGCCAGCAATCCCGGCTGCCCGTCGGCGCCAGCGTCCTCCGGGTAGAAGGAGAGGGCGGTGGCCCGCGCCACGAGGCGGGCCCCGGCCGCCGCCGCCTCGCTCGCCAGCGCCGCCGCGCGCGCCGCGCCACCCGCCTCCGCCAGCAGCGAGCCGCCGGGCACCGCCTGCTCGTCGACGACCAGGACGCGCGGGCGCGCCGGCGCGGCGGCCAGCAGCGCCGCCGCCGTCAAACCCGCCGGGCCGCCGCCCACCACGCAGACGTCGGCGCGGACATCTTCCGGCGGCGGCGTCGCGGCCGGCGCCGCGCCCGCATCGGGCAGCGTCCCGGAGCCGCCCATCTGCCGCACCAGCTTCAGGAAGAGCCGGTTGCCAAGGCGTGTCCCGGTCATCAGCGTGTGGTGATCCATCCCGCCCGGGAACAGCCAGTCGGCGGCGGTCAGCAGATCGACGTCGGCGCTGGGGAAGGCGTTCTGGCGTTCGCAGCGGAGGCCGGGCGCCGCCTCCGTCATGCAAGCGCGCAGGTTCGGCCGCCCGTCGATGCGCAGGTAGCAGGAGGCGCAGTGCCCCTCCAGGCAAAACAGCCCGCGCGGCCGGTGGTACTTGGACGATCGCCCCAGCGTCCGCACGCCGCTCGC
This sequence comes from Polyangia bacterium, assembly GCA_035544495.1. Classification (GTDB taxonomy): domain Bacteria; phylum Myxococcota_A; class Polyangia; order Fen-1088; family Fen-1088; genus DATKEU01. The sequence continues at coordinate 6,039 of DATKEU010000320.1, read as the reverse complement.
GTGCAGCGCCACCGCCACCGATTCCCCGGCGAAGGCGCGCACCGCCTGGCCCTCGAAGTCGATGGTCAGCGGCTCTCCGCGGGGGCGGCCCGGCGGCAGCGCCCGCGCGCCGTCGCCGTCGCCGCTGCCGCTGCCGGCGTGCTCGTCCTCGCCGTCGCCGTCGTCCTCGCCGTCGTCGCCGCCGCCGTCCAAGCCCGCCGCCTTGCTCTACAAGCGGACGCGAATCTCGTAACGCCGATTCTTGGCCTTCTTGGCCGGCGTGTTGTCGGGCGTCACCAGCGGCTTTTCCGAGCCCATGCCCACGGCGACGATCTCGCCGGCGGCGATCCCGCGCGCCACCAGCTCCTTGACGATGACCTGGGCGCGTTTCTCCGACAGCTGCTTGTTGTGCTCCGCCGAACCCGACGTATCGGTATGCCCCGAGACCTCGAACTTGTAGCTGCGCACGCCGGCCGCATCCAGCTGCTTCTTCGCCTCGACCAGGGCGTTGGTCAGCTTCTTCAGCTTGGCGTCGCACCCGGGCGCCAGCTCGTCGGTGTCGCTCTTGAAGCTGCATTGATTCTTGCGGGCGTCGGCCAGCAACTTGGCATTGACCTTCTGCTCGACCTTGCCGGTGGCGGCGCTCTGCGCGCTGCCCACCGCCTTCTTGGTCAGGCCGTCGAGATCGATGGCCCGCGCGGTTCCGGCGCCAGCCAGCCCGGCGGCGCTGATGACGATCGCTGCAACGAACCCCTTGATGATTTTCATGGGCACACCTTAAGGTCGCCTGCCGTGTCAGTAAAGTCACCCACCATGGAATCGCGGGACGCCCTATCTGTCGTTGTCGTCCGTCGCTTCTTGCCTGCTGCCGGGGCGTTGCTGGCGGTGATTTCTCTGCTCGCGCCAGCGGTTGCGCGCGGCGCCGACGCCGCCGAGCCCACCGTCACCTTCGCCGAGGCCATCGACCGAGCCCTGCGCCGCAACCCCACGGTGGCCGTGGCCCTGGCCGAGATCGCGCGCGCCGACGCGCTGGTGCGCCAGGCGCGCGCCGGGTTCTTCCCCACGCTGGCGGGGAACGGCAGCTACACGCGCCTGGACGCGCCCCGCACCACGCTCGACAAGACGACCAACCAGCGTAGCGTCACCGTCGAGAAGGATCAGTGGGCCGGCAACCTGACCCTGATCGTGCCGCTGCTGGCGCCGCCCGCCTGGGGGCAGACGCTGGCCGCCTCCGACAACCGGCGCATCGCCGAGGCCAGCGCTGCCGACGTCAAGCGCCAGCTGGCCACCGCCGTCGGGCGCGCCTACCTGACGGTGGTGGCGCAGCACCGCATCGTCGTCGTCAACGAAACCGCCCGCGCCACCGCCCAGCACCACTACGACTACGCGCACACGCGCCTTCTGGGCGGGCTCGGTCACAGCATCGACGACGTGCGCGCGGCCCAGGATCTGGCCAGCGTCGAGGTCGAGCAGCAGGCGGGCATCGCCGGCCTGGTGCGCGCGCGCGAGGCGCTGGGGGTTCTGCTGGGCGAGAGCGGCCCGGTCGACTCCACCGACAGCGTCAACATGCCCGCGCCGCCCGCCATCGACTCCGCCATCCGCGACGCGCGCGCGCGCCGGACGGATCTCAAGCTGCTCGACGAACGCGTGGCCGCCGCGCACGCGTCGGCGGACCGATGGTGGACGTACTATGCGCCGCTCCTGGCCGCCGTGGCGGAGCCGTTCGCCCAGCAGGGATCGCACCTGGTGCCCGACAGCGGCTGGCAGGCGCAGCTGGTGCTGACGCTGCCGCTTTACGACGGTGGCCTGCGTACGGGCATCACGCGCGAGCGCGACGCCCTGGTCGAGGAGGCGCGCGCCAACCTGGAGGCCGGCCTGCGCCAGGCCGCGTCCGACGTCCGCACCGCGTATCAGACCCTGCTGCTGGCCGACAAGGCGCTGGTCTCCGCGCAGCAGGCGGTCGCCTTCGCGCAGAAGGCGCTGGAGCTGGCCAACCTGGCTTACGAGGCGGGCGCGACCACCAACATCGAGGTCATCGACGCCGCCCGCCGCGCGCGCGACGCCGAGACCGCCGCCGCGCAGTCCGAGGACGTCGCCCACCAGGCCCGCCTCGACCTGCTGGTGGCCAGCGGGCGCTTTCCCTGAAGCCTGGCTCTCGGCGGCGGCGGTCAGCCACGGGCGTGACGTTCCAGGCGCCCGATCCAGTCGCGGAAGATCGCCCCGAACCGGCCCAGGAGCCGCTCGTCGCCCGCGCGCAACATCGCGAACTGTCCGTACAGCGCCGCATCGGCCAGCGTGGGCGCGGCGCCGAAGATGAACGGCTGCGCCGCCAGCGTGCGCGCCGTCGGCGCCAGCAGATCGTTGGCCCTGGCGACCAGATTGTCCCGCTGCTCTTCCCACGCGGTGACGCAGCCGGCGCCGAACTTGCGCTCCTTCACCAGCACGTACAGGGCGCGGTCGCCCGGGCTCTTCCAGCGATCGCGGATGGCGGGCGAGGCGATGCGGAACATCACGTCTTCCAGCGGCCCGTCGCACCAGTCGTGATAGGCCCAGATCGGGCCGTCGAGAGGCGGCGGGACCAGCATGGCGGCGGCGTCCCCGGTGAGCAGGTGCTGGCAGATGGCGCGTGAATCGCAGACCACCTTCCGGTCGTCGTCCACCAGGACCGGGACGTAGATATAGCCGCCGGTCACAGAGGCCAGCTCGTCACGGTCGCTGTACGGGACGTCGATCACCTGGTGCGCGCGGCCGAGCAGATTCAACACCAGCTGCACTTTCCGGACATACGGGCTGTAGTCGAACGCGTAGAGCTTCATGCCCCCGGTCTTCGGACATCGGGCGCCGGCGCTCAATCGATTTCTTCTCAGGCTTGCCATGAGTTTTTCTCATGTACGCTGGCGGCGTGCCCGACGACCTGCCGCCCTTGAACGCCCTGCGCACCTTCGCCGTCGCGGCCCGGCAACGGAGCTTCACCCGCGCCGCACAGGAGCTGCACGTCACCCAGACCGCCGTCAGCCACCAGATTCGCCTGCTGGAGGAGCACCTGGGCGTCAGCCTGTTCCTGCGCCTGCCGCGCCGGCTTGAGCTGACCGCCGAGGGCGAGGCCTATGCCCGCGAGCTGTCGCCCGCATTCGATCGGGTGGCCGACGCCACCGCCGCGCTGAAGACGCGCCCCCGCCGCGAGATCCTGGCCGTCACCACCATGCCGTCGCTGGCGACGTGCTGGCTGACCCCGCGCCTGGGCGACTTCATCGCCCGCCACCCGCGCATCGACGTCCGCCTGATCTCCACGGAGCGCTTCATCGACTTTGCCCGCGAGCCGATGGACGTGGGGATCCGCTTCGGCTACGGCCGATACGCCGGCCTGCGCAGCGAGCGCCTGATGGAGGACGAGCTCTTCCCGGTGTGCAGCCCGACCCTGCTACGCGGCCCCGCGCGCCGCCGCGCGCTCGATCTGCGCCGCCACCCGCTGCTGCACGACGATTCCACCGACAACTGGCGCCGCTGGCTGCGCGCCGCCCGCATCGGCAACGTCGATCCGGAGCAGGGCCACATCTTCAGCGACGCCAGCCTGACCTTGCAGGCGGCGGCGGCCGGGCTGGGCGTGGCCATGGGGAGGCGCGTGCTGGTGGAGGGCGAGCTGGCGGCGGGCCGCCTGGTGCGGCCGTTCGCGCTGTCCGTGCCGTGCGACCCCGCGTATTACCTGGTCACGTTGGACCAGACGGCGGCGCTGCCGCGGGTGCGGGCCTTCCGGGCGTGGGTGGTCTCGAATGCAGCCGGGCCGTCGACCGATTCGTGAACGTCAACACCCCGGGGCGATCGTCATGGTTGATCGCGATCTTGACGATGCTGACGCCCCGTACCCGGCGCCGAGCGCACCGAGCCTCGCCGCCTTCAAGCGCCTGGGCTGACGGCGGCGGCCGGCGGGCGCGACCCGAAGATCGCGGTGCCGACCCGCACCAGCGTGGCGCCCTCGGCGATGGCCACCTCGAAGTCGTCGCTCATGCCCATGGACAGCTCGCGCAGGTCGACGCGCGGGCGCGCGATGGCGGCCTGCTGATCTCGCAACGCGCGCAGCGCCGCGAACAGCGGCCGGTTCGCCGCCGGCGCCGCCAGGGGCGGGATCAGCATCAGGCCCAGGCAACGGACGTGGGCCAGCGACGCCACGTGATCCAGCAGCGCGGGCAGCGCGGCTGGCGCCACGCCGCGCTTCTGCGCCTCCCCGGCCAGGTTCACCTGGATCAGGCACGCCTGCTCGCCTTCGCGGCGATCGATCTCGTCGAGCAGCGCCGCCGAATCGACCGAGTGGATCAGCGCCACGTTGCCGGCGACGTACTTGACCTTGTTGGTCTGCAGGGGGCCGATGAAATGCCACGCCGGGCGGGCGCCGCCGGCCGGATCCTCCGCCGCCCGCGCAGCCCGCTTGTCGCGCAGCTCCTGCGCGTAGTTCTCGCCGAAGTCGACCTGCCCGGCCGCCAGCGCCGCGTCGATGTCGGCCGTCGGCATCCTCTTGCTCACCGCCACCAGGCGGACCGAATCGACGGGGCGGCCGGCGGCACGCGCGGCCTCGGCGATGCGGTGGCGGACCGACGCCAGGCCGGCGGCGATGCTCTCCGCCCGGGTCACGGCGCCACCCCGAACGCGCGCGGCGGATAGCCGGGCAGCGCCTCGACGGCCAGCAGATCGCCCAGCACCTCGGCCAGCGGCAGGCCGATGACGTTGGTGTGCGAACCACGCAGCTCGGTGACGAAGGCAGCCGCGATCCCCTGCACGGCATAGCCGCCCGCCTTGCCCCGCCATTCGCCGCTGTCGACGTAGGCGTCGATCTCCGCCGGCTGCAGCAGCCGGAACGCGACCGCCGTCGACACCGCGCGCGCCACGGCGCGATCCGGCCCGCGCCGGATCTGGTACGCGGTCGTCACGGTGTGCCGCCGGCCGCCCAGGCGCGCCAGCATCGAACGGGCGTCGGCCTCGTCGCGCGGCTTGCCCAGGATGTCGGCGTCCACGACCACGATGGTGTCGGCCGCCAGCACCGAGGCGACCGCGCGCTCCGCGTCGGGCAAGCGCGCCCAGACCGCGTCGCATTTTGCGCCCGCCAGGCGGCGCACGTGATCGGCGGCGGCTTCGCCCGGCAGCGGCGTCTCGTCGATGTCGGCCGGCTCGACTCGCGGGAAGAGTCCCAGGCGCTCCAGCAGCTCGCGCCGGCGCGGCGACGCCGAGGCGAGGATCAGCGCGGGAGGATCGGACGAGCGAGGAAGCGGGGCGCCGGACATCGGCGCCGTTTCTACCGCAATTCGCCCCGCCGCGTGGCGCGCGCAACAAACGCTGGCACCGTCCGAGACCTGGGCATGCGCGTCGTTCCGATCGCTGTGTGCGTGGTCTGCGTGGCCTGCGCGGCATGGGGCCCGGGCTGCACGCCCGACACGGATCTCACCAACGAACGAGCTCGGCCCGGGGGGAGCGGCGGCGTCGCCGGGTTCACCGACCCTGAACCGAGCGCGACGCCCGATACCACGCCGCCCGCGCTCGCCGACATCCAGCTCGCGTTCGGCGCCGGCTGCCTCAGCCTGACGATGACCGCCGACGAGCCCGTCATGATCGAGGCGCTGGTGCGCGTGGGAGAGGACACGACGACGCTGGCCCTCGGCGCCGGCGCCGGCAACGTCGATCTGGCGGCCCCCGCGCGCGCCGTTCCACCAGACAGCGACGGAGACGTCACGATCCGCGCCGTCGATCGCGCCGGCAACGCCTCGCTCTCCGATCCCGTGACCGTTCACACGCCGCCGGCGCTGCCCCCCGTCGCCATCACCGAGGTGCTGGCCAACCCCGCGGGCGCCGAGCCCGACCAGGAGTTCGTCGAGCTTCACAACCTTGGCGACGCCACCGTTGGCCTCGCGGGTCTGCGCATCGAGGACAGCCGCGGCGGCGACGTCTTGCCCGCCGTCGATCTGCCGTCGGGCGCCTACGCGCTGGTGGTGGGACCGGGCTTCGACGCCTTCACCGTCATCGACGTGCCGCCGCGCCCGGGCGCGATACTCGTCCGCCTGGAGAGCCGCATCG
>DATKEU010000319.1:0-4254 GCA_035544495.1 Polyangia bacterium | reverse complement strand
AGGCCGCGCGCGTCGGCGTAGGAGACGTCGTCGGGCGAGTAGCCCGATTCCTTGCGCATGATCGCGTAGAGAAAAAGATCGGGGTTGCCGGCGCCGGGGCCGAACTTCTCCACCAGGTCGGCGTAGGCGCGCGGATAGGCCGCCTCCCACAGCGCGCGCGCCGTGCCGGCGGGCGCCGACGCCAGCGCCTCGCCGCCCTGCCCCTCGGCCAGCTGATAGGCGCGGTGAAAGTTCTCGCCCTGGCGATAGACGTCCAGCATCGTCAGCAGGCCGGCCGTCGCGCCGAGGTGCTTGATGACGTCTCGCTCGCTGCGCTCGGCCTCCCAGCCGGCCTCGACGGTGAGGCCCGCCGCCAGGAGCTCGCGCGCGCGCCCGAGCTCCGCCACCTGCGCCAGCGGGCGGGCGCTCCCCTCGATGCGCGCGGGCGGCAGCGCCAGCGCCACGTCCTCGCCCGCGGCCTTGAGCCGCGCCCGCGCCAGGAGGCCGTAGAACGCGAACGGCCGCCGCCCCAGCTGGCGGTACGCCGCGCGCGCCTCGTCGGTGTGCCCGGTGTTCTCGGCGATGCGCGCCCGCCAGTAGGCGACGCGGGCGGCGTGGTCCTCCGGCGTCATCTCCCCGCTCGGCATGGCGGCGTAGCGCGCGAAACCGGTCAGCGCCGCCGCCGTCTCGCCGAGCAGGTAGTGCGCGAAGGCCAGGCACCAGGCCGCGTCGTCGGCGAAGGGGCTGCGACCGAAGTGATCCAGCGTCGCCTGCAGCGCGGGGAGGCTCTCGCGAAAACGCCCGCGGTTGTACTCCAGCCAGCCGGAGAGATATTGCGCCTCGGCGGCGAAGCGCGAGCGCGGGTAGGTCTCGACCACGCGCCGGTAGCCGGCGATCGCCTCGTCGTCGCGATCCACGCGCGACAGCGCGCGCGCGCCGTGAAACGCCGCCGTCGCCGCCTTGTCGCCCGAGAGCTTGGGCGCCACCGCCAGCAAGAGCTCGGCGGCCCGGGCATAGTCGCGGCGCATGTGAAATTTCGTCTCGCCGATCTGGAAGTCGCGCTCCACCGCCAGCGCGGGCGGCAGATCCGCCGGCAGCTTGCCCAGCTCGTCGAGCGCCTCGTTCCAGTGGCGATCGCGGGTCAGCGTGTCGGCGCGCTTGAGGCGCTCCTCGGGCGCGATCACCACCGCCGCCTGGGCGCCGCCGGGCGCGGGGGCGATCACCACCGCCGACCGGCGCAGCGCCTCCTCGGCCAGCGGGTGGGCGGGAAAATCGCGCGCCACCGTCAGCCACAGCCGGCGCGCCTCGGCCGGGTTGCGCGCCGCCGTCACCTCGGCGACGCGAAACCGCGCCAGCGCGCCATCGCCCCAGGCGCCGGCCCGCGACAGGAGCTTCGCGTACGCCGCCGCCGCGCGCGCCCGATCGCCCTCCATCCACAGGCAGTCCGCGATGCGCCAGGGCGCCATCTGCGCCGGCCGCCCGCCGCCCGCTCCGCCGCGCCCGCCGATCTTGGCGAGCTGCTCGAAGCGCGCGCGCGCGCCCGCGAAATCGCCGTCGAAGAACTGACTTTCGCCCAGCAGCAACAGCGCCCAGTCGTCGACGGCGAGACCCCGGCCGACCGCCCCGCCGAGCAGGCGCGCCGCGCGCGCATACGCTCCGTCGCGATAAGCCGAGAACCCGGCCTCCAGATTCGAGAGCGCCGCCGCCGACGCTCCCTCCGGCGCCGCCGCCTGACCCGGGACGGGCCGACAAACGACGCAGAGCCCGACGAGAACGGCGACGGGGGGGGCGAGTCGCATGGCGCGATCACAATGCCGCGCCGGCGCGGAATTTTCCATCGTGAGAGCGGCGCCCGACACGTGCTACTCCACCCCGAACAGCACGACGTCGACGATGATCGGGCCGCGCGGCGGCGCGAACGGCGGCGGTGATTCGCCGGGCGTTCGCTCGCCGTAAGCGAGCGCGCCCGGCAGCCACAGACGCCAGCGATCGCCGGGGACCATCATCTCGATCGCCTCGGCGACGCCGGGGAGCAGATCGGCGACGGGCCAGCGGACGATGTCGGCGTGGCGCAGGGAGGTGAAGAACAGCCGCCCGTCGGGCGTCCACATCGTCTCCCGCAAGCGCACGAACCCGTCGGGGGCCGGGTGGGCCCCGCCCGCGCCACGCCGCAGGGGCAGGTACCGCAGACCCGAGCGCGACCGGCGGGCATTCGACGGCGCGGCGCCCACGTCGGCCGGCGTGGGCGGCAGCGGCACGATCCGCAGCAGCGTCACGTCGTATGTCATGTCCTCCGCCGGCGCGTTGGCGTGGTTCGGGCGCGCGCCATACGCCAGCGCGAACGGCACCCACAGGCGGCGCCGCTCGCCCTCGACCATGAGGCCGATCCCTTCCGAAAGTCCGGGCACGATCTCGGCGCGGTCGAGTCGGATGCGCTCGCTCGGCCCCGTGCCCTCGAAGAAACCGCCGCTCTTGCGCCAGCCGGTGTACTGGACCTCGACGATGTCCGTCGCCGCCGGGTGGCGCGCTCCCGTGCCCGCCGTCAGCACGCGCGTGCGCAGGCCGCTCGGCGTCGTCTCGACGTCGGGCGGCGGGCTGGCCACGTCGGGCGGCGGCGGGCGGCGGCGATCGATCGGTCGCTCATCGTCGCCAGCGCCAGCGCGCTGGCCCTCGTCCGCGGCGGCCGCCCGCGCGTCCGGAGTCGTCGCCGCCGCCGTCGCCGTCACCGTTGCGGGCGCAGGCGCGGACGAAGCGGGCGCCGCTGGACGCTGGCACGCCGCCGGTGCCAGCGCCAGCGCCAGCGCCCCGACGGCGCCGCGCCTCATGGCGCCTTGCCGGCTCCCTCGTAGACGACGCGCCAGATGCAGTTGCTGGCGTCGTCCGTGACCAGCAGCGCGCCGTCGCCGGCAACGGCCACGCCCACGGGCCGCCCCCAGACGTCGCCGCTCCGGGTGACGAAGCCGGTCAGGAAATCCTCGTACTCCCCGCTCGCACGGGGGGTCCCGTGCAGCGGCACGCGCACCACCACGTAACCGGTGCGCACGGATCGGTTCCACGAGCCGTGGTTGGCGGCGAAGATGTCGCCGCGATACGCCTCCGGAAATTGCTTGCCGTCGTAGAACGTCATCTGCAGCGACGCCGCGTGGGGCTGCAGCAGCACGTCGGGCACGATCACCTTCTCGCGCAGCTCCTGGTGCTTACCCTTGTGGCGCGGGTCCTGGTGATCGCCGATGTAGAACCAGGGCCAGCCGTAAAAGCCGCCCGGCTGCACGCGCGTGATGTAGTCGGGCGGCAGGTTGTCGCCCAGGTCGTCGCGCTCGTTGACCGACGCCCACAGCTCGCCGCTGACCGGGTGCACGGCGATGCCGACCGCGTTGCGCAGTCCCCATGCGTACACGCGCTGGTCGCTGCCGTCGGGCTTGAACTCGAGGATGTCCGCGCGCCCCTCCTCGCCGCGATTGCCGTCGGTGTCGTCGTTGTTCGATCGCGATCCCACCGACACGAACATCTTCTGCCCGTCCAGCGAGAACGCCACGTCGCGCGTCCAGTGTCCGCCCCCGCGCAGAAAGCCGCCGCCCGGCAGCGGCGCCAGCGTCTGCTCGGGGCTGCGCGCGCGCAGATCGCCGGTGCGATAGACGAAGCGCGCGACGCTGTCGGTGTTGGCCACGTACAGCCACTGCGGCTCGCCCGTGGGCGGAAAGAACGCCAGCCCGAACGGTCGCCGCAGGCCGGTGGCGAACGTCGTGCTGCTGGCCGCCCGGCCGTCGGGCCGCACGCCGCGAAAGACCTGTATCGTGCCGGCCTTGCTCTCCGTCACGAAGACGTCGCCGTTCGGCGCCACGCGAATGAAGCGCGGGTTCGTCATCCCCTGCGCGTAGAGCTGCACGCGAAAACCCGCCGGCGCCTGCGGCCAGGCATCCTTGGGGCGCGAGACGATGTGCGGGCTGTTGTCGGCCGACGCCGTGACGTTGGGCGCCGGCAGATCGACGACCCGCACGTGGTGCATCGTCGCCGGCCCCTCGCCGCGGAAGTCGACGAAGGGCTCGGCCGCCGGCGCGCTCGCGGGCCGGGCCAGCGTCAGGGCCAGCGCCAGCGCCCACGCCCATCCGCCGGGGCGGGACGGTCGCTCGGTTCTTGTCGCCACGGCGGGATAGTGTAACGGCGCTGCCGCCGCCGGCAATGTTCGTCATTCGACGATGGGCGCGTTGTTGGGCAGCGCGGATCGCGTGACCTCCGGCGCGGGCGCCGGCCACGGCGGGGGCGACGTCGGCGCGG
>DATKEU010000318.1:0-14538 GCA_035544495.1 Polyangia bacterium | reverse complement strand
CACACCACCGTCGCGGGCGGGATCGTCGCGCAGGGATCGGACCTCATCATGACCGGCGGCGGAGTGGCCGGGGACGTGCCGCTGGATCTGGACGACAGCCGGTTCGATCTGGCCGGCGTGATGATCGAAACGGCGGCGGAGAAACCGTATCGTGTGGGGCCGGGCAGCCGCCTCCTGCTGTCGGTGTGCCCATGGGAGCAGCCGGGCAGCGCGGCGCCGACTCGCTACTTACAGGGATTTTACGGAGGGCCGCCGGCGCCCGCGAAATGAAGCCCGTCAGCGGACCTCGACGGACGTGCCCTGCGAGGCGAACATCGGGAATCCGATGGCCATCAGGACCACGCCGACGACGAGATAGGTGATCCCGGCGACCTCGTAAAAGTCGTGGGTGGTGGTGTTGTTGCCGTAGAAGTCCTTGCTGGTGTTGCTGGCGGCCGCGAGATAGAGGCCGCCGGCGGCAGCGCCGGCGACGCCGCCCATGGCCAGACCGAACCCCACCCAGCGTTTGACCTTGGATCCGGTGCGCGCCCGCACCATCACCTGACCGTCGGGACGCGGCAGCTGGAACGGCGACGACGGCTGGATGGTGCCGCCGGCGACGCGAAAGACGCCCTGCGGGTTGACGGGCCGGCCGCAAGGGACGGCGCAGACGTCGGTCCATTGGTTTTCCAAGAGCTGCATCTGCAGCCGCGCCCGCGGGTTGTCGGCGAACAGCGACAGCACCGGGCCGTTGCCGGCGGGCGGCGGGAGGGAATAGCCGGGCGGCGGATATCCCGGCGGCGGCTGGGCGGGCGTGGGCCCGGACGTGGGTGGAGAGACCGGCGCCGGGGGCGGCGGATACGCCGGCGGCGCAGGCGGGGTCGGCGGCGGCGGATAGGCCTGCGCGGGCGCGGTCGCCGGCATCTGGGCGGGTGGTGTTTGCGCGGAGGCGGTGGCGGCGATCAACTGGGCGGCGGCGAGCGCGGCCAGGCCGAGCGCGAGCGGATGATGGTCGGGTCGTCGATTGGTCATGGGGGCTCCGGGCGCGCAACCTACCGGGAACGAGCAAATTGGTAAAGGCAGCCGGTCGCGCTCGCCGCGCGCCATCAGGCCCAGCGGAAGATGCGCAGGCCGACCAGCCAGCCGACCATGCCCCAGGCCGCCAGGATCAGCAGCGCGGGCGCCTGCGCCGCCAGCGTCGAGCCGTCGGTGATCACGGCGCGGAGCGCGTCGTTGAGCGCGGTCAGCGGCAGCATTGCCACCACCGGTCGCAGGGCGTCCGGAAAGCGCGTCGCGGAGAAGAAGACGCCCGAGAGCATGAACATCGGCAGCATCACCAGGTTCATCAGGCCCGTGACGGTCTCGGGATTTTGCGCGCGGCTGGCGACCAGGATGGCGACGCCGCTGAACGAGAGAGCGCCGATCAGCACCACCGCGGCCAGGGCCAGGACGGAGCCGTTCATCTGCACGTGAAAGGCGATGCGCGCGAAAATCAGCAGCGCGCCCACCTCGAACGGGATGACCAGCATGCGGGCCGACGTCTGCGACAACAGGAGGTGCCAGCGCCGCATCGGCGTGGCCAGCAGGCGCTTGAGCACCTTGCGCACGCGCATGTTGACGATCACCCAGCCGAGGCCCCACATCGATCCGGACATGACGTTCATGCCGATGAGCCCCGGGACCAGGAAGTCGATGTAGCGGGCTCCCGGGTCCACCACCAGGCGGTCGCGCACGGCGACCGGATCGCGGCGCCCGGCGGCACGCTGCACGGCCTGGTCGACGGCGGCGCGGGCCAGGCGCGCCTCGGGGCGCATGGGATCGAAGCGGTACTCGACGGGCGCGCCGGGAGCGGCGGGCGCCGCGGCGACCAGCTGCAGCTGGCCGTTGCGCAGCTTCTCGCGGGCGGACGCCTCCGACAGCAGCTGCACGTCGATGCCGGCGTCGCGCAGCGTGGCCGCCAGCGACGGCGGCGCGCCCACCAGCACGCCGACGGCGACTGGCTGCTTGCCCTGGTTCGAGAAGGCGACGCCCAGCGCGGCGGCCAGCAGCACCGGGAACCCGAAGACCCAGAACAGCGTCCCCGGCTCGCGCGCGATCTCGCGCAAGCGAAGAAGACTGAGCTGCCACAGCGGGTGGCTGGCGATGGGCGAGGGGAGTCGCACGTTGTTCTCGCGCCGGCCGCCGCCTCGCCTAGTCCGAGAACGCTTCGTGGCCCGACGAGCGGATCAGCGTCTGCTGGAACGGGTTCTCCGGCCGCCAGAGATCGCCGGCCAGCACGCTGGTGATCCCGGAGCGCAGCTCCTCGCCGCGCGTGTCGATGAAGAACAGGCGGCGCACCATCTCGTGGTTGTAGAAGCGGTTGATGAGCGCGGCGAAGCTGCGATAGCCGATCTCCATGTGGCGCGAATGATCGTCCATGAGGTGGGGGTCGGACTCGCGGCCCGCGCGCAGGGCGGCGCTGAGGCGCTCGGTGAGGAACTCGGCGCTCAGCATGGCCAGCGAGACGCCCGACGAGAACACCGGGTCGAGAAAGCAGGAGGCGTCGCCGATGCAGCCCCAGCGCGGGCCGAACGAGCGCCGGTTGCGGTAGCTGAAGTTGCGGATGATGCGCGGCTCGGTGGCCGTGGCGCCGGCGGTGAGGCGCTGCAGGATGGGCGAGGCGGCGATGGCCTCGGCCAGGCGCTCGGGTGAGTTGCCCTGCTGCTGGCTGACCAGGCCGATCGACAGGCGCGGGCCCGCCAGCGGAATCATCCACATCCAGCCCATCGGCACCATCAGCACCTTGATGTTGCCGGTCACCGCCAGCTCGTCGAAGATCGCCGGCGCGATCCCGTCGTAATGGCGAAAGACGGCGGCGATGCCGAAGCCTTTGAGCGGCTGCACGGTGCGGTTGGTGCGGGCCAGCAGCGCGTCCTGCCCGGTGGCGTCGATGACGTAGCGGCAGCGGTGAACGGCGCCGTCGCGCGTGGTCACGCGCGCGCCGGCGTCGTCGGTGGCGACGGCCTCGACGGCGACGCCGTAGCGGATCTCGGCGCCGCAGGCGGCGGCGCGTTCCAGCAGCACGTGATCGAACTTCGAGCGCTCGACCTGGAACGCGCTTCGGGGCGTGCCGGCCAGCCCCTCGGCGAAGGTGAAGACGGCGGTTTGCCCGGTCGTCTCGTCGATGAACTCGGCGCCGTCCTTGCGGATGAAGCGCTCGTACGGCAGGTCGACGCCGAGCCGCGCGAAGATCGGCAGGTCGATGGGCAGCAGCGATTCACCGATGTGAAAGCGCGGGAAGATCTCCTTCTCCAGGACGCGCACGCGGTGGCCGGCCTGGCCGAGGAGGTTGGCGGCAGTCGACCCGGCGGGGCCGCCGCCGATGACGACGACGTCGACGCCGTCGTCGTCGCCGACGGGTGTGGGGTCGGTGCTTGACGTGTTCGCGCTGTCGTTCATGGCGGGGGCCGCTCAGGCATAGCGCCGGAACAGCAGCGAGGTGTTGATGCCGCCGAAGGCGAAGTTGTTGTTCATGACGATGTCCATCTTGGCTTTGGGCTGGGGGGCGCCGCGCACGAAGTTGAGCGGCGCGCAGCGCGGGTCGACGGTCTCGAGGTTGCGCGTGGGGGGGACGAAGCGCTCGTGCATCAGCGACAGGCAGAACGCCGACTCCAGCGCCCCGCAGGCGCCCAGCGTGTGCCCGGTGTGCCCCTTGGTCGAGCTCAGCGGCACGTCGGGGCCCAGCACCTTCAAGGTGGCGTGGCTCTCGGCGATGTCGCCGGCCTCGGTGCCGGTGCCGTGGGCGTTGATGTAGTCGACCTCGCCGGGGGTGATGCCGGCGTCGGCCAGCGCGCGCCGCATCGCCGAGGCCATGCCGTCGACGGAGGGCATGGTGACGTGTTCGCCGTCGCAGCTGGCGCCGAAGCCGATCACCTCGCCGTAGATGCGGGCCCCGCGCCGGCGGGCGTGGGCCTCGCTCTCCAGCACCAGCGTGCCGGCGCCCTCGCCCACCACCAGCCCGTCGCGGGCGGCGTCGAAGGGGCGCGGGCTCTGCTCCGGGCGCTGGTTGTACTGCGTCGACGTGGCGTACAGGATGTCGAAGATGCCGGCGTGGGAGAAGTGCATCTCCTCGGCGCCGCCGCACAGCATGACGTCGTGATAGCCGTGCTTGATCGTCTCGTAGCCCTGGCCGATGGCGTGGCTGCCGCTGGTGCAGGCCGAGCAGGTGGACAGCACGCGGCCGTGGATGCCGAAGAACTGGGCCAGGTTCACCGTGCAGGTGTTGCTCATGAACTTGAGGTACGTGCTGGCGGCGATGCCCTGGAAGCCGCGCTTCTCGAACACCTTGCGACAGAACTCCTCGGTCGACGCCGACGAGCCGTGCGTCGATCCATAGGCCAGGCCGACGGCGTCGGACTGCACCACCTCGGCGGGAAGGCCGGCGTCCTTGACCGCCTGCTCGGTGGCGTAGGTGGCCAGCACGGCCACCCGCCCCATGCTGCGGATCTGCTTGCGCGTGTAGTGCCCGATGGGCGCGTCGGCGCACAGCGCGGCCAGGCGCGTGCCCAGGCCGACGACGGCGTCCCACTCCGGCATGGTGACGATGCCGTGGCGGCCCTCGCGCAGGGCGGCCGTTGCGGTGGCGAGGTCGTGTCCGATCGGCGACGTCAGGCCGATGCCGGTGACGACGACGCGCGCGCTGCTCACAGGAGACCTCCGTTGATGCCGATGACCTGGCCGGTGATGTACGCGGCGTCGTCACTGCACAGGAAACGTACCAGCTTGGCCACCTCGCGCGCCTGGCCCAGGCGCCGCATCGGGATCGCTTTGGTCAGCTCGTCGCGCGGCAGGTCTGGCAGCATCTCGGTGTCGATGAGGCCAGGGGCGACGGCGTTGACGGTGATGTTGCGCTTGGCCAGCTCCTGCGCCAGCGAGCGCGTCGCGCCGATGAGGCCGGCCTTGGCCGCCGAGTAGTTGACCTGGCCGCGGTTGCCCGCCTGGCCGGAGATCGACGAGATGTTGACGATGCGCCCCCAGCGCCGGCGCACGAGCGGCATCACCAGCGGGCGTGTCACGTTGAAGAAGCCGTCCAGCGTCGTGCGCGTCACCAGCTCCCAGTCGGCGGCGGGCATGGACGGGAACGGGTTGTCGCGCGCCAGGCCGGCGTTGTTGACGACGATGTCGACGGCGCGATCGCCCTCGACCAGCGGGCCCAGGGCCGTCTCGACGGCGGCGCGGTCGGCGACGTCGAAGGGCAGCAGCGTCGCCTGGCCGCCCGCCGCTTCGATGCGCGCCTTGACCGCCTCGGCGTCGGCGGCGCGCGCGCGGAAGTTCAGCAGGACGGCGCAGCCGGCGGCGGCCAGCTCCTCGGCGATGGCCGCGCCGATGCCGCGGCTGGCGCCGGTGACCAGGGCCAGGCGTTTCAAGGCGCGGCGTCCTCCGGCAGCTCGCCCTGGTAGACGTTCAGCGTCCCCGACACCAGCGTCTCGCCGTCGCGCTCGACCCGGCAGATGAAGTGCCCGAGGGCGCTGTCGCCCCAGGTGCGGCGTGCCTCGACCGTCAGCGTGTCGCCGACCGCGAAGGCGTCGGTGCAGAGGCGCAGCTCGCGGCACCCGAGGAGGAACCCGATGCGCGGCGGGCGGCCCTCGGCGCGCGCCGCCAGGCCGGCGAAGGCGGCCACGCACTGAGCCATGTACTCGATTCCTACCACGGCGGGGATCCGGCCATCCTCGACGAATGGCGAGCGCGCTGCAATTCGAACTTCACAAATGACGCTCTCGGCGTCGTGGGCCACGACACGGTCGAGCAGCAGCATGGGCGGCCGGTGCGGAACCAGCTCGGCGATGGGCGGCCAGGGGGAGGACGGCGCGGCGGTCACGGGGCGCTGCCTGCTTCGACGCCGATCGACCAGCCCGGTATTCCCGCCGGCGACAGCGAGACGCGCCCGGGGCGCCCGGCGCGGATGGCCGCCAGCAGCGGCCGGATGGCGGCGCAGGGAGCGTCGATCTCGACGGGGCGAAAGGCGCCGGGCGGCGCCGCGGGCGGCGGTTCCAGGCCGCCGAGGCGCGCCAGCGCCGGCGAACGCGAGGGAGGCGCCAGCAACAGGGCGGCGGCGACGGCCTCGCCGGCGGGCATGCGGCAAAGCGCGGCAGGCAGCGGCTCGTCGGCGACGACGACCAGCACCTCGGGCCCGCCGTCGCCGTCGCCGTCTCGGTCGATGATGGCCAGCGCTTCCAGCAGCGCCATGGCAACCGTGTCGTTGCCGGCGGCCAGCGACATCGCCGCCTCGGTGTTTCCCTGCGCGATCGACAGCGCGCCGGCGGCGCTGTTGTGGACGCTGTTGTGAAAGCGCGTCGGCGACAGCACGCCGCCGTCGGAGAGCTCGCCCAGCAGATCGACCGTGGTCCCGAGCTCGCCGAACGCGGAGCCGACCACCAGGCGCACGCGCGCGAGCGAGGCGCCCGCCTGCGCGGCCGCCTGGGCGGCGACGTCCGCCACCATCTGCATGAGCAGGCTGCCGCGCCGGCGGGGCCGCGCCGAGCCGCCGGCGCGCGCCGGCGCTGCCGCCGCCGCCGTTCCCGTCGCCGTTCCGGTCGCCGCGCCCGTCCAGAAGCCGACGCCTCGCACGTCCGCCGACGGCGACTTCACGCCGCTCGCCCCACCAGCACGCAGACGTTGTTGCCGCCGAAGGCGAACGAGTTGCTGAGCGCCGCCCGGCAGGGGCGATCGATCGCGCGCGTCGGCACGTTGATGCCCAGCGACTCGTCGACGGGATCGGCGCCCAGGCTGGCGGGGATCCATCCCTGCTCGACGGCGACCGCGGCGAAGATCGCCTCCGTGACGCCGCCCGCGCCCAGCAGATGGCCGGTGTATCCCTTGGTCGACGCCACGGCGACGTGGGCGGGGAAGCGCGCGCGGATGGCGCGCCCCTCGGAGAGATCGTTCTGGCGCGTGCCCGGGCTGTGCGCGTTGATGTGGTCGACGTCGGCGGGTGAAAGCCCGGCGGCGCGCAGCGCCTGGTCGATGGCAGCCAGGGCGCCGGTCCCTTCCGGGTGCGGCGCCGTCATGTGGTAGGCGTCCGACGATTCGCCCGTTCCGAGCAGCGCCACCGCCGCGTCGCCCGTCCGTTCCAGCAGCAGGTAGGCCGCGCCCTCGCCCAGGTTGATCCCCTTGCGCGCGGCGGAGAAGGGCCGGCAGGGCTGGTCGCTGAGGATGTCGAGGCTGTGGAACCCGCGTAGCGTGATCTGTGCAAGCCCGTCGACGCCGCCGACCAGGACCGCGTCGGCCGCGCCCGCATCGAGCAGGCGCTGCGCGCTGGCGATGGCCTTGGCGCTGGCCGAGCAGGCCGTCGACACCACGTAGCTGGGGCCCGCGACCCCGGCGCCGGCGCGCACCGCTTCGATCAGGCTGCCGAACGAATGCTGCCGGTGCAGATCGTAGTCGGCGGGCAGCGCGCCGTCGCGGCGCGCGACGGAGACGGCTTCTTCCGTGCGCCCGAGGCCGGCGGTGGTGGTGCCGACGATCAGCGCGACGCGGGCGCTGCCCCAGCGGGCGACCGCGCGCGCGACGGCCGGCGCGATCTCTGCCAGGCCGGCGATCGCCAGCCGCGCGGTGCGGCTGTCGTGCGCGGCCAGGCGCGCCGGCAGCGGCGGCAGCGGATCGGCCATGGCCCCGGTGGGCGCGGCGAACGGAACCTCGAGCGGACAGGGCCCGAGCCCCGATCGCCCGGCGCGCAAGGCGGCCAGCACGTCGCGCGTCGTCGTGCCGAGGGCGTTGATGGTCGCGTACGCCGTCACGGGATACCGGCGGGCCCGCCCAAAGCCTGCGTCTGCCCCGAACACCCGTACCACCTAGCGGATTCCGCGCGGGCGGGCAAGGCACCGGATGGCGCCGTGTTCAGTTCCCGGCCGCCGGCAGGTTGTGAATCTGCAGGCGGTAGCCGAAGCGATCGTTGGCCAGCACGACGTCGGCGGCGACGCCGGGGGCGATCTCGCCGTCGTAGGTGATCGTGACGGCGCCGGGGGATGCGCCCGGCGTGGACGAGAAGACCCGCTGGCGCAGGCGGCCGGATTGCCAACGCTCGGAGATGCGCTGGCCCGCGACGATCCCGCTGCGCTCGCCGTCGGTGGGGGGCGGGGCGTCCAGCCAGCGGTCGAAGACGCGGTGGATGTCCAGCAGCATGAACGTCGGGGGGAAGGGCAGCTCGTGCGGGATGTAGCGGGTGAAGTCGACCTTGTCGGCGCGTTGCTCGAGCAGGAACGCGCGCGTGCCGAACGGGGTCAGCCCCAGCACGCGCAGCATTCCCGGGCGCTTCTGCAGGATCGTCTCGAAGCTGCCGCCGCCGTGCGCGGAGGTGGCGGTCAGCTTCTGGCGCAACGTCAGGTCGCCCGGGATGCGGTCGGGCGGCGGCAGCTCGGCGGCCGCGGGCGCCGGAAGCGCGCTCGGCGCCGGCGGTGGCGGGCGGTGCGCGCAGCCGGCGGCGAGCGCGAGCGTCATCGCCATCGCCATCGCCAGCGCCTGCGTCGCGGGCAATCTCATGCCGTGCCACCCGCGCGCGCGCCGCCGGTGAGCAGCATCGCCAGCGGCGCCAGCAACAGGCTCAGCAGGACGCCCAGGCCCGTCACCAGGCCGATCGCCCGCAGCGCCGGGGTGGCCGACAGCGCCAGCAGGCCGAACGAGAGGACAGTCGTCAGGCAGCAGGCGAGCACGCTCATGCGCGTGGCGTCGGCCGGGACGTCGCTCCTGGCCGCCTCGACCAGAAACACGCCGTAATCGACGCCCATGCTCAGGACCAGCAGCAGCGACAGCACGTGCAGGAGGTTGATGGGCACGCCGCACAGGCCGAGCAGGCCCATCGTCGCCGCCGCCGCCAGGACCGCCGGCGCCAGGGCCGCGACGCTGAGGCGCCAGCGCCGGTAGCGCCCGTACAGCACGGCCAGGATCAGCGCCACGCCGATCCCCACCGCCTGCAGCGTCTGCACGCGGAAGCGCGCGTAGGTCTCGTCCAGGAACGCCGCCTGATCGAAGTACCGCGCGCCCAGCACGCCGGCGACGGCCGCCTCGACGGCGGCGGCGTCGCGCACGCCGCGCAGGAACGTCAGCACGCCCGTCGCATCCCCGAGATCGACCACGAACGATCGCACCAGCGGCGCCAGCGGCGACGCCTGCAGATCGGCGAGCGCCAGCGGCGGCACCGGCGGCGCTCCGCCCAGCGCGCCCGCGGCGGCGGCGAAGCCGGCGAAGGCCTCGGCGCGAAACCCCTCGCGGCGCAGCGCCGCCAGCGTGCGTCCCGGCAGATCGGGCGCCGCGGCCACCGCCGCGCGGTTGCGCCGCTGCAGTTGCTGCGACCACAGGAACGCGTGCAGCGAGGTCAGCCCGTCGAGAGCGCCGGCGGCGCGCGCCTTCTCCAGCCGCGCGAAGATCTCGTCGTTGGCGCGGAGCGCGGTCTCGAGATCGCGCGCGCCGGCGACGACGAAGCGCCCCTCGTCCATGGCGGAGACGCGGGCCCGCACGCGCTCCAGCTCGGCCTTCAGGCGCGGGTCGGCGGGGTCCAGCGCGCGCAGGCCGTCCAGCCAGCGCAGCCGCGGCAGGCCGGCCACGCACACCACCGCCACCGCCACCGCGATCGCCAGGGCCACCCCGCGCCGCGCCTGCAGCCAGCGCTGCCCGCGCCCCAGCGCCGCCGCCCCGCGCGCCAGCAGCCGCGCCTGCGCCGGCCGGCCTCGCAAGAGCGGCGGCAGCACATAGCGCGTGGCCAGCATGGCCACGACGATGCCGATCGACGACGTCACCGCCAGCTCGCGCACGCCCGGGAAGCGCGTCCACCCCAGCGCCGCGAAGCCCACCGCCGTGGTCGCCCCGCCGAGGAAGATGCCCATCCAGATCCGGCGCAGCACCGCCTCGGGCGGCTCGTCTGGCTGCAGCGTCCGGTGCGTCAGCAGCAGGATCGGATAGTCCAGCGCCACGCCGATCAACGTCGATCCGATCGCCAGCGTCATGCCGTGCAGCTGGCCGAACAGTGCCAGCCCGACCGCCGTCGCCGCCAGCGCGCCAGCGACGATCGGCAGCAGCGCCAGGGCCACCGGACGCACGCCGCCGAACAGCAGCCAGAACAGCGCCACCACCGCGCCCGTCGACAGGATCGAGATGCGCGTGAGGTCGCCGCTGATGCGCCGTTCGGCGTCGAGGGCGATGGGCCCCACGCCGCCCAGCTCCAGCGCCAGCGCGCCGCCCGCCTGCCGGTTGACGGCGGCGAAGCGGGCGCGCACGGCATCGAGCAGAGGCGCCTGCGCGCGGCTGTCGAACGGCGAGTGCCGCGTGCCGATGAAGATGATGGCCCACCGGCGCGGCGCCCGGGCCGGCGCGTCGGCGACTTCGGGCGTGACGAACTGATCGCCCGCCGGGCCGCCGATCTCCAGCGTGCCGGCCTGCGCCCTCTCGAAGCGGCGCAAGATCCCGGGGAACCATTGCAGCGGATCGCTGCCCGCCAGGCGGCCGAGCAGCGGCGACGTGGGCAGCGCCAGCTGGTTCTTGAGAGCCCGCGCCGCGCGCGCCAGGCCCGCGTCGGACAGCGCGGCCGGGATCTCTTCTTCCGGCCGGTCGGAGACGAAGTACGCCGTGCGTGGCGCGTAGAGCGCGTACACCGACTCCGCGAGCTTGTCGGTGGGGCCGCGCTGGACGAAGGCGACCTCCGCGTGATCGCGCAGGCCCTCGGCCATCTCCCGCGCAGCGTCCGCCACGGCGTCCACCGACGGCCCGCCGACGCTGACGATCAGCGTGCGCGTCAGCGTCGAATCGGCCAGGCGGCGTGACAGCTCGGCCAGGCGGTGGTCGGAGCCGGCGGGCAGAAAGTGCGTGATGTCGGTGGTGACCTTCAGGCGCAGGGCGCAGTAGATCGCCGCCGCCGCCATCAGCGCGGCCGCCAGGCCCAGCTGCGCGCGCGCGGACAGTGGAGAACGAGGCCGGCGCCGGACGCTCATGCGCGGTCGCCTCCCTTCAGCGCGCGGGCACCTTGAACACGCGCGCCGCCTCGGCCGCGTCATAGCGGTGGTTGACGTCGACGTCGGCGAACGTCGTCCGCGACCAGTCGCCGCTGGATTCGCGCACCTCGAGATCGCGCAGCGCCAGCCCGGCGCCCGAGAGCGTGATCGACTTCAACACCTTGTCCATCGGCGAGACCCGCGGCGTCAGCACCAGCCGCCACGCCCCGCCGGCCCCGGCGGCGGGCGACAGCGACAGCGTGAACACGCGCTCGAGCCCCTTGCGATCGCCCGAGATGATCATGACGAAGCTGTCGACGAACAGCTTGGCCACCGGGTTCGTCCCCAGGTCCAGGCTCTGCTTGTCACCGTCGGCGTCGCCGAACTGCAGGCGCCCGCCGTCGATGAGCAGCGTCGACGCCAGCGGCTTCTCGGTGTGGCGGACGAAGCGCCCCGGCGGCATGAAGTGGATCGTCCCCTCGTTCACCACCGGCGCGTCCAGGAGCGCGATGTGTTTCTCCTCGCGAAAGCGCGCCGACAGGCCGGGCGCGCGGGCGAACTGGGCCATCAGCGCGTCGATGTCGACGGCGGCTTTTTTCGCGGGCGCCGCGACCGCCGGCGCCGCCAGCGCGACCACCGCCATCACGACCGCCGCCGCCGTCGCCGTCGCCATCGTTACTGCTCGCCTCACGGGAAATCCGCCGCCCCGATCGGCAGCGTGCCCGCGCGATAGAGGCGCAACAGTCGCTCGATGTCGCCGTCCTGCCGTCGATCGGCGTCGTTGCGCGGCACCACCGCCCGCACCGCCTGGCGCAGCGTCCGGCTGCGCGCGTGGCACCCTTCGCCGTTGCGCAGATCGACCGCCTGGCAGACGGCCAGGAGCGCGATCATCCCGACCGTCTCGGTGAGATCCAGCACGCGCTGGCAATCGCGCGCGGCGATCGAGCCCATGCTGACCTTGTCCTGATTGTGCGATTCGGTGCTGCGGCTGAAGCTGGCCGCCGGCATGGTCAGCTTCAGCGCCTCCGCCGTCAGCGCCGATGCGGTGATCTGCATGGCCTTGAAGCCGTGGTGCGTGACCTTGTCGTCGCCGGCGCGCATCACGAGATCGGCCGGCAGCCCGGCGTTGACCATCGGGTTGCACAGGTGCAAAAGCTGGCGGTCGATCAGATCGGCCACGCTGGCCACCGCCGCCTTGAGGCCGTCCATGGCGAAGGCGACGTGCCCGCCGTAAAAGTTGCCGCCGTGCAGGACCTCGTCGGCGTCGGCGTCGACGATGGGGTTGTCGTTGACGCTGTTCACCTCCGTCTCCAGCATCGGTCCGAACGCCGCCAGCGCGTCCAGCAGCACGCCGATGACGTGGGGCGCGCAGCGGATCGAATAGCGATCCTGCACGCGCGCCGCCGCCGCCGTTCGCGGCGCCGCCGGATCGTACTCGACGTCCTCGCGGATCCAGCGCGCGCAGGCCACCTGCCCCGGGTGCGGCTTGAGGTCGAAGATGCGCCGGTCGAAATGGCCGGGGTTGCCGCGCAGGACGTCGCTGGCCCCCGCGGTCAGCGCCGCCGCCAGCCGCGCCAGCCGCCGCGCGCGCGAGAAGGCCAGGCACGCGAGGCCGGTCATCATGCTGGTGCCGTTCATCAGCGCCAGGCTCTCCTTCGGCTGCAACACGAGAGGCCGGAAGCCGCACGCCTCCAGCGCCGCCTTCGCCGACACGACCTGGCCGCGGAACGACACCTCGCGCTCGCCGATCAGCGCGGCGGCGACGTACGACAGGGGCGTCAGATCGCCGCTGGCTCCGACCGAGCCCTCCGACGGGATGCGCGGCAGGATGCGGTGGCCGAGCAGATCGACCAGCCGCTCCAGCACCAGGGGCCGCACGCCGGAGTGCCCGCGCGCCAGCGACGCCAGGCGCACGGCGACCACCGCCGCCGATTCCTCGTCGCCGAGCGGCGCGCCGGTGCCGCAGCCGTGAAAGCGCAGCAGGTTCAGCGCCAGCCCTTCCGCCATCGGCACCGGCACCGCCGTCTCGCAGGATTCGCCGACGCCGGTGGTGACGCCGTAGATGACCTTGCCCGCGCGCAGCTGGCGCTCGAGGCTGCGGTTGCTGGCGCCCAGCCGTTCGCGAAAGGCGGGGTCGCCGTCCAGCGCCACGCGGGCCCGTCCGGCGGCGATCGCGCACACGTCGTCGATCGTCAGCGGCCGGCGCCCGATGGTGACGGTGGCCGCGTCGGGAGTGGTCGATTCCGACGAGGGAGGATTCATGCCCGGGGCTCGGTCCAGAAGTCGTAAAAGTTGAACCAGTTGTCGGGCGCCAGCCGGCAATAATGTTCCAGGCGCTCCGCGAACCGCTGCGCCTGCGCGCGGGCGTCCGCCTGGCGCGACCGGCGGCCCAGCGTCACGCGCTCCGCGAACGGCTCGCAGAAAAGCTGGTAGCGGTTCGGCTCGCGATAAAGGCCGAAGGTCAGGAACACGGGGCAGCCCAGCATCGCGGCCAGCATATAAGGTCCCGTCGGAAAGGGGGCCTTCCCGCCGAGAAAATCGACCTCGACGGTGCGGTCGGTCAGCCCCGCCCGGTCGCCGAGCAGCGCGACCAGCTCGCCTGCCTCGATGCGCTCCTTGAGACGCAGCACGAAATCGACGCCCGGTTCGATGGGGATCACGCGCACCGCGAGGTTTCGATTGAACCGCGCCAGAAGGCCGTTGATGAGGCGCGCGTTGTTGAAATAGCCGACGACGTTCAGGGGGTGCGCGCAGCGCTCGGCCATGGCGCGCATCGCCTCGAAGCTGCCCAGGTGAGCGCCGATCAGCACGGCGCCGCGGCCGTCGCGGCGCGCCCCCTCCAGCAGCGCGGATCCCGTGCGCTGGATGTCGAACCGGAAGGTCTGCCCCAGCGTCCAGAAGACTCGATCCAGCGTGACGTGCGCGAAGCGCAGGCAGTGCGCGAACACCGCGCGGAACCCGGCCGGCAGCCCCATCCGCCGCAGGTACCGCCGCGAGGCGCGCCGGGCGACCGCCGACGTGACGACGAAGTAGAAGACGATCGCCGGCAGCAGGAGGCGCGCCGCCCGGCGTCCCAGCAGCCGGCAAATCCCCAGCATCAACCACAGACCCGCCGCGCTGCCTTTCTCGGCCAGCTGCAACCAGCCGGCGCTGGCCGCCGCGCGCGCCGGTGGCGGCGTGGTCGCCGGCGCGGTCGTCGAGGACGAGGCCGTCGTCGTCGTCGTCGTCGTGGCGTTCACGCCAGCAGCCTTTTTCTTTGCCGCTGCCGGCGGCGCCGCCAGCGCCAGCCCAGCGATGCGACGACCAGACGCGTGTGCATGATCGTGATGCCGAGATTATCGCCGAGGGGCCGGAAGTGGGAGACACCGCCCGCGGCGGGCGGCAGATAGCGCACGCGCGTGGGGACGTTGATGATGGGCACGCCCGCCCACACCAGGCGCACGGCGATCTCGATGTCGAAGTCCATGTGGTCGCCGAGCGCGCCCGCCGCCAGCGCCGCCGCATGCGGGTAGACACGAAAGCCGCACTGCGGATCGACGACCGCGCGCCCGCCCGTCGCCAATCGCGTCCAGAAGTTGGTGAAGCCATGGGCGGCGCGCCG
>DATKEU010000317.1:0-5134 GCA_035544495.1 Polyangia bacterium | reverse complement strand
CAGGTCATGTCGGGGCGCACGCCGAACAGCTGCTGGGCGCCGCCGCGGGCGACGCGAAAGCCGGTGATGACCTCGTCGAAGATCAACATCACGCCGTGCTGGTCGCACATCGTGCGCAGCACCGGCAGGTAGGCGGGGCGGGGGAGGACGACGCCCATGTTGGCGGGGATCGGCTCGACGATGACGGCCGCCACCTGACCCTTGTGCGCGTCCAGCGCGGCGCGCATGGCGTCGAGGTCGTTGAACGGCACGACCAGGGTGTCCGCCACCGCCGACGGCGCCACGCCGGCCGACCCCGGCAGCCCCAGCGTCAGCGCGCCCGAGCCGGCGGCGGCGAGCAGGAGATCGGAGTGGCCGTGGTAACCGCCGTCGACCTTGATGATCTTGTTGCGCCCGGTGAAGCCGCGCGCCGCGCGCAGCGCCGACATCGTCGCCTCGGTCCCCGACGAGACCAGGCGCAGCCTGTCGATCGACGGCACCATCGACTGGATCAGCTCGCCGAGCTCGGTCTCGCGCGGCGTGGGCGCGCCGAAGGTCGTGCCCAGCGCCGCGGTGTGGACGATGGCGGCGATGACGTCGGGATCGGCGTGGCCCAGTATCAGCGGACCCCAGGAGGCGACGAAGTCGATGTAGCGGTTGCCGTCGACGTCGTGCACGTAGGGGCCGACGCCGCTGTGGATGAAGACCGGTGTGCCGCCGACCGCCTTGAACGCCCGCACGGGAGAGTTCACGCCGCCCGGGAAGATCTGCGACGCCCGCGCGAACATCGCCTCGGATGCTGGCCGCTTGCTGGGGTCGCTCATGGCTCGCGCTTCTCGCCGTTGCCGCCGGCGCCGTTGTCACCCTCGTCGCCGCCGCCGTTGTCGTCGTCGTCGGCAATCTCGTCGTCGTCGGCGCCGGAGGCCTCTTCGGCCAGATCCTCCTCGGCCAGCGGCTCGCTCTGCGCCTCGGCGCGCGCCGCCGCCACCTCGGGCGACACCTCGGACTCGCCTTCCTCTTTCTCGGCGATGCGCTCCATGGCCACCACCTGCTCCTCGCCCTCGAGGCGGATCAGGCGCACGCCCTGCGTGTTGCGGCCGATGGTCGGGATACCGCCCACGGGCATGCGGATCAGCTTGCCGCCGTTGGTGATCAGCATCAGGTCGTCCTCGTCGGTGACGATGCGCAGGCCCACCACCTTGCCGTTGCGCTCGCTGGTCTTGATGGTGATGACGCCCTTGCCGCCGCGGTTCTTGGTCGGGTAGTCCGACGTCGGCGTGCGCTTGCCGTAGCCCTTCTGGCACACGGTCAGCAGCGTGGCCGTCGCCTCGCGCGGGATCACCGCCATGCCCACGACCTCGTCGCCGCCCTGGCGCAGGCGGATGCCGCGCACGCCGCGCGCGACGCGCCCCATCGGGCGGACGTTCTCCTCCCGGAATCGAATCGCCCAGCCGTTGCGCGTCCCAAGCAGGAGATCCGACGCCCCCTCGGTGATGCGCACGCCGACCAGCGCGTCGGTGTCGACGATCGACAGCGCGATGATGCCGCTGGTCCGGATGTTGGCGAACAGGTTCAGCGACGTCTTCTTGATGAGGCCGTTGCGCGTGGCCATGACGACGAACGCGCCCTCGGAGAACTCGCGCACGGGCAGCAGCGCCACCACGCGCTCGTTCTCCTGCAGCGGGATCAGGTTGACGAACGCCTTGCCCTTGGCGGTGCGCCCGGCCTGCGGCACCTCCCAGATCTTCTTCGAATAGGCGCGCCCCTGGCTGGTGAACATCAGCAGCGTGTCGTGCGTCGACGCCACGAACAGCTGAGCGACGGAGTCCTCCTCGTGCGTGGCGGCGCCGGTGATGCCGCGGCCGCCGCGGCGCTGCGCCTTGTACAGCGACTTGGGGTTGCGCTTGACGTAGCCGCCGTGGGTGACGGTGACGACCATCTCCTCGGGCGCGATCATGTCCTCGATGTCGATGTCGGCGGAGACGTCCATGATCTCCGTGCGGCGCACGTCGTTGTACGCGGCCTTGACCTCCTCCATCTCGGACACGACGACCGCCATCAGCACCGTCTCGCTGCCCAGGATCTCCTCGAGGCGGGCGATCAGCAGGCCGACCTCTTTCATCTCGGCGATCAGCGCCTCGCGCTCGAGGCCCGTCAGCTTGGCCAGGCGCATGTCGAGGATCGCCTGCGCTTGCCGGGCCGACAGGTCGAAGCTCTCCATCAGGCCGCTCTTGGCCGCCTCGGTGTCCTTCGACGACCGGATGAGGTCGATGACCGCGTCGATGTTGTCGACGGCGATCTTCAGTCCCTCGAGGATGTGCATGCGCTCGCGGGCCTGGCGCAGGTCGAACATCGTGCGCCGCGTGACCACGTCGCGGCGGTGGGCGATGAAGTGCTGCAGCGATTGCTTCAGCGACAGGATCTGCGGGCGCCCCTCGACGATCGCCAGCATGTTGATGCCGAAGGACTCCTGCATCGGCGTCATCTTCCAGAGGTTGTTCAGCACCACCTCCGGCACGGCGTCCTTGCGCAGGTCGATCACGACGCGCATGCCGTCGCGGTCGGACTCGTCGCGGATGTCGGAGATCCCCTCGATGCGCTTGTCGCGCACCAGCTCGGCGATCTTCTCGATCATCTTCGCCTTGTTGACCTGGTACGGGATCTCCGTGGCCACGATCGACTTGCGGCCGGTCTTGGCGTTCTCCTCGATGGCGGTCCTGGCCCGCATCAGCAGGGCGCCGCGCCCGGTCTCGTACGCGGCGCGGATGCCGCCGCGCCCGCAGATGAAGCCGCCGGTCGGGAAATCGGGGCCTGGCACCATCTCGTACAGCTCGTCGACGGTGATGTCCGGGTTCTTCACCAGCGCGACGGTGGCGTCGATGATCTCGCCCAGGTTGTGGGGCGGGATGTTGGTCGCCATGCCGACGGCGATCCCGGAGGCGCCGTTGACCAGCAGGTTCGGGAAGCGCGCCGGCAGGACCGTCGGCTCGACTTCCTTGTCGTCGTAGTTGGGCTGGAAGTCGACGGTCTCCTTGTCGATGTCGGCCAGGAGCTCGCCGCCGATCCTCTCCATCCGGCACTCGGTGTACCGATAGGCGGCGGGCGGATCGCCGTCTATCGAGCCGAAGTTGCCCTGCCCGTCGATGAGCGTGTAGCGCATGGCGAAGTCCTGGGCCAGGCGGACCAGGGCGTCGTAGGCGGCGGTGTCGCCGTGCGGGTGAAAGCGGCCGAGCACGTCGCCGACCACGCGCGCGCATTTGATGTAGGCGCGGTTCCAGACGTTGTTGGTCAGGTGCTGCGTGTACAGGATGCGGCGGTGAACGGGCTTCAAGCCATCGCGCACGTCGGGCAACGCGCGCGAGACGATGACGCTCATGGCGTAGTCCATGAACGCCGACTTCATCTCCTCCTCGATGGCGATCGGGATGCGGTTGTTGGGGATCGATGCGGCGCCGTCAGCCGTCATTTAGAGACCTCTTATACGTGAAACGATGGGTGGGTTCCACCGCGCCGAGGCGCCGCTGGCGACGCAAAATGCGCGCTCTTCGCCGACAATGACAGCCGATGCCGGTCTCCCGTCAACGGCTCGCTCTCACTGCTTGGCCAGCGCGCCCGAGATCGTCAGCATGCAGGTCCCGGTCGCCGGGTTGGGCGTCGTCGCCTTCGGCAGGCAGGCGGGCGTGGCTGCTGTCGCCGTGAGCGGGTCGGTGTAGTCCTTGTAGGTGGCGTTGATCTTCGCGTCCAGCATGCCGGTGGCGGTGTTGTCGGCGGAAAAGTCGAAGCTCTGGCCCATCCAGGTGAAATCGCTGCAGCCGCTGGTGGACATGCACGTCTGCCCCGACGGCAAGTTGGTGCTGGCGCCCCCACCGTCGATGCTGAGGTCCAGGTTCCAGTCGCAGTAGAAATCGGCGGTGATGCCGGTGCCGCTGCCAAGGGCGACGTCGACGTGGTCGCTGGCACCGAGCGGCTTCGTCTTCGAGGTGTTGTCGCTGCAGGCGACGTTGAGCGTGCCCGACGTGAAGATCCAGCTTCCGACCAGGTCGTTGCGCGTAGTGATCGAGCCCCCCGACTTGCCACCCGTTCCGCCGGCGCTGCCGCCGGAGCCCGAGGCGCCGCCGGAGCCGTTCAGCGTGGTGCCGTCCTTGTAACAGGTGTGCCCGGCCTCGCAGTGATAGCCCTTGGGGCACGAGCCCTTCGCGCCGCAGAGCAGCCTGCCGTTGTCGAAATCGGGCGCATACGTGCACGCGGGCGCTGCCACCCAGGTCCAGGCGGCGACCCAGGCGATCGCGGCCAGCGGGGCCAGACGGCGCGGAGCGATCGGTCGTCGCATCAGAAGCTCACCCGCAGCGCGGCCGACCCGGCGTGGGCCGTCAGCGACGGAAGGAACGAGACGCGGCCGGCGGCCGCCGTTTCGCTGTCACGGTGACCGCCCAGGATGAAGCAGACGGCGCCACCCGCCAGCGCGGCCGCGCCGATGCCGATGAAGGTGAATTCCAGCGTTTCGTCGCGGCGCCCGCGCTGGTCGACGCTCTCGAGGTCGGTCGTGTACATCATGCTGTTGTCGGCGGCGGTCTTGATCTGCTGGGCGGCGTCCTTCGCGCCTTGCCCGAACAGGGCGCCGACGACGATCGACGCCACGCCCACCCCGCCCAGGATGTAGGCGGTGAGGCGCAGGCCCGAACCATCTTGGCGTTCAACGGCCGGGGGCGACGGCGTGGTGGTGATCATCGGCGGCGTCGGTGACGCCCCGACGGGAGGGCTGGGTGGTGGGGCCGCGGGCGGTGCGGGCGTCGTGGGGGGCGCCGTCGCCGTGCCAGCGGACGGCGAGGCCGGCGGCGCCGGCTGGAGACCGGAGGTCGGCGGGGTCGTGCCCGGCAGCGTCGGCTGCATGGTCTGCGTGGGCGGCGAGGTCTGCGTCGCCGTCTTCTGATCGACGAGCTTTTCCAGCTGGGAGATCTTGTCCTCGATGTCGGCGCGGTTCGGTGGCTTGGGGTTCTTGCGCAGGTACGTCCGGTAAAAGCGCAGCGCCTGCTCCGGGTTGCCGGCCAGGCGGTGGGCCTGCGCCAGGTTGTACAAGAAGGCGGGATCGTTCTTCGCCTCGTAGGCCGCCTCGAATTCCTTGATCGCGTCGGCGTACTTCCCGAGATCGAAGAAC
>DATKEU010000316.1:0-10551 GCA_035544495.1 Polyangia bacterium | reverse complement strand
GTCACGGCGGCGGTGCTGCGCACGTTCAACGGCAGCGGCGCCACGCCCTGGCGCGCGGTCAGCTCGTTCGTCGACGGCTCGACCTTCCTGACCATGAGCTACCGGATCGCGGGGGCCAGCGGATCGCAGTACGTCCGCCTGCGCGGCACCAACATGCCGCCGGCGGTGTCGTTCGAGACCGACCCCAGCGGCAACCCGCTGGCCGATCTGTTCACCAACGCCAACGACACCACCAAGCTGCGCATCCCCTGCACCACGGCGCACAGCCCGACGAGCCAGTTCGACGGCTGCCCGGATCACCTGGCGGTGGCCACCGGCGCCGACAACCCGATCGCAGGGAAGAAGGCGGTCTCGTTCGACGTCGCCGCCTGGGCCGACCTGTGGTTCTACAGCAACCCGATCTACGTCGAGGTGGCGGGCTCGACGCCGGTCGCGGGCGTGAAGTAGACGTCTTTTGTCTTCGCCGGACCTGACCGCCTTCGTTCCTCACGGGCAGCGCGCGCGGAGCTCGCTGGCCGCGCGCGCGCCGCGCCTGCCGACGGGCTGGCTGCGCGAGCCGCTGCTGCACTTCGTGGCGCTGGGCGGCGCGCTGTTCGCCCTGGATCGCCTGGTGGTCGCGCGCGCCGACGATCCCCACACCATCGTCGTCGGCGCGCAGGTCGAACGGGAGGCGATCGAGACCTTCACGGCGGCGCGCGGCCACGCCCCCGACGACCAGGAGAAGGCGGCCCTGCGCCGGGTCTGGCTGGACAACGAGGTGCTGTATCGCGAGGGCCTCGCCCTGGGCGTCGACAAGGGCGACTCCGCCATTCGCGAGCGCGTGATCTTCAAAGCGTTGAGCGTCGTCGACAGCGGCGTCAAGCTGCCGCCCGCCGACGACGCCGTCCTGCGGCGCTGGTTCGACAGCCACCGCGACAGGTACGACGAGCCAACCCGCTATGACTTCGAAGAGGCGGCGCTGTCGGGCAACAGCGACGAGCCGACCGTGCGCGCGTTCGTCGACGCGTTGAACAGCGGCACGCCCGGCGACGCCAGGGCCGGCCTGCGCGTCTTCAAGGGGCGTCCGGAAGCGAACCTGATCCAGAGCTATGGGCCCGCCTTCGCGAGAGAGCTCGCCGCCGCCCGCCCTGGCCAGTGGCGCGCCTTCGCGACCCGGGACGGCTGGCGCGCCATGCGGCCAGGCGGCATCGCGGGGGCGAAGCCGGCCTCCTTCGAAGCGCTGCGCGGGGTGATCCTGCACGACTGGACCGATGCCACGGCCGCCGAGCAGCGCACCGCCGCCGTGCGCGCGCTGGCCAGGAAGTACAAGATCAAGCACGAGCTGCCGACCGGCGAGAGCGTCGAATGACCGGCGCCGGTCGCGTTCGACTGGCCCGCGCGCTGCTCGCCGCGACCGCGGTTCTGCCGGTGTCTCCCGCCGCCGCGCACGAGATGACCATGGCGGAGATGGAGGTGCGCGAGACCGCGCCCGGCGAATTCATCTGGCAGTGGTCGGCGCAGAACGACAAACGTCCGATGGGCGACGACCTTGTCCCGCGCTGGCCGGCCGGCTGCAGCGGCGGCTCCGGCGCCATTCACTGCGGGGCCGGGGGCTTGAAGGGGACGTTGTCCGTCGACGGCGTCGGCAATCGCTATTCCGCGGCCATCGTCAAGATTGTCTGGCTGGATGGCCAGAGCAGCACGTACACGCTGACCAGCGCGCAGCCGGCGGCGTCGCTTTTCGGATCGGCCGACGACCGGCGCGGCAAAGGAGAGATCGCGCGCGCCTATCTCGTGCTCGGCGTCGAGCACATCCTGGGCGGCTTCGATCACCTGCTGTTCGTGGCCGGGCTGCTGTTCCTGGTCGGCTTCCGGCGGCGGCTGATCGCGACCATCAGCGCGTTCACGCTGGCGCACAGCCTGACGCTGGCCTGCAGCGTGTTCGGCTGGGTCACGCTGCGCCCCGCCCCCGTCGAGGCGACCATCGCGCTGTCGATCGTGCTGGTGGCCAGCGAGGCGCTGCGCGAACGCCAGACGCTGGCCCGGCGCCTGCCCGCGCTGGTGTCGTTCCTCTTCGGCCTGGTGCACGGCCTCGGCTTCGCTGGCGCGCTGAAGACCGTCGGGTTGCCGCAGAGCCACCTGCCGACAGCGCTGCTGACCTTCAACGTCGGCGTCGAGATCGGCCAGCTGATGATGGTCGCCGCCTGTTACCTGCTGACGCGCATCCCGCTGCCCGAGCGCTGGTGGGGCAAGGCCCGCCGGCCCGCGCTGTATGCCATCGGATCGGTGGCGGCGTACTGGTCCTGGATGCGGATCGCGGCGATCATCGCCTGAGCCTGAGCCCGTCCGTCATTCCGACCGGGACGGATCGACGAGCTCGTTGTGGATCCCACACGACGCGCGTCGTTCGGGCTGGGCGCGGCGTTGCTGGTGCTCGGCGGTTGCACGGGCTCCTCTGGCGGAAGCAATCCGGGCATGCCGGCGACCATGCCGGGCATGCCGGGCATGCCGAGCCAACCGGCGGGCGACCCGCCGACGACGCAACCGCCGCCGGCGTGTCTCGCGCCCGCGGCGCCTTTCGTGCGGCGCCTGACCCGCTGGGAATACACCAACACCGTCGCCGACGTGCTCGGCGTTCACCTCGACGACGGCACGCTGGCGCTTCTGCCGGATGACCTCAGAGCCAACGGCTTCTCGAACGATTCGAGCGGGCAGTCCGCGCTCTCCGACATCGGCGCGCGCTATGCGAAGGTGGCGGACGCCACCGCGCTGGCGCTCGCGCAGGCGCCAAACTGGCTGGCGGCTTTCGCCACGTGCAACGCCACCGCCGCCGCCTGCCGCGACAGCGTCGTGCGCGGTCTGGGGCTGCGCCTGTTTCGGCGCCCGCTCACGACAGAAGAATCGGCCTCGTTCGCCGCCGTGTTCGACGCCATTGTCGCCCTGGGGATCCCGACCGCGCCCGAGGTCGCCGGTCACCTGGTCCGGGCCCTGCTGCAGTGGCCGCAGTTCCTCTATCGCCTCGAAGGGCAGACGTCCGGCGGCGGAAACGCCGGCACGCGCTCTCTCGACGGCTGGGAGGTCGCCTCGCGACTCTCGTACCTGATCTGGGGCTCGGCGCCGGATCCGACGCTGCTGGATGCGGCCGCAAAGGGCGACCTCTCCGATCCCGACAAGTTGCGGGCCCAGGTCACGCGCATGCTGGCGCAGCCGCGCGCGCGAGAGAACATCCAGCGGTATTTTCAGGAGTGGTTCACGCTGGATGACCTCGACCACGTCGTCTTCGGTCCTCTGCTACCAACCACGCTGGCGTCGTCGATGAAGAAAGAGACGCTGGGCGTTGTCGCCGATCAGCTGTGGGACGCGAAGATGCCGCTCTTGCCGACGATGCTCACCACGCGCTCCACCATTTTCGTCGATTTGCCGCTGTCGCAGCTCTATGGCCTCGGGGCTCCGGATGCCGATGGGCGCATCTCTCTCGCCGGCATTTCAAACCGGGTCGGGTTGCTCACGCACGCCGGCGTCCTGGCCGTCGACGGCGGCCCCACGGGATCGGTGGTGCAGCGCGGATTGTTCGTCTTCCGCAACATCCTGTGCCAGGCGACCGGGCCGTCGCCGCCCGACACGACCTCCCTGTTGTTCGCCCACACGCCCAGTCAGCGGCAGGAATCCGAGGCGCGCTTGCAGCATCCGGATTGCGCGACCTGCCACGGCCAGTTCGATCCGCTCGGTTACGGGTTCGAGGCGTTCGATCCGTCGGGCGCCTTTCGCACCGCCAGCGCCGACGGCGTCCTGTTCCGCCAGGACGGATTCATCCCCCAGACGACCGGTGCCCCGGTGCCCTACGCCGATCTCCTGCAGTACATGGATCGGCTGGCGCACGACCCACGCGTCAGCGCGTGCGTCACCCGCAAGGTCGCTCAATTCGCCTTCGGTCGCGCGATGACGGACGGCGATCAGTGCATGCTGGCCGACATCCAGGCGCGATTGGACGCCTCCCAGGGTCGGACGTTCGCCGATCTGGTCGCCGCCGTCGCCGCCGATCCCAACCTCCGGTTCGCGGCGGTCAAATGAGCGCGCCCGCCACCGCCGTCGAGGTGACGCCCTGAGATACATGCGAAGTCTCAGCCGGCGGACGTTCTTGCGCGGCGCGGGCGGCGTGACCATCGCTCTGCCGTTTCTCGACGAGATGCGAACACGCAGCCTGTGGGCGGCGCCCGTCGATCCCCCGGCGCGGGCGTTCAACATCTTTTTCGACGGTGGCGTTCCGCTGCCGCTCCAGCAAGCAGGGTTGCAGGGACCTCTGGCTCCGCTGCTGCCATTCAACGACAAGATGGCCTTCCTGCGGGGCATCGTGGGGCCGGACGGCCATCCCGCCAGCGCCGGCGCGGCATTCGTGGGGAAGCCGCCGATCGACTACACCACGGCCGGAGGCCCGTCGATCGACGACGAGATCATGCGCCACGCCTACGCGGATCGCCCACCGCCCACGGCTCTCGGCCCACAGGGGATGGGTTTCTTCTACTCGTTTCTCGATCAGCCGATCCGCTGGATCAAAAGCTGGCGCCCGCAGGGCACGGCCAACGCCGAGTTGATTGACACCCCGATCGATCTTTTCACCCGCTTCTTCGGCCAGCCGCCCGGCGGCCCCGAACCCACGCGGGATGACAAGGTGACGACCAGCATCCTCGACGGCGTGCTCGCGCAATACCGCTTCTACACCAGCGACCGATCGAATCTGTCGGTGTCATCGCGCGCCCGACTCGCCGACCACCTCGATTCCATCCGCGCGCTCGAGGATCGGGTGGCCCGTCTCTCGCTACTCGGGCAGCGCGGCGGCGCCGCGGCCGCTGCCTGCGCGATGCCGTCTAGCCCCGCCGCGGATCTCTACGCAGCTCCCCACCACAACGGCGCGGCTGTCGGCCCGCCGGTGGTGGCCGCCGACTTCGTGACCTCGTTCAAGGTGATGGCCGATCTGTGGACGATGGCCGTCAAGTGCGATCTGTTCCGTTCTGGCTTCACCCTCGCCCTTTGCCCGGGCGACCATCTGATTTGCACCGGACCCTACACCGTCGATGGTCAGGTCGTGGACATGGCGGCCGCCGGCGATCTGCACGCGACCAACCACGCCGTCGGCGACAATCCGACCATGGGGTCGCCGGCGCTGCTTCACGCTGGATGGTTCGTCCACCTGCTCCTCGAGTGCTGCGCCCGCGTCCTGGAGCAGATGGACGCGATCGTCGAGCCGAACGGCAAGACGATCCTGGACAACTCGTTCGTTCTGCTGGGCACCGACCTCGGCACGAATCACTCTGGGCGCAGCGTCTTTCACGGCGTCAGCCCGGCGGGCGGCAGGTTCAAAACCGGCATTCACGATGTCGAGGGATCGCTGCTGGAGTTTCTCGATAGCTGCAAGGCGGCCATGGGCCTCGGCGGCGCCCCGACTCCAGGAATGTCCAGCTTCATCGCCTGACGCGCGGGTTCGAGCGCGGGGCGACGCCGGGCCCGGGCACACCTCCGCGCTGGTATCCTCGACGGCGAGCGACTGGTACAATTACGGGCGGTTGCGAACTGCAAGGATCTTTCAGTCCGCCCTTTGCGCGACGGATCGGGCTTCATCGCCAGCGAGGTGCACAGATGATGCGAGACCACCGTTTCTGGAATTTCATCACCAGTGTCGTCCTGGCGTCGAGCGCCGCATGTTCGGGGAGCCCGGGAAGCATTGACCAGAACGGCTCGAATCCGGGCAGCGGCGGCAAGGGCGCGGCGGGGGCGCCCGGCAGCGGCGGTGGTAACGCTGGAGACGAACCGGATGCATCCGGCCCGGGGAGCGGCGGCAACAGCGGCAGCGGTGGAATCGGCAGCGGCGGCAGCGGAAGCGGCGGCAGTGGGAGCGGCGGCAGTGGGAGCGGCGGGAGTGGAAGCGGCGGCAGTGGAAGCGGGGGCATCGGAACCGACGCGGCCGCCACCGGCGGCAGCGGCCCCGACGCCGGCGCCACGGGCGGCAGCGGACCCGACGCCGGCGGAACCGGCGGCTCGCCGATGCTGCCGCCCGACACCGGACAGTCAGTCCTGGAGCGGAACAAGCATCCAACGCGCGACGGTCATTTTCTCGAGCCGAAGCTGACGCATGCCGCGGTCGCCAACATGACGAAGGACGCCTTCAATGCCACCTATAACGGCGCGATATGGAACGTGCCGCTTTACATGGAGGACGGCGCCAACCACAAGGGCAGCTTCTTCGTGGCCACGATCGGCAACGACGTGGCGGCGTTCGACGAGACGACCGGCGCCACGGTCTGGACCAAGAGCATGGGAGCGCCATCGGGAGGCGCACCTTGCGGCGGTCCCTACGGAACCGTCGGCATCTTCGGCACGCCGGTCATCGACGCCGCGTCGCGTACGCTGTTCGTCACCGCGGCGACCGGCGCGCTGAACTTCTCGGTCCACGCGCTCTCCGTCGACGACGGAACCGAACGCGCGGGCTGGCCGATCGTCACCAGCCAGGGCTCGGCGGCCTTCGCCGGCGGCAAGCACAACCAGCGCGGGGCGCTGTCACTGGTGAACGGGATCCTGTACGTCCCCTTCGGCGGACATTATGGAGATTGCAACCCGTACCAGGGCCGGGTCCTCGCCATCAACATAAAAGATCCGACCCAGCGCGGCCTGTTTTCGACCCACGGCGATCGCGCCGCCATCTGGGCGGCGGGCGGTCTCGCCTCCGACGGCAACGGTATCTTCGCCGTGACCGGCAACGGCTCCACCGGGACCCACCAGCCGGAAGATCCCAACGGCGGCGACAGCGAGGCGGTCTTCCGTCTGACCGGCCTGGCGCAGATCGATCGCTCGGCCGCCAACTATTACTACCCGACGCGCTGGCAGGCGATGGACGGGGCCGACAATGACTTCGGTTCGAACAGCCCGGTTTTCATCACCGTGCCGGGCGCCAAGCAGACGGGATACGTGGTCGCCACGTCGAAGGAAGGTCACATGGCTTTTCTCGACAGCCAGCACTTGGGCGGGATGGGCGGCGAGGTCTTCGATCTGGTGGTGGCCCAGACCGGAATGTCCATCCACACCGCGGCCGCGTCGTACACCACGTCGAAGGGCGTTTACGTCACGATCAGCACGGACGGCGGGGCGCACTGCCCGGCCGGAGGCGGCGGGCAGGTCGTCATGGGCGTGCGGATCGACGTCATGGCGGGCGGCGCCATCGCGCCCACGGTGGCCTGGTGCGCGGGCAACGGGGCGGTGACGTCGCCCATCGCCACCACCACGGACGGTCACAGCGATGCCATCGTCTGGTACATGAACGGCACCACCCTGGCCGGCGTCGACGGCGACACCGGGGTTGCGGTGGCGAAGACCACGGGTGCTTGCGCGGGCGTGATGCGCTGGACCGCGCCGATAGCGGCCCAGGGCCGCATCATCGCGGGCGGGTCCGGGGGCCTCTGCTCCTGGTCCGTGAAATAGCGGGAGCGTTACGCTACATCCGGACCGCGCAGGCGGTGACCATGTGCGCGGCTGGCGGCAGCGACAGCAGATAGTCGGCGATCGCGGTGTCGTCGGCGTCGGTGAGCGCGGTGTTGGCGCGCATCGGCGCGCACAGCGTCTTGCCCATCTTGTCTTTGGCCGTCTTGATCGCGGCGGCGACGTCGGCGGCCGTCCACCCCATGATGCCGGTCGCGTCGGGCGTCAGATTGGCGCTCTGGAACGTCATCGCCGTGCCGTTACTGGTGATGGTCTCGCTGGCGCCGCCCTGGAACGCGGTGGTCTCGTCGATGTGCTTGGGCGTCCCGGCGGCGTCGGCCGAGTGGCAGCCGATGCACGACAGCGTGGCCAGGTACTTGCCGTTCACGGCGTCGGCGGGCGCGCCGGCGCCGGGCGCGGGCAGCTTGGTGGGATCGACCGGCGTCCACTCGGGCGACGTAGGCGCCACATCGTACGGCGTGGTCGCGGCCATGACGGCGTGCTTGACCGCCGGCAGCGAGCGCAGATAGGCGACGATGGCGTGCGCGTCGTCGTCGCTGAGGTTGGCGAACGTGTAGTACGGCATGCGCGCGAACAGATACTTCCCCGCGGCGGCGGGATCCGGATCCTTGCCCGTCCGGAAAGCGTCGATGACCTCCTGATCCGTGAAGTTGCCGATCCCGGTGTCCTTATCGGGCGTCAGGTTGGCGCTGCTCAGGCAGCCCGGCGTGGAGACGAAGCAGTCGATGCCGGCGAGGGTCATGGCGGGGTCGGGCATCGTCGTGTTCACGACCTTGGGCGTGTGACAGCCGGCGCAGCCGAGGACCGCGACCATGTACTTGCCGCGCGTCGCCTCCGCGCTGAGCGCGCCATCGCCGCCGCCACCGTCGGTCAGGCCGTCACCGCCGCCCGGCGCGTCCGCCGCGCTGTCGGCCTGGGCGCCGTCGCTGGGGCCAGCCCCGCCCGAACCACCACCGTCGCTGCCCCCACCACCCGAACCGCCATCAGACGAGCTCGACGAGCTCGAGCTGCAAGCGGCGTTCAGAACCATCAAGGACGCTAGATAAAGAACCAGGTTCAATCGAGCCACGCGCGCACCTCCCGGGTAAAGGAACCGGTACCCAGCGATACGTCATATGACGTCGATGGGTCAAGGCGGCCGGCCTCACGACCGCCGGGAGCTGGCCGGCAACCACGGCCGGCCTGGCGCGAGGGCCCTGCGTTTTAGAAAACGCTGGTGCCGCAGCCGATCTTCTTGGTGTCGATCGCGATCTCGTCGACCCAGACCTCCCAGTCGGTCGTGAGACCGTGGGAGATGGCCCAACCGAAATCCATGTAACTGATGGACTGCGGGAACGTGTAGCCCGGGGTCGCCGTTGGCATCGCGCATGTCTTGCACCAGTGCAGGAGCGGATCCTCGACGCCGTTTATCCAGAAGCGGGCCTCCTGGTCGGGCAGCGAAAAGTACGCCTCGATGCAGTACCACTTCTTGAGGTCGAACGTGTACATCGGGTCGCTGATGCGCGTCTCACCCGGATTGCCGTGCGCCTGAAAGTTGAAGCTCGGCCAGATGGTGTTCGACGCTTCGACGTGGCCGCCGAAGCGCAACAGCTTCCCCGCCTGAAAGTCGTCCAGCTCATCGAGGGTAAACAGCGTCCAGTGAAAGAGACCGTTCGGCTTCTCGATCGGCCGGCGGTCGATGCGGAACCAGACCCGTTCATAGAATTTGGTGCCCATGGCCGGGACGCTCTTCTTTTCGCGAATGTAATAGAACCCGTTGACCTCCGAGGGGACGTGCAGCGCCTTCGTCGTGCCGAGGGCGCCGGTGGTCGTGTCGACGACCACGTTCTTCATGGCATCGGGGGTTCGGGTCCATATCGCCGGATCGGGTGGGCTGCCGGCGGGCACGGCCTCGAATGACTCGCAGAACAGGGCCGTGCACGGACCACCGGGCGCGGGGGCGTCGCTGGCGCTGCCATCGGGCGACGTGCTCGATGGCGTGCCCCCGGTTCCCGCGACGCTACCGCCCTCTCCACCGCTCCCGCCTCCCGAAGTCCCGCCGGTCCCCACACTGGCGCCCCCGGTCGCGCCGCCACTCATGGCTCCGCCCGTGCCGCCACCGTTCCCACCGCTCGCCGAGCCGGGTGAATTGCCGGCGCTTCCGCTCGATCCGCATCCGGATACGAACAGCATCGCGCACGCACCAACCAGCGGCGCCAGCGCCGCGGCCACTGTCGTTCGAGCGGTTGCCATGATCATGCTCCGATCAGTCAGATGGGGTGATGGTCCCGGGCGACGCGGCGCGATCAGTTCGTCAGGAAGAACTCGCCGATCTTCTTGGCCTCAGCCATGTTGGCCGCGCCCGAGAGATGCGGGCACAAACCGAAGTCGCTGCACTTGTCGACCTCCCACTTGGGCGCGATGTACACGATACCGGGAAACATCGCTGGCATCATCGCCGCCACTTGGTCCTGCACCGGCTTGATCCACGAATAGGTGGGGCGGTTCGCGCCATTGCATTGCATGTCCATGGGCGCGCGCTCGTACGTCATCAGCCAGATCTGTTTGATGCTGGGGTACTTCGTCAGGAAGTTCTTGATGGCCGAGATATAGGCCGGCAGGAACTCCTCCATCGTCGTCCATTCGTACTTCACCGCCGAGAAGACGACGCGGTCGGGCGTCTTCGAGTTCATCGCGCAGGGCGAATCGATGGTGACGTTCCAGATGCCATTGGCGGGGTCGGCCCACTTTTCCAGGTGCCCCATCTCCACGTGCGTGTTCTGCCAGCGAGCGTTGTCGACGACGTTCTCGAAGCCGGAGCGGTACCACTCGCCCGTCGTGGTGATGCCCACGACCCAGCTGCAGGTGAAATCCTTCGCGGTGAGCGTCGGGCCGCCGGCGTCACCGCCGCCCGTCGTTCCCCCCGTGTCGACCGCCGCGTCGGTCTCCGGCGGTGGCGGCGTGGTCGCCACCTCTTGCGAGGACCCGGCGTCCATTGTCACCGGCTCAGGGGGCGGCTGCGTGGTTCCGGACGGCGCTTCGGCGGCGGCGTCGGTCGTGGGCTTGTTGTCGGTTGGTGGCGGGTTTTCGTTCGGCGTCGACGAC
>DATKEU010000315.1:0-2354 GCA_035544495.1 Polyangia bacterium | reverse complement strand
CGAGGAGAAAGAGCGGCCGCCCGCGCCGTGCCTTCTGCACCTTGGCGACCAGCGCCTGGGTCAAGACCGGCTGCTGCGCGCCCGTCGACGCCAGCACGATGTCCGCCTTGCCGAGCGCGCCCGCCAGATCTTCGAAGGGGTGCGTGGCGCCGCCCATGCGCGCCGCCAGCTCCGCCGCCCGCGCCGCCGTCCGGTTGGTGACGGTCAGGACCGCCCCCTGCCCTTGCAGCGCGCGCGCCGCCAGATCGGCCATCTTGCCGGCCCCGACGATCAGCAGCGAACGTCCCTCCAGCGAGCCGAACACCTGGCGCACGAGATCGATGGCCACCGAGCTGACCGAGACCGGGTTGCGCGCGATGGCCGTCTCGCGCCGCACGCGCCGGGCGACGCGAAACGCTCGCGTGAAGCACAGTCCCAGAACCGGCCCCGCCGTCTGCACCCGCAGCGCGGTCTCGTGCGTGGTCTTCACCTGACCCAGGATCTGCGGTTCGCCCACCACCATCGAATCCAGGCTGGAGGCGACGCGGAACAGGTGGTGCACGGCCTGCGTGTCGGCGTGCATGTAAAGGTGCGGCCCCAGCTCGGCCTCGGACAATCCCGCGCGCGCCGACAGCTCGGCGGTCACCGCCCGCAGCGCCTGGTCGCGCTCGGCGACGGCGGCGTAGATCTCGACGCGGTTGCAGGTGGCCAGCAGCGCCGCCTCGCGCACGCCCGGCAGCTCCGCCAGCCGGCGCAGCAATTCGTCCAGGTGCTCCGGTTGCACTGACAGCTTCTCGCGCACCGCCACCGGCGCCGTGCGGTGCGAGAGGCCCAGGACCAGCAGGTTGATCAGCGATCCCATGTCAGGCCGCGTGGCGCAGGAAATAGACGAACAGCACCAGTGCCGCTCCGCCGAATCCCCCCACCGTCAGCCACGCCGCGCGCCGCCCCTGCCAGCCCGCGCCCACGCGCGCCACCAGCAGCACGCCGAAGGCAACCCAGGTGACGAACGCCAGCAGATATTCCGGGCGCAGCGGCGCCGCCCCGGCGACGCCGCCCAGGCGCGCGATCCAGATGGCCCCCGTGATCAGCGCCAGCGTGAAGACGGGGAACCCGATCGACACGCAGCGAAGGGCCAGGCGATCCAGCGTCTCCAGCGGCGCGCCGCCGCGGATGACCCGCCTGAACTGCTTGCGTCGCAGCTGGCGATCCTCGACCAGGTACAGGACCGCCAGCGCCGCCGCCAGCGCGAACACCGCCACGCCGACGGTGGCCAGGAAGATGTGCGCGCGGCCCAGCGTCGTCATGGCGGGCGTGCCCTGTTCAGCCGGGACGACACGCGCCAGGACGACCAGCGCCAGCACCGACGGCACGGCGAAGACGCCCGCCGCCGCCAGCTTGTAGCGGAAGGTGGCGCCCAGGTAACCGGCGGCGATCAGGAAGGCGACGAAGGACATCGCCTCGGGCGTCGACGAGATCGGATTCTGGCCGCGCACGCAGCGCCAGCCGATGTCGGCGAAGTGCAGGAGCACGCCCAGCGCCAGCAGCAAGCGCCCGACGCGGGCCGCGACCTCGCGCGTGCTGGTCAGGTAACCGAGGTAGGCGACCGAAGCCGCCGCGTACGCGAGGATCTGTAGCGCGGAGAACGTCGCCACCCCTTGTTTGTACCATGCGCACCGACAGGCGGCTGCCGGGCGCCGGCTGCCGCGACGCGCGGCTTGGCCGGGAGCCGGCGGCGTGCTAAACGGACCGCCATGGCAAGCGCGAACGTGTTCGAGGCGACCGACGAAAACTTTCAGAAGGAGATTCTGGACTCGCCCCTGCCCGCCCTGGTGGACTTCTGGGCGGTCTGGTGCGCGCCGTGCCGCACGATCGCTCCGCACGTCGAGGCGCTGGCCAAGGACTATGACGGCAAGCTGCGCGTCGGCAAATTCGACATCGACGCCAACCCCAACATCCCCAGCCAGTTCGACATCCGGAGCATCCCGACGCTGATCGTCTTCAAGGGCGGCAAGGTCGTCGGCCAGGTGGTGGGCGCCGTCCCGCGCGCGAAGATCGAGGAGCTGATCAAGAAAGCGCTCTAGGCCGGATGGCCAGCGCGGATCGCGCGCGCGCCGGCGTACTGTACGCGGGCGGTGCGTTCCTCGCCTGGGGGCTGGTTCCGCTCTATTTCCGGGCGCTCGGGCGCGTCGCGCCGTTCGAGATCATCGCCCACCGGGTGGTGTGGTCACTGTTGCTGCTGGCCACGGTGCAGGGGATCGGCCGCGGCTATGGCCGGGTCCAGGCGCTGTTCAAGCAGCCGCGCGCGGTGGCCGGCCTGGTCCTCTCAGCGGCCCTGCTGACGATCAACTGGCTGACCTTCGTGTGGGCGGTGA
>DATKEU010000314.1:0-3866 GCA_035544495.1 Polyangia bacterium | reverse complement strand
CCACTTGGTGGCCGCCGGCGGAACGAACACGGAGATGTCGAACTTGTCCAGGCTCTTACCCACCAGGGCGTCGAAGAACGCCGGATCGCTCTGCGACTTGGCCAGCACCGCCTGAAGCTGTCGATGCACCGGCTCGATCTCGTCGCGCACGACCAGGAAGGCGTTCTGGGCCTTGGGGAAGTCCCCCAGGCGCAGCTGCAGGTTGCCCTGAAGCAGGCGCTTGTCCGGGCCGTCCGGCGACTCGGGATAGTTCAGCAGCAGCAGATCCAGCGCGCGCCAGGCCTTGGTCCAGTCCTTGGCCTTGATGTACGTCCAGGCCTGTTCCTCCAGCGCCGCGGTGAAGTACTTCGACTGTCGCTGGATCGACCCGTAAATGTCTACGGCGCGATCGAACTGCGACCGTTCATAGAGAATCCGCCCGATGGCCAGGCGGCTCAGGTCCTGAATCTCCTTCGCCCCCTCGTCGGCGGGCTGCAGCTTCAGGATCGAATCGTAGGTGATCGACGCCGTCGCCAGATCCCCCTGCTTGACCTGGATGGTGCCGATGAAATAGCGAGCCTGGAAATAGTAGGGATTCGACGGTTGGATGCTGGCGAACATGGCCAGCGCCTCGTCGCTGCGGCCACGGGAGTAGAGATACTTGCCGCGCACGTACGGCACCGACGGCTGCAGGTTCTGCGGCGGGATGTTCTGCAGGCGCTGGAGGTACGCGTCGACGTGCTCGTAGTCGTCGATGCGCAGCGAGATCTCGACCAGGCGTTGCAGGGCGTCCTGCTCCTGGCGCGAGCCGGTGTTCTTGCCGACGAAGGCCTCGAAGTAGCGGCGGGCGGCGTAGTCGTCGTGCCCCTGGTACAGCGACTCGCCCAGCAGGAACAGGGCGTCGTCGTGCGCGCGCGAGTTCGGGTACTTCTCGACCACGTCGAGGAGGATGGTGGCCGCCTCCTCGTAGTTCTTCAGGCTGAACAGCACCTGAGCGTCCAGCACACGGCGATCGGCGATGTCGGCCGAAGGCGCGGGCGCGTCACTGAACTCCTGCGCCATCACGCGGACCTTCTGGCCCAGGTCGATCAGCTTGCGCGTGTAATCGTCGACCTCGTCCGCGCGAGCCGCGAAGCTGGAGAAAACCAAGTTGCCGAGGACCAGCCCGGCGAGCGTGACCGTCCGCTGTCTCATCGACCTTAGATTATTTCTTGACCGCCGCTGTTGCCCCACCCTCGGTCGCTGACATCACGTTCACCGTGAAGCCGATGGCTGGCCGATCCTGCAGTTGCGTCGTGATGTTGCCCTTCTCGTAACCGACGACAGAGA
Organism: Polyangia bacterium; assembly: GCA_035544495.1. Classification (GTDB taxonomy): domain Bacteria; phylum Myxococcota_A; class Polyangia; order Fen-1088; family Fen-1088; genus DATKEU01. The sequence continues at coordinate 2,558 of DATKEU010000314.1, read as the reverse complement.
TGGCCGTGGTCTTCGACTCGCCGGCGACGAACGTCTGGCTGGAGTGGACCGTGAACTTGAATCCCTTGAGATAGCTGAACACGCCGAAGCCGTTGCCCTGGTACTGCATCATCACGCTCAGCGTGTGCGAGCCGGGCTGGATGGCGCCGTTGTAGACGTCGAACTCCTGCATCTCGGACAGGCGGCCGGTGTCGTCGGTCTTGGCGAAGATCTGCACGCCGTCGAGCGCATAGACCGCCTTGATGAGCCGGAAGGAGCTGCCCATCTCGTTCTTGTGCTTGATGATGGCGCGCGACGCGCCGATCACGCCGCCCAGCACCGTCTCCTTGAGCAGGTTGAGGCGGGCCTTGGTCCGGAAGATCTGCTCCTTGAGCTCGTTGACGTTTCTTTCCAGCGAGCGCAGGCGGACGGTGTAGCCGCCGGAATCGCCCGCGCCGGAGCCCGCCGCCGGAGCCGGCGCCGCGGTAGTGGCGGCGGGCGGCGCGCCCGAGCTGGGCGGCGCGCTGGTGGTGGTGGTCGTCGTCGTGGTCGTCGTGCTGGTCGCGCCGGCGGCGGGAGTGGGGACCGGTCCCGTCGGCGCGCTGGCGGACGTCTGGGCCAACGACACCGCTCCCGACAGCAAGACCACGGACGCGGAGAGCACGCCCAGCGCGCGGGGACCCCCACGCGAAAATGCGGTACGCGGCGATGTCATGGGTGACTCCGTATGCGGTTACGGTTAGCGGGCGTGATGCGAGCTAAAGAGGGACTCCCGAGCGTTTTCTCTATATCAGGAGCGACAAGGCGGGTCAATTCTCGCGGGCTTACGTGGACGACTTACGGGGATCACCTGCGGGGATCGAATGAATGTAAAGCGCGCGGGCGCCTGCAAGCTGCGACCGCCAGCCGCAAAAACAACCACCAATGACGAACGACCGCGCTCAGCCGGCGGGCGTTGCCTGCGCCTGCTGGGCCACGCGCGCTCTCTCCTGTTTGAGCAGATCCCACGCGGCTTCCAGAAGCTCAGGAACGCCCTCGCCGGTGGCGGCGCTGATGAACCGCAGATCGATCCCGCGCCGCTGGAAGGGGGCTGCCAGCCGCGCGCGCAGGCGCCGAACTTCCGGGATGTCGATCTTGTTCACCGCCACGATCTGCGGCCGCCCCGCCAGCTCCGGGTCGTAAAGCGCCAGCTCGCGGTTCAGAGTCTGCCAGTCGCGCAGCGGCGTGCGTCCGGGACCGGCGCTGGCGTCGAGCAGGTGAACGAGGACGCGCGTGCGTTCCAGGTGGCGCAAAAAGCGGGTGCCCAGGCCGGCGCCCTCGTGCGCGCCTTCGATCAGGCCGGGGACGTCGGCGACGACGAGGGAGCGATCGCCTGACAGGCGCACCATCCCCAGGTTCGGCACCAGCGTGGTGAAGGGATAGTCGGCGATCTTGGGGCGCGCCGCAGAGATGCGCGCGATCAGCGACGACTTGCCGACGTTGGGAAATCCCAGCAGACCGACGTCGGCCAGCAGCTTCAACTCCAGGCGGACGGCGCGCTCCTGCCCGGGCGTGCCGGGTTCGGCGCGGCGGGGGGCGCGATCGGTGGGCGTGGCGAAGTGCATGTTGCCGCGCCCACCCTGGCCGCCGGCGGCGACCACGAAGCGCTCGCCGTCGGCGCGCAGATCGGCGAGCACCGTCTCGCTCTGCTCGTCGAAGACCTGGGTACCGGGCGGCACCCGCAGCACCAGGTCGGCGCCGGCCCGACCGTATCTATCTTTGTTGGCGCCCGCCTGGCCGGCGGGCGCGGCGTATTCCTTGCGGTAACGAAAGTCGAGCAGCGTGGACAGCCCGCCGTCGACGACCAGCACGACGCTGCCACCGTCGCCGCCGTCGCCGCCCGAGGGGCCGCCCTTGGGGACGTACTTCTCGCGCCGGAAGGCGACGGCGCCCTTGCCTCCCGCGCCAGCGCGAACGAAGATGCGGGCCTCGTCGACGAATTGCATCGGCCGAGAGGCCGCGAACGGCTAGTTCGCGCTGGGGGTGATGCTGCAGACCGTGCGCGCGCCGGACTTCGCGTACTTGACCACGCCGGTCTTGAGCGCGAACAGCGTGAAGTCGCGGCCCATGCCGACGTGAACGCCTGGGTGAATCGTCGTCCCGACCTGGCGGACCAGGATGTTGCCGGCCAGGACGGTCTCGCCGCCATAGCGCTTGACCCCGCGCCGCTGGCCGTTGGAATCGCGGCCGTTGCGAGAGCTGCCTTGACCTTTCTTGTGTGCCATGACTTCTCCGTGAGCCGCGCTCAGGCGCCGGGTCGGATGGAGGTGATCTTGAGCGCCGTGAACGGCTGGCGATGGCCGCCCTTGCGGCGATAGCTCTTCCGGCGCTTGTACTTGAAGAGCACGATCTTCTTGCCCAGACCTTGCTCGACGATCTCGGCCTCGACGGTCATGCCCGCCACGGTGGGCTGGCCGACGGAGACGCTGCCGCCGTCGTCGGCGAACAGCAGGGGACCAAACGAGATCTTCGACCCGGCGGGACCGGCCAGCTTCTCCACGCGCACGATCTCGCCCTCGCTGACGCGGTACTGTTTGCCA
>DATKEU010000313.1:0-2223 GCA_035544495.1 Polyangia bacterium | reverse complement strand
CCGGAGAGCCAAGCTGCACGAGAAATCCAAGACCGGCAATCTCGGTCTCGGTCTTTACATCGCCAGCGAGATCGTGGCCGCTCACCAGGGCACTTTGAAAGCGCGATCGATCGGCGACAGGACCACTCTGGAGATCCGCTTGCCGCGGCAATTGCCCGGCGCGGTCATCGCCCCGAAGGGGCGGCGGTCCAGCCGGCGCAAGAAAAAATAGCCTGACTATTGACTGGTTCTAGGACCCGAGCGCGAGCTCGTTGGCTGCGAAAGCGCGCGGCGCTGGCGCCGCCTGCAGCCGGCGCTGAATCTGATCGGCCAGATGGCCGGCATCAACGGCGACGCCGGAGAAGCGCCCCGAGCCCCAGGTGTGCAGCCAGGGCAACCCGATGAAATACAGACCGAAGGCGGCGGTCACGCCCCGGTGATGGACGGGATAGCCGCTGCCGTTGAAGATCGGTACGTCGATCCAGCGATAGTCAGCGCGAAAACCCGTGCTCCAGATGATCGACGTGACGTCGGCGTGCCGCAGGTCCAGGGCGGCGGCTGGCTCGCTTGGTTCCCAGACCGGCACATAGCGGGCTTCCGTGGGCGCGTCGATGTTCTCGCGGGCGATGAAGGTGTCGATGGTGGTCTTGATGCTCTCGCAGACGGCGTCCGCCTGATCGAGGTTGCGCGCCAGATCGTCGGCAAAGGTCAGGCGTGCGTCGCGCGCGGCCAGCAAGCGGCCGTAAAGACGCATTCCTTCGCGGGCGCGCTGGCGCAGGTCGATGTCGCGGCCGCCGTCGCGCCCGGTGACATAGTGATTGGCTTTGGCGCGGACACGTTCCTTCAGAGGGTGCTCTTCGACGGGCAGCGTGTAATAGCCCATCTGCTCCAGCCACTCGACGACGTCGCGGCCGCGGTAACGGCGGGCCGTGCGCGGCGCGCTGCCCACGCACAGGTGCACGCGCCGGCCGGCGAGGTGCAGGTCCTCGGCGATCTGGCACCCCGATTGGCCCGATCCGACCACCAGCACTTCGCCGGGTGGCAGCGCTTCCGGACGACGGTAAGCGGAAGAATGAATCTGCAGGATGTCGTCGGGGATCCGCTCGGCCAGGCGCGGGATCTGCGGGATGTGGTAGCCGCCGGTGGCCACCACGATCTGCTCGGCGCGACAGGAGCCCGCGGTGGTTTCCAGCAAGAATCCGCCCGCGGCGATCGGCCGCAACGCCGTGGCGGCGACGCCCTCGAACAGCGGTGGCTGGAACGAGCGCACGTAGTCGAGCACGTATTGCACGATAGCGTCCTTGCCCATGAAGCCGGTCGGCTCCGGGCCGCGATACGGGTGCCCGGGCAGGCGGCATTGCCAGTTGGGCGTCACCAGACAGAACGAATCCCAGCGCCGCTCGCGCCATTCGTGAGCCACGCGGTGCTTCTCCAGCACCACGTGTTCGATCCCGTGCTGCTTGAGGCAATAGCTGATGGCCAGGCCAGCCTGGCCACCGCCAATCACCACCACCTGATGGCGATCGCCGATCCCGGCTGGCGCGGCCTGCTCACCCACGCGGCGCCTCGAAGCCGGCCGGCAGCTCGAACGCCAGCACGGTCACGGGCGCGCCGCCGTCGCAACCGGCCGCGCGTTCCTCCAGCTTCGCCAGCTGGTCCAGCGCCGCGGAGCACGCGTACCCGTATTTGGCGCGCACCCGCTCGGAGGCGATGTGAAACAGCGTGCGGCTCTTGTCCACGAACTCCGCGACGGGATAGGACCGTCCGACCTCCAGAAAGTCGCGCACCACCAGCGACGGCGAATAGCAGCGCATCTCGTCACCGTCAGGCCAGCGAACGAGGAAGTGCATCTCGGGCATCGTCGATCGTCCTTTCATACGAGGATGCGTGCGCGGCCGCGACGGCCGACCAGGAGTGCTTGCGTGCCCGTCGTCGGCCCGCCGCGCACTGAGCGGCGGGCGCCTCCAGCGCGCGCCGGAGACCATCGGCGATGTATGCCACGCTGTATGGGTCGATCAGCGTGGCGCACGATGGATCGAGAAATTCCGTGAACGGCCGCTGGCCCGAGGCGACCAGCGGGATGCCGGCGGCCAGCGCTTCCAGCGCAGCCAGCCCGAATCCTTCGTGCAGCGACGGCAAAGCCACGACGCTGGCCAGGTGGAAGAGCGCCGGAACGTCGGCATCGGCGACCACGCCCAGCTCAATCACCGCCGCGCGCGTGGCGGGCGGCAGCGCGGAAAGCGC
>DATKEU010000312.1:0-5205 GCA_035544495.1 Polyangia bacterium | reverse complement strand
CAGGAATTCGCCCAGCGCGCGCGGGCGATCGCCGCGATCGTAGGCCAGCGTGCCGCGCCCGAACGCCGCGATCGGGTCGTCGGCCGGCTCCGCGGCGCCGCCGCCGAACGCCACCGCCGCTTGATCGCCACGCCCGTCGACGAGAGCCCGCCAACCCGCCGTCGCGTCCGCCGACCAGCGCTCGCGCCCGCCCGCGCCGCCGAACGTCGCGCAGCCGGCCAGGCCCAGCGCGACGGCGGCCGCCGCCAGCTCGAAGGCGGAGAACCTCACGAGGGATCCGCCCGCACCAGCAGATGGTCGGCCAGCGCGGCGTCGACGGCGCCCAGGAACTCGCGGAAGCGCGGGTACTCGGCGGCACCCAGCCGGTGGTGGGTCACGTCCAGCGCCGAGCGCACGCGCACGCGGCCGGGGCCGTCCTGTTCGACGTCCAGGCGAAAACGCCCGAACGCGGAGGTCACCGTGCGCGCCGACGGCAGGTGCTCGATCTTCATGGCCGGCGCGAAGCGAAAGATCAGCTCCTCGTCGTGCTGCCAGGGATAGGCGATCACCAGGTCCTGCGTGCGCGCCGACAGCCGCGCGTACGCGCGCACGAAGTCGCCGTCGCGCGCGGTGATCGGCAGCGACAGGGCGTGGTCCGCCTCCGCTACGCCAAAGTGCGGGACGACGGCCACCGCGTGAACCTCGACGGGGCGGCCGCGATCCTCGATGCCCGGCATCTCCAGCTTCTGCAGCGCCGCGCCCGGGTTGCGCGCCGTCCAGACCTTGCCGTAGCGATCCAGGCGCTCGCCAGGCGTCTGATAGTGCTCGCGCCAGTCGGCCGCCGCCTGGCCGGCGATGGTCAGCACCTCGTCGACGCGCGCCTGTCCGCTTGGTTCGAGGTCGATCGTCCAGCGGCGGCGGGCGCGGTTGCGCGCGGACGGCGCCACCGGCGTCTCCACCAGCGCAGTGCCGCGCGCGCTGACCCGCAGGCCCATCACGCCCTGGTCCTGGCTCGGCAGCTCGTCCATGCCGGAGAACTCCGCCGTGCCGTCGAGGTAGATGTCCAGCTTGGGCACGTAGACGATCGCGTGATCGAACACGGCCAGCGACGCCGGCTGCGGATCGATGCGGCCGGCGCGGCGCGTGCGCAGCAGGACCATCTCCGCGTCGACGCCGACGGCGCGCAGGAAGGCCACCATCAGCGCCGCCTTGTCCTTGCAGTCGCCGAAGCGGCGCGACAGCACCTGCGTGACCTTGTAGGGCTTGAAACCGTGGATGCCGAACTCCAGGCCCACGTAGCGCGTGCCGGTCAGCACCAGGCCGTGGATGGCGCGCACCTTCTCGCGCTCGGACATCGCGGGCGTGACGGCGCCGCGCGCCGCCTGGCGCAGCGTCTCGTCGGCGGCCAGCTGCTCGGCCACCAGGCGCCAGTACCAGGCCCCCACGTCGGACCAGCGCGCGTACGTGCTGACGTGCAGGTAGGGCGAGACCTCGGCATAGCCGGGCATGGCCGGCTCGACGTCGATCTTCGGCAGGTCGTGGGCGGCGAAGCGCAGCACCTGGTCGGCGCCCTCGTCGGCGCGGCTCTGCTCCAGGGTCGGCGCGCGCGGCGTGTTGGTGTAAAAGACGCGGTCCTTGGGTCCGATCAGCGTGTAGTCCCAGCGCAGCTTGGGGATGGGCTCGGCCAGGAACTGCAGATCGCCGAAGTATTCGGACATCTCGTTCTCGTTCGACGTGTCGACGACCGCGTACTCGACGTCCAGCACGTCGCCGGCGCGCAGGCCCTCGAACCGCACCACCTGCGCGCGCTCGTCGTAATAAAGCCCGTACCAGGGCTCGGAGAGATCGCGGTCGTCGCGGTCGGCCGCCTCCAGGATCTGCACCTCCCCGCCGGGTGCGCGGCGGTAGATGCGGGCCTGGCGGATCTCGACCTCCTCGGCGCCCGGTTGATAGCGGACGAGAAACTCCTTGTTCTCCTCGGCGCCGTGATCAGTGGCGACGGCGACCACCCGCTGCGCGAAGGTGTCGGCCAGCCCGTTGCTGTGCACGCGCACCACGCGCCGATCGAGCAGCACCAGCGCCGGATCGCGTGGAAGGAGATCGGGCTTGGCCCGATCGGATTCCATCGCGGGAGGGCTCGGGAACCCTCCCAGGGTTCCCGATTGATTGGTCGTACCTTTTTCGGTGGCGGCCCACTGCCACGACGGCGGCACCACCGTCAGCGGATCGGCGGCGTACCGCCGGGCCAGATCCTCGCCCGGCTCGTCGGCGGGCGCGCCGGCGTCCTGTGCGGCGCGGGCGGCGAACCGGCGCAGCGTCGCGTCCTGCGGCTTGAGCGCCACCGCCAGCGCCAGGTGCTGCCGCGCCTCCTCGCGCTTGCCCATGCGCAGCAGCAGCTTGCCAAGCTGCGCCTGCGCCGGCGCGTCGTCGGGCAGGCGCGCCGCCAGCGCCCGCAGCGACGCCAGCGCCTGCTCGCGATCGCCGTTCCCCTCCAGGGCGCGCGCCAGATCCACCGTCAGGCCCGAGAGCTCCGGACGCCAGGCGGCGGCGCGGCGAAGCGCCGCCACCGCGGCCGCCGCCTCGCCGCGCTGGCGCGCACGCAACGACAGCTGGTGCGCGATCTCCGCGTCGTCCTGGCGCGCCCGCGCCAGCTCGGCCAGCAGGGGGTCGGCGAGATCGTGACGATCACCGGTCTGCCATTGCCGGACCAGAGCCATGCCCACGCGCCGGACCGCGCGCAGCCCCGCCGGCAGCGCTTCCAGGCGCGCCGTCGCCGCCTGGGTCAGACCCGCCGACTGTTCATCCTCGGCCAGCGCCACCTGCGCCGGCCAGCAACCGGCGTCGGCGCGAAGCGCCTGTCGCCAGCGCTCGATGGCGACGGTGTCGTGTCGCTGCTGCCGGGCCACGTCGCCCAGCTTGGCCAGCACCAGCGCGTACGCCGCCCGGCCGCCGTCGTCCTCGAGGCCCGCCCCCACGGCCGCCGCGCGCTCCAGCGCCCGCCGGCGCTCGTCGTCGTCGCGGGCGACGTCGGCCAGCGCCGACCAGGTTTCGAGCGACAAACGAAGCAGCTCCGGCGGCGGCTGTGAGCGCGCTCCTCCCGTCTTCGGGGCCTCCGCGCGCCGCACGGCCTGCTCCAGCGCCGCCGCGTCGGCGCGCGCGTCGCGATCGGCGGGCGTGTTCCAGGCGAGGAAACGCCCCAGATCCAGCCAGGCCGCCATCCCCGCGGCGCCCGCCGGCGCGGCCGCCGCCCGCGCGCGCAGCAACGCCTCCAGCGTTCGCGGTGCCGCCGCCACCACCCGGGCCACCGCCGGCCCGGCGTGGGCGGCGGGCGTCGCGATCCGGGCCGCCTCTTTCTCGTCGATGCCGGCGACGGGCCGCCCGGCGTCGTCGGTCAGCCGCACCAAGAGGCGCCAGGCGCCGTCGCTGACCACGGTCTTCATCAGGATGCGGTTGTCCCCGCGCCGCAAGCGCACGGCCGCCGCGTCCTGATCAAGCGCCACCGCGCGGACGACGTCGCGCGCGACCACCAGCTGCCCGTTGACCCACAGCTTGAACGGCCCCGGCGATCCGATGCGCACAACCGCCGCTCGCGCCCGATCGGCGCTGACGGCCCACGCCACGTACGCCGCCGTCTGCGTGTTCGGGCGCAACAGCCCATCGAGAAGCAGCGCCCCCTGTCGCACGGCCGCTCCGCCCGCGCGCCAGGAGACCTCGCGCTCCTTGCCGGCGTAGCGCCGCGCCGGATCGACGACTCCGCCCTCCACCTCGGGGGCAAACGCCTGCGCGAAGCTGTCCCGCCCGTCGCCGAACGGTCCCACCACCCACGGGCGCCGCAAGAGCCCCAGCGCTCCTCGCCGCCGCTCCGCCTCGCTGGCCTCGCCGCGCGCGTCCAGGCGCTCGGCCAGGAGCAGGGTCGCCTGCGCCGCCACCAGCGGATCCGACGCGCGATCGTCGGCGACGGCGCGAACCGCGCCTTCGACGGCCGCGGGCGGCAGATCGTCGACCAGCGACGCGATCGCCGCCAGCGGAACCACCGCTTCGGGGCGCCCCGCGAGCGCCACCAGGCGCGCATGCTCGCCGCGCAGGATTCGATCGAAGAAGCCGTCGGCGTCGGCGTCGGTGGTGGTTGCGGGCGATCGTTCGTTGGTGCCGGCGCCCGCTGGCGCGCCCGCGCTGGCGGGCGGCGCCGGCGTCTCGCCGGCCAGTGCGCCGGACGCCGCCAGCGCCCACGCGAACGCCAGCACCGCCGGCGCGCCGCCCACGGGTCTCGCGCCGGCCGTGCCACGCCCACGCATCATCGCCGCGAGGATTATAGCCCCGACCGGCGCCGGCAGCGGCCGGACGTCCAGGCGCTATTTTTTCCCGAAATAGGCGGCGATCGACTGGCGCAGGGCCATGCGCGCGCGGTGCAGGCGGGTCTTGACCGTCGGCACGGAGATCCCGAGCATCTCCGCCGTCTCCTCCGTCGACAGCCCCTCGACGTCGCGGACGAGAAAGACCGTCCGGTAGATCTCGGGCAGCGCGTCCGCCGCCGCCTGGATGTGCCGGCGCAGCTCGTCCGATTGCAGCTCGTCGTCGGGGCGGCGCGCCCAGTTGTCGCCGGGCGACAGGATCTGGCCGTACTGCTGCTGGTCCAGAAATCCCGCCGGCAGATCCTCGGTCGACACCTCCGGGTGCCGCCGCTGCGAGCGCAGGCGCATCAGTGCCGCGTTGGCCGCCACCCGGTAAACCCAGCTGGAAAACTGCGCGTCGCCCTTGAACGTGTCCAGCTTGCGCCAGATCGACAGGAACGTGTCCTGCAGGATCTCCTTGGCCTCGCTCTCGTTGCGCACGAAGCGATAGGCCAGGCGAAAGACCTTGTCCTCGTAACGGCCGACCAGTTCTTCGAAGGCCGCGAAGTCCTTGTTGCGCGCCCGTTCGACCAGCGCCATGTCCGACTCCGCCGGCGCCGCGCCGCCGCCGTCCGGCGCGCCGGACGGCGCGGTCGGCGACGGAGAATCGCTGTCGGGTTTGTCGGCGGTGGTCATCGGCGAACCGTCAGAGCGGCTAACGTCTCTCCATCACGTCGACGGATCAAGCTCTCTTTTGCGACATTACGCGGAACGCCGACGGCGCGTCAGACGGCGGCGATCGCCCGCCCGGCCGCGGGTCGATTCACCGTCGGATCCGACCAGGCGTGCAGGATCCTCTCGGGGCGCCGTGGTAAACACCCGCCGATGAAAGTCA
>DATKEU010000311.1:0-18330 GCA_035544495.1 Polyangia bacterium | reverse complement strand
ATGCTGTTCTCGGTCGTCGTGGGGTTGCCGGAGGGGCTGATGGGGTTCGCCGGGCAGTTCCTCTCGCGGCTGTTCAAGATCCCGCCCGAGCCGCTGCCGGCGATGTCGCCGCTGGAGGCGGTGCTGCCGGCGCGGCGCGCGCCCGCGACGGGCGGATCGAGCGCAGCGCCGGTCGTGCTGGAGCTGCGCGACGTGCGGCGCCACTTCGGCGGCGTCAGAGCCGTCGACGGTGTCTCGCTGACGGTCCGGGCGGGGGAGGTGCACGGCCTCATCGGGCCCAACGGATCGGGCAAGAGCACGCTGGTCAACGTCGTGTCGGGCCTGTATGCGCCGACCGAGGGCGAGCTGCTGCTCGGCGGGCGGTCGCTGCCGCGCGGGAGCCTGCTCACGACGGCGCGCGCCGGCGTGGCGCGCACGTTCCAGAACCTGCAGCTCTTCGGCGGGCTGACGGCGCTGGAGAACGTGATGGTGGCGCTGCGCGCGGCCTATCCGCGGTCGCGCGCGCTGCCGCTGGTGCTGCTGGGGCTGGCCCGGCGCGAGGAGCGGCGCGCCCAGGCCGACGCGCTGGCGCTGCTGGACTTCGTGGGCCTGGGCGCCGAGGCGCGGACGCCGGCCCGCGAGCTCACCTACGGCGCGCAGCGGTTCCTGGAGATCGCGCGCGCGGTGGCCCGCAAGCCGGAGGTGCTGCTGCTCGACGAGCCGGCGGCGGGCCTCTCGCGCCCGGACATCGTCCGGCAGATGGAGATCATCCGGCGCGTGCGCGACCGCGGCGTCACCATCGTCCTCATCGAGCACCACATGGACGTGGTGAGCGGCCTCTGCGACGTCGTCACGGTCCTGGACGGCGGCAAGGTGATCGCCGAGGGGACGCCCGCCGAGATGAAACGCCACCCGCAGGTGATCGAGGCCTACCTTGGCGAGGTCGAGGTGAGGCCGGCGGACGCGGCGGACGCGGCTGGAGCCGACCGCTGATGCTGGTCGTGGCTGATCTGCATGCCGGTTACGGGCAGAGCCAGGTCCTCTCCGGCGTCGCGCTGACGGTGAAGGCGGGCACTGTCGTCGCGCTCATCGGCGCGAACGGGGCCGGCAAGACGACGACCATGCGGGCGATCAGCGGTCTCATCCAGCCGAGCCGGGGAACGGTGACGCTGGACGGGGCGCCGGTGAATGGTCTGGCGGCGTCGCGCATCGCGCGGCTGGGGCTGGCGCACGCGCCCGAGGGGCGGAAGGTGTTCGGGCCACTCTCGGTCGAGGACAACCTCCTCCTCGGCGGCTTCCGGTGGCTGCCGCGCTATTTTGGCTACAAAGCCCGGGCCGCCGCCGAGCTGCAGCGCGTGTATCAGCTGTTTCCCCGCCTGGGCGAGCGGCGCCGCCAACCGGCCGGCACGCTGTCGGGCGGCGAGCAGCAGATGCTGGCCATCGGCCGCGCGCTGATGGCCAAGCCGAAGGTGATGCTGCTGGACGAGCCGTCGATGGGCCTGGCCCCGGTGATCGTCCAGGAGGTTTTCCGCACGATCGAGCGCCTGAAACAGGAGGGAATGACGATGCTGCTGGTCGAGCAGTTCGCCAGGGCGGCGCTGGCCGTCGCCGACCACGCCTACGTCATGGAGCGCGGCCGCATCGCTGTCGAGGGGACCCCCGGCGAGCTGCGCGCGAACGAAAAGGTGATCGCCGCGTATCTCGGTTAACGCCCGCGGGCTTTCGTCTTCTTCCAGCGCGCCAGCGCCGGGAGCGACAGCTGTTGACAGGCGATTTCGTTTCTCCTAGCTTTCCCGCGGCTTATCACCTCATGCCGCTCGAATTCTCAGCGCAGTCGAAGGAGCTCATCGATCGGTTGCTGGCGCAGTACCCGACGAAGCAGGCGGCGCTGCTGCCGGTCCTGCACGTCGCGCAGGACCAGTTCGGCTATCTGCCGGACGAGGCGCTGGAGCTGGTGGCCAAGACGCTGGAGCTGTCGCCCGCCCACGTGTTCGGCGTGATCACCTTCTACACGATGTTCCACCGCGAAAAGCACGGGCGGAACGAGCTGATGGTGTGCACCAACGTCTCGTGCATGCTGCGCGGCGGGTACGACATCCTTCGCTACATCGAGAAGAAGCTGGACATCAAGGCGGGCGAGACGACGCCCGACGGCGCCTTCACGATCGTCGAGGAAGAGTGCCTGGCCGCCTGCGCGAACGCGCCGATGATGATCTGCGGGAACGACTATTTTCTCGACCTCACCGAGAAGAAGGTCGACGCCATCCTGGACGACCTGCGCCGGCGCTGGCAGGAACGGCAGCGAATGGAATCGCCCGTCGATCCCAACCGCCGCACGTTGATGGGCGTCGGTCCCGGGGCCAAAACGTGACGGACGTCGTGAACAGCGACATGAGGGCGCGCGCATGAGCTGGCAGGACGCCAAGGACGTCAAGATCGTCACCAAGAACTTCGGCGTGGACGGCAGCCACAAGCTGTCGGTCTACGTCGATCGCGGCGGCTGGCAGGCGTTCCGCAAGGCGCTGACGCTGGCCCCGGCCGCCATCACCGACGAGGTGAAGAAGTCGAACCTGCGCGGGCGCGGCGGCGCCGGCTTTCCAACCGGGATGAAGTGGTCGTTCATCCCCAAGGAGGCGCGCACCGTCTATCTGGTGGTGAACGCCGACGAGTCGGAGCCCGGCACCTGCAAGGACCGCGAGCTTCTGGCGTACGACCCGCACCTTCTGATCGAGGGGATGGCCATCGCGTCGTACGCGCTCGGCTGCAAGCACGCGTACATCTATATTCGCGGCGAGATGATGCGTGAGGCGCGCATCGTCCAGGCCGCGCTGGACGAGGCGTACGCCGGCGGCTACCTGGGCCGCGAGCTCGCCGCGGGCGCGGGCGGCGGTCCGTTCAAGCTGGAAATCACGCTGCACCGGGGCGCGGGCGCGTACATCTGCGGCGAGGAGACGGCGCTTCTGAACTCGCTCGAGGGCAAGCGCGGCTGGCCGCGCCTGAAGCCGCCGTTCCCGGCGGTCAAGGGGCTGTTTCAGCAGGCGACCATCGTCAACAACGTCGAGACGCTGATGAACATCCCCGACATCGTCGTGAAGGGCGGCGAGTGGTTCGCCAAGCTGGGGACGCCGAAGTCGGGCGGCACGCGCATCGTGTGCGTCTCCGGCCACGTCAAGAAGCCGGGCGTCTATGAGCTGCCGATGGGGATTCCGTTTCGCGACGTCATCTACGACGTGTGCGGCGGCATCCCGGGCGGACGGACGCTCAAGGGGCTGATCCCGGGCGGCAGCTCGATGCCGCCTCTCGACGCCCAGGAGATCGACGTGCCGGTCGAGTTCGACGCCCTCATGACCGATCCGCGTATCAAGGACGTCGAGGTCAAGCCCGGCGTGCCGTTCGACATGGGCGGCGGGCGGCGACTCAAGACCATGGCCGGCTCGGGCGGCGTCGTGGTGTTCGACGACAGCACCGACGTGGTGGCGCTGTGCGCGCGCATCATGCGCTTTTACGCCCACGAATCCTGCGGCCAGTGCACCCCCTGTCGCGAGGGGACCGGCTGGCTGGCGCGCGTGTGCACGCGCCTCGCGGAGGGCGACGGACGCCCGGGCGACGTCGACCTGATGGCGAACATCGCCCATGGCATCGCCGGCAACACCATCTGCCCGCTGGGCGAGGCGGCGGCCTGGCCCATGCTGGGGTTCCTGACCAAGTTCCGCGCCGATTTCGAGCAGAAGTTGAGAAAGGCGGCTTAGCGGCATGGAAGCCAGCTTGGGACAGCAGCTGACCTTCTGGGTCCTGGCGGCGTGGGTCGTGGGCGGGGCGCTGTTCACCATGACCCGGCGCAACCCGGTGACGGCGGTGATGTCGCTGGTGGGGACGTTCTTCGCGCTGGCCGCCGTGTACGCGTCGCTGTCGGCGCACTTCCTGGCGGTGCTGCAGATCCTCGTCTACGCCGGCGCCATCATGGTGCTGTTCATCTTCGTGGTGATGATCCTGAACCGCGAGGAGGTCACGCCGGTGACGGCGCGCGGCCTCATCACGCGGGCGCTGGGCGTGTTCGCCGGCGTCTACCTGACGCGCGTCTTCGTGCGCGTGGTGGTCGATTCGCCGGGCTCGGGCGCGCCGCCGCGCGTGCCCGACAGCTTCGGCACGGTCGCCGCCATCGGGCAGCTCCTGTTCCGCGAATTTCTCTACCCGTTCGAGGCGATCTCGCTGCTCCTGCTGGTGGCGATTGTCGGCGGCGTCGTCATCTCGCGCTCCCACCAGAAGGAGGTCGCGGCCGAGATCGCCGCCGAGCGGCGCAAGGCGATCGAGGAGATGGCGCACGCGCCGTATCCCGCCCCCGCCGACGCCCTGGCGGAGGCGGCAGCGGCGCCGGGGCACCAGGCCGGGGGGCACCACTAGCATGCCGACGCATTACTACCTGACGCTGTCGTTCGTGCTGTTCCTGGTCGGGACGGGCGGCGTGCTGCTGCGCCGGAACGCCATCATCGTCCTCATGGGCATCGAGCTGCAGCTGAACGCCGGCAACCTGGCGCTCCTGGCCTACTCGCGCGCGCTGGGCGACGAGAAGGGGCACGTGTTCGCCTTCATCATCATCGCGCTGGCGGCGGCCGAGGCGGCGGTGGGGCTGGCCATCCTGGTCGGCCTGTTCCGCAGCCGCCAGACCGTCAACCTGGACGAAGCGTCCCTGATGAAGCGCTGAGGGCACCGCCGTCATGGATTTCAACCTTCGCCTGATCCCGCTCTTGCCCTTCCTGGGGGCGGCGCTGCTGCTGCTGTTCGGGCGGCGCTGGAAGCGCGACACCGTCGTGCTGGTGGCCGCCACCGCCATCGCCGCCTCTTGCCTGGTGTCGCTGGACGCCTTCTTCGCCCGGCTGCCGGAGGCGGCGGAGGCGGGCGGCCTGCGCGACGTCGTCTGGTCGTGGTTCGGCGCCGGCGAGCTGAAGATCGATCTGGCGTTCCGCCTGGACGCGCTGTCGGGCCTGCTGTGCCTGATCATCACGTTCATCGGCTTCCTCATTCACGTCTACGCGTCGGGCTACATGGCCGACGAGCCGGACATCGCGCGCTTCTTCGGTTACCTGAACCTGTTCTGCGGCGCCATGCTGGTGCTGGTCCTGGGCGACAACCTGCCGGTGATGTTCGTCGGTTGGGAGGGCGTCGGCCTCTGCAGCTATCTTTTGATTGGCTTCTGGTACACCGACAACGCCAACGCCGACGCGGGCAAGAAGGCGTTCATCACCAACCGCATCGGCGACTTCGGCTTTCTGCTGGGGATGTTCCTCCTCTATCAGTACACGGGGACGCTCAGCTTCACGGAGCTGCACCCCGGTCCCGCGCTGATGCAGCCCCTGTGGGGGCAGACGGCCGCCTTCTGGGTCTGTCTGTTCCTTTTCATCGGCGCCACCGGCAAGTCGGCGCAGATCCCGCTTTACGTCTGGCTTCCCGACGCCATGGCCGGCCCCACGCCGGTCTCCGCGCTGATCCACGCCGCCACCATGGTGACGGCCGGCGTGTACATGGTGGCGCGCCTGCATGTGCTGTATCTGATGGCGCCGGCCGCGATGGCCATCGTCGCCGTCATCGGGGCGGCGACGGCGCTGTTCGCGGCGATCATCGGGTTCGCGCAGAACGACTTCAAGCGCGTGCTGGCCTACTCGACGGTCAGCCAGCTGGGGTTCATGTTCGCGGGCGTCGGCACCGGCAACTTCGAGGCGGGCGTCTTTCACCTCTACACGCACGCGTTCTTCAAGGCCGGCCTGTTCCTGTGCGCCGGGTCGGTGATGCACGCCATGAGCGGCTCCGGCGACATCCGGATCATGGGCGGCCTGCGCAAGAAGATGCCCTGGACGCACGCCGTGTTCTTCGGCTGCTGGCTGGCGATCTGCGGCCTCCCGATCTTCTCGGGCTTCTTCTCCAAGGACGCCATCATCGCGGGCGCGTTCTCGACCGAGATCTACGGCGCTGATCTGGCGTGGGTCGGCAAGCTGGTGGGGACGATGCTGATGGCGGCGGCGCTGGGGACCGCCTTCTACATGTCGCGCCTTTATTTCCTGGTCTTCAGCGGCGACAGCACGCGCGCGCCGCAAGACGTCCAGCACCACATTCACGAATCGCCCGGCGTCATGGTGGCGCCGCTGGTCATCCTGGCGATCGGCGCCGCCCTGAGCGGGCTGGTTGGCGCGCCCACGGGGCTGTTCGATCATCCGGAGTGGAACCTGCTCGGCCACGAGCTGGAGCCAGTGCTGGGTCCCGAGCTGGTTGTTCGGAACTCCACCGAGATCATCTTCATGATCGTCTCGACGGTGATCGCGCTCGGGGGCATCGCGCTCGCGTATCGGTTCTACGGCGGCGGCTTTCGCCAGCCGGCGATCGCGTTCGGCCAGAGGTTTCCGGGGTTCGTTCAGCTGGTGCGCGACAAGTTCCGCATCGACGAGCTGTACGACTTCCTTTTCATCCGCCCGATCAAACGCCTGGCGGGCGCGCTCTACTACATGGTTGATCGCATCATCATCGACAAGCTGCTGGTCGAGGGACTGGGCGCCGTCGTCGACGTCGCGGGGCGCGTCGCGCGTATATTCCAGACCGGCGACGGCCAGCGGTACATGGCGGTGTTCGCCATCGGCGTGGCGCTGACCGTGGTCTTCGCCACCCGCCCGACGACGCCGGGCGAGCTGAAGGTGCGCGTCAGCGGGCGTTCGGTCGACGTCGACGCCCGGCGCGGGGGACGCTCGTCGGCGCGGCCCCTCGAGTACGCGTTCGACTTCAACGGCGACGGCAAGACCGACAGCAAGGGGACCAACCCCGAGGCGCACTTCTCCTACGACAAGCCGGGCCGCTACGAGATCAAGGTCCACGTCGTCGACCCGCGCTGGGGCACCGAGTCCAGCCTCACCCGCACCGTCGAGGTTCCCTGATGGGCATCCTGGCCTGGATCACGCTTCTGCCGCTGTTCGGCGCCGCGCTGGTGATGCTGGTCCCGCGCGAGGAGGAGGCGGTTCATCGCGGCCTCGGCCTCGGGACGGCGCTGGTGACGTTCCTGGTCTCGCTGTTCATCCTGCCGGACTTCGATCCGTCCCAGTCAGGGTTCCAGCTGGAGGTCAATCGCGTCTGGATCGATCAGCTGGGCATCCGGTTCCACCTGGGCGTCGACGGGATCTCGCTGTGGCTGGTGCTGCTCACGACGTTCCTGATGCCGCTGACGCTGCTGTCACCGCAGGCGATCGGCATCCGCAACATCCGCGTGCGCGAGTTCACGGTCGCCATGCTGGTGCTGGAGGCGGGCATGTTGGGCGCGTTCGTGGCGCTGGACCTGTTCGTCTTCTACGTCTTCTGGGAGCTGATGCTGATCCCGATGTACTTCATCATCGGCATCTGGGGCGGCGAGCGGCGCCTCTATGCCGCGGTGAAGTTCGTCATCTACACGCTGCTCGGATCGCTGCTGATGCTGGTGGCGATCCTCTACCTCTACACGCAGTACCGGGCGGCCACCGGGAGCTTCAGCTTCGACTACACGACGCTGTCGCACCTGACGCTGCCGCACCTGCCGCAGGTGCTGTGCTTCGCGGCGTTCGCGCTGGCCTTCGCGATCAAGGTGCCGGTTTTCCCGCTGCACACCTGGCTGCCCGACGCGCACGTCGAGGCGCCGACGGGCGGCTCGGTGATCCTGGCGGGCGTGATGCTGAAGTTCGGGACGTACGGCTTTCTGCGCTTCGCCATTCCGATGTTTCCGCTGGCGGCGGCCGAGGCGGCCCCGCTGCTGGCGATCCTGGCGGTCATCGGCATCGTCTACGGCGCGCTGATGGCGTACGTGCAGGACGACGCCAAGAAGCTGGTGGCGTATTCGTCGGTGTCGCACCTCGGCTTCGTGGTGCTGGGGCTGATGACGCTGTCGATGGCCGGCACGCAGGGCGCGATCTATCAGATGCTGGCGCACGGCATCTCGACGGGCGGGCTGTTCCTGGGCGTGGGGTTGCTCTACGACCGGCGGCACTCGCGCAAGCTGGCCGACTTTGGCGGGCTGTGGGCGAAGATGCCGGTGTTCGCCGCCTGCTTCCTGGTGATCGTCCTGGCGTCGGTGGGATTGCCGGGGCTGTGCGGCTTCGTCGGCGAGTTCCTGATCCTGATCGGCGCGTTCACCGCCGAGAAGACCTGGGCGGCGGCGGGCCTGCCCGAGCTGTTCCCGGCGGCGCAGGTCTTGACCGCGATCTCCGCCTCGGCGGTCATCCTGGCGGCGATGTACCTCTTGACGATGTACCAGCGCCTGATGTTCGGTCCGCTCGACAAGCCGGAGAACCGGTCGTCGCACATGCGCGACATCGGCGGGCGCGAGACCTGGGTGTTCGGCATCGTCATCGTCACCGCGCTGGCGATGGGGATCTGGCCAAAGCCCATCCTCGACCGCTCGGAGAAGTCGGTGGCGGCGTATCTGTCGCTCTACGGCCAGCGGCTGGCTGACGCGCGCCGCGCGCCCGACGCGCCGGCGCACGTGTTTCCGACGCTGGCGGCAGCGGGCGGGGCGCCCGCGGCGCTGCCGGCGCCGGCGCGCGGGGGAACCCCGTGACGTTCAACGGCGGCGACATCCTGGCCTATCTCCCCATGCTGATCCTGATCGGCATGGGCTGCGTGATCCTGCTGGCCGAGACTTTCATGCACGGGCGCAGCCGCACGGGCCTGGCCTGGCTGGGCGTCGCTGGCTGCGTGGCGGCGCTGGGCGCGCTGGCGGCGCAGTGGAGCGACGCCGCCACGCCGTCGACGCAGTTCCAGGGGATGCTGGTCCTCGACCGGATGGCGCTGTACCTCGACGGCGCGTTCGTGGTGGCGTCGCTGCTGACGCTGCTGTTCTCGCCTGCCTACCTGCGCGAGCAGGGGTTCGAGTTCGGCGAGTTCTACGCCATGGTCCTGTTCGGCGGCGCCGGCATGATGATGGTCGTTCACGCCAACCACCTGGTGGCGCTGCTGATCGGGATCGAGACCATGTCGCTGGCGGCGTACGTGCTGACCGGCTGCTGGCGCCGCAACCTGCGCAGCATCGAGGGAGCCATCAAGTACTTCCTGATGGGCGCCTTCGCCACCGGATTTCTCGTCTACGGCATGGCGCTGGTCTACGGCACCACGGGCGGGCAGCTCGGCTATGCCGGGATCGCCTCCCGGGTGAACGACGCCGCCAAGAGCCCCGTCTTCTTCCTGGGCGAGTACTTCATCCTGGTCGCGCTGGCCTTCAAAGTCGCGGCGGTGCCCTTTCACATGTGGGCGCCCGACACGTACGAGGGCGCGCCCACGCCGGTGACCGGCTTCATGGCCGCGGGCGTGAAGGCGGCGGCGTTCGGCGGCATCCTGCGCCTGCTGGAGACGGCGTTCGGCAGCCCGCTGCTGGTCTTCGACTTCACCGGCTGGGCGTCGGTGCTGTCGGTGCTGGCGGTGGCGACGATGACGCTGGGGAACCTGGCTGCCATCCGCCAGGAGAACGTCAAGCGGCTCCTGGCCTACTCGTCGATCTCCCACGCCGGCTACATCCTGATCGGCGTCGTCGCGGCGGGCCTGGGCGCCGACGGGGCCAAGCCGGCGGTGCTGTTCTATCTGCTGGCGTACACGTTCACGACGCTCGGGGTGTTCGGCGTCGTGGCCTGGATCGGCAACCGCCAGGACGAACGCCTGTTCATCGACGACTGGGCCGGCCTGGGCGCGGCGCGGCCGGCGGTCGCGCTGGCCATGACGCTGTTCTTGCTGTCGCTGGGCGGTGTGCCGCCCACCGGCGGCTTCTTCGCCAAGTTCTATCTCTTCCGCGCCGCCATGGAGACGGGGAACTCGCAGCTTTACATGCTGGTCGTGGCCGGCGTGCTGAACAGCGTGATCAGCGTCTATTACTACCTGCGCATCGTGGTGGCGATGTACTTCCGCGACGCGCTCCGCCCGCTGGCCCCCACCGATTCGGCGTCGACGCGCGTGGGCCTGCTGATCACCGCCATCGCGGTCGTCTTCCTGGGGCTCTTTCCGGGCTCCTTCCTGGAAGGCGCCGGCCAGGCGGCCACCGCCGTCGCCGCGGCGATCGTCAAGTAGCGGCAGCGGCGCGCTACGGCTGAACCTCGTTGTACAGCGACGGGGTCAGCACCTCCGTACTCTCGTCGATCTCCCACGCCGTCGACCAGGGCGCGTCGGGCAGCCGGGTGACCTCCATCGGCGTGGTGACGCCCAGGGGGGCAGCGGTGGTTCCCCAGGCCAGCTCGCCGACGTGGAAGGTGTGGGCGTCGTAGTGCAGGTAATGAACCAGCCGTCCGCCCAGCACGTCGAACACCGGCTGGACGCGCCGGATGCTCTGCTTGTCGCCCGCGAACGGAGTGGACAGGCTGGAAAAGGATCCGTCCACCAACCCGGTCTCTCGCACGAAGGTGTGGGGCGCGGCCAACCCGTCGAGATCGCCGGGGTCGAAGAACTCGCGCGCGTCACCCCGCAGCCAGGCCCAGCAGGGGTGATTGCCGTGATAGCGCATCACCGACAGATCGGGCGGAGCGCCGGCAGCGATGATGGTCTGCACGCGCTGGTCGATCGCGCCCACCCACTCTGTCACCTCGCCCCCCATCGAGAGACCGACGACGGTGACGTGCTGGCGATCGACGTCGGGGCGGGCCAGCACGTAATCGATCCCGCGCATGACGTCCCACGCGCGCTCGCCGTCCTCCTCCCACTGCGAGTCGAGGCCCGGGTCCTTGATCGCTGGATGATTGCCGTTTCCCGCCGCCGGATCATCGCCGTCGGGGATGTCGGTATACAGTGACTGCCGATCGCCCAGCGGGCGGTGGCCGACGTCGACGGCGATCACCACGAAGCCGCGGCGGGCAAAGCTGTCGCCGTACCAGTAGATGCCCCCCTGCGGATCGAAGGTTCTCCAGGCGCTGCCCCAATGGCCATTGATGGCGATGGCGACTGGAAAACCGCTCGCCGGCGCCGCCGTGGTCGGAACGGCCAGCACGCCGTGCTCTCGCCGGGACAGCGGCGCGCCACCGCTGGGACTGGGTAGCGTGGCGTCCAGGTACAGCTCCTGCAGCTGGTACGCCGCCGGCCACAACGCCAGCGAGTCATCCCGATTCGTGCTGACGCTCGCCTCCGGAATCGGCATGTACCGCCCGATCTCCGTCGCCCGCAGCGACAATGGCGCCGGGTTCCCCGCCATCATCAACCAGGCTAGCCGATCCCGCGTGCGCGCCTGCCATTCCTGCGTGCCCTTGACCGAACGAGCGCCCAGGCCATGCCCCAGCACCTCGGCGCGCGCGCCGGTGAAGGCCTGCGTGGCGCCGTCGCTGGTGGTGACGGTCCCGCTGATGGCGCGGCCGGCCGCGGTGCCGGTGAATTGATCCTGCATCGGAGCGGTCGGCCGGACGAAGCGCAGCGTCTGGCCATCCCAGGCGGTGACCTCGATATCCTCCGACAGCTGCTCGTCGAGGACTTCGGCGGTGGCGTAGGCCTTGAACCGTCCCATGAACCCACCGTCGGGCGACGATCGATCGATCCGGACAATGGCCCGCTGCCGCCCGCCGATCAGGATGTCGAAGACGCGGGGGACGATCGCCGTGCTGAACGTCTCGTCACGCCAGCCGACCAGCTGGCCCGCGAACGCCGTCGGATCCTGCGGCGCGGTTGGCGCGGTGGTCGCCGCGAAACGTCCGGTCGTCACCCCATCGCGGGGGCGCAGGCGGTAGTGAACGAAGTCGCCTGCTCCGCGTTGTTCGCTGAACGCGAGCTCCTGGCGCGTGGCATCGAAAGCGAGGTTCGTGAGACCGCGCGCGGTCGTGGCGGCGCCGTCGTCGCTGAGGTTGCCGCGCATCGGAATGTCGCGAGGGGCGGTGATTGAAACGGTGACGCGGCGGCCTGCAACGTCGAGATACCAGTGGCCGTCGAGCGCGCTGGGGGTGGACGGCGCGGGCGTGGGCGGTGGCGGGACGACTGGCTGCCCTGTCCCGTCGCTGGGACCGGCCGGCGGCCCGGCGGGATCGCCGATGATCCCGTCCGTGCACCCAGCCGCGATCAGCACGGCGAAAAAACAGATCCGTCGAGTGAAGAAGCCAAGATGCTGCGTCATGTCTTCAACGCACCCAGATCGGTGGACCAACGAGCAGGCTTAAGGGTTTTATCAGCGCGACAGAACCACCGTCGGACGACGGCATTCCGATGACGCCCCCCACCCGCGACAGCGATGAACCAGCACAGAACCGATCGCGGCGCGACCGAGGGATCTCCGGTGGGCAGGCGACCCACATTGCCGAGGCGGATCGGGGAGGTTCGCCGTCGCCGCTGCGGGAGCGTCCAGTGGTCAAGCCGAGTCGTGGAACTGTCGAAACTGGATCGGGGCGCGCGCCGCGCGCGTCCTCGACATGCTCCGCCACGACGACAGCGACCAACCCGTATTGCCGGGCGCCTCGCGCGCCCGCATCCTGGTCGTGGAGGACAACGCCCCCAATCGCCAGCTCTTGCACGACATCCTGCAGCTGCGCGGACACGACGTGCTGGAGGCGGCCAACGTCGACGAGGCCACGCGCGCGCTGGCGTCGGTCCCTGTCGACCTGCTGCTGCTGGACGTCAACATTCCTGGAGGTGGCGCCGAGGCGGTGATCCGCGAAGCGCGCCGCACCTTGCGGCTGGGCGCGCTGCCCATCGTCGCGGTCACGTCGATGGCGATGCCGGGCGACCGCGAGCGGCTGCTGGGCAGCGGATTTCAGGGTTACCTCAGCAAGCCGATCGACACGCGCACCTTCGCCGCCACCGTCGAGCAGTTCCTGCGCGCGCCGGCCGGCACCGCCGCCGACCCCCATGTTCCCGCCGCCGACTGACCAGCGCGAGACCATCCTGGTCGTCGACGACAACCTGCAGAACCGCGAGGTGGCGGAGGGCCATCTGGTGGGCGCCGGGTACGCGGCCATCCAGGCCGACGGTGGCGCGCGCGCCCTGGCGCTGTTCGAGGAGAAGAAGCCGGATCTGGTGCTCCTCGACGTCCTCATGCCGCTGATGGACGGGTTCGAGACCTGCCGCCGCCTGCGCCAGCTGCCGGGCGGGGCGGCGACGCCGATCCTGTTTCTCACCGCGCTCGGCGATCTGGGGACGCACCGGTCGGCGCTGGACTCCGGCGCCGACGACTTCCTGACCAAGCCCATCAACCGCACCGAGCTTCTGATTCGCATCCGGTCGCTGCTGCGCATCCGGCGTCTGTCCGACGAGCTGCGCGGCAACTATGACGTCATCCGCGCCCAGCGCGACGCGCTGCTGGAGGCGCACCGGCAGAAGGAAGAGCTGACCGCGCTCATCATTCACGATCTCAAGAACCCGCTGACCAGCATCCTGTCGAACGCGCAGTTCGTGTCCCGTTCCGCCGGGATGACCGCCCTCGAGCGCGAGTCGCAGATGGACGTGCTGCGGTCGTCGCAGGCGATGCTGCGCATGGTGATGAACCTGCTCGACGTCAGCCGCAGCGACGACGGCGCGCTGGTGGCGCACATGGCCGACTTCGACATGCCGGCGCTGCTGGAGGAGATCGCCTCGGAGATGCGGTACCGCCTGGCGGACAAGAACCAGCGGCTGGCGGTGTCGATCTCCGATCAGGTGGGGCGCCTGCAGGCCGATCGCGATCTGGTGCGGCGGATCATCGAGAACCTGATCGACAACGCGCACAAGTACGGGCCGGGCGGCTCGGGCATCGGCATCAGCGTCGGCGCCGGGCTGGACGCGCGCCGTCCCGACGCGCCGGAGGTGGTCGAGGTCCGCGTCAGCGACGAGGGGCGCGGCATCCCCGACGAATACCGCCACCGGATCTTCGAGAAATACGTGCGCATCGAGGACGGCCAGGGAGGCGAGCGGAGCAGCAGCCATGGGCTGGGGCTGCTGTTCTGCCGGCGAGCGGTCGAGGTGCATCAGGGCAGCATCTGGGTCGAGGACAATCACCCGCGGGGGGCCTGCTTCTGCGTGCGCCTGCCGGCGCTGCGCCGGTCATGAACCTGGCCGGCGAAAGCCAGGGGACGCGCCGGCTGTTCTCCGAATACGAGCAGGAGATCTGGCAGCGCACCGACCGGATGTTCCTGTGGCTGCTGGCGGCCGAGTGGCTGGCGGCCGTGGTGGCCGGCGTGTGCGCCGCGCCGCTGGCCGGCGGGGTGACGATCGCCCACTTGCCGCTGCCGGCCTGGAAGGGCTTCGTGCTGGGCGGGGCCATCGTCTCGCTGCCGATTCAGGTGGCGCGCAAGTACCCGGGCAGCAAGCCGACCCGGCACGAGGTCGCCCTTGCCCAGGGGTTGATCGCGTCGCTGCTGCTGCACCTCACGGGCGGGGCGCCGATCACCAGCTACGTCATCTTCGCGTCGCTGGCCTTCCTGGCGATGTATCGCGAGATCAGCCTCCTTCTGCTGGTGGCGTTCATCACCACGCTGGATCATCTGCTGGGCTGTTTCTTCTGGCCGCGATCGATCTACGGCGCCGCGCACGTGGCGCCCTGGTTCTGGCTGCGCCACACCGCCTTCGTGGGCGCGGAGGTGGCGTTGCTGTACGGGGCCCTGCGCAAGAGCCGGCAGGACCTGCTGGCCACGGCGCGCAAGCAGGCCACGATCGACGCCAGCCAGCGCGCGCTGGAGCGGGAGGTGTCCGAGCGCCAGCGCACCGAGCAGCTCCTGTCGTTGCAGTACGTGATCACGCGCCTCCTGGCGGCGTCGAACACGCTGCACGAGGCTGCGCCCCTGCTGCTGCGGATCGTCGGGGAGAACCAGCGCTGGCAGCTGGGCGAGCTGTGGGAGGTGGACGAGACGGGAACCTACCTTGGCTGCGTCGAGATCTGGCAGGCCGATCAGCGGAGCGGAGGCGAGTACGCCGCCGTCCGGCGCGCGATGAAGCTTCTGCCCGACGTCGGACTGCCGGGGCGGGTGTGGTACCGGAAGCTGCCGCTGTGGGTGCCGGATCTGACGGCCGAGGCGAGCTTTCCGCTGGCCGCGTTTCGCACCGAGGCCAGCCTGCGCGGCGCCTTCGCCATTCCGTTGCGCAACGGGGCGCAGGTGATCGGCGTGATGGCCTTCTACAGCGACGGACCGCGCGAGCCCAACGACGATCACCTGTCGATGATCAGCGGGCTGGGCGGGCAGATCGGCCAGTTCATGGAGCGCAAGCGGGTCGAGCGAGGCCTGAAAGCGAGCGAGGATCGCTATCGCTCGGTCATCGCGGCGCTGGACGAAGGGATCCTGCTCATCGACGGCGACGCGCGCGTGCTGACCGCCAACGCCAGCGCCGAGCGGATCCTGGGGCGGCCGGCCAACCGGATGATCGGCCAGCTCTGCGCGGAGACCTTCGCCGGCACCGTCGACGAGGACGGACATCCGGTGGCGGGGGACGACCTGCCGTTCGTGCGCAGCCTGCGCGCGGGCGAACCGCTGGCCAACATCGTGCTGGCCATCGAACGCGACGGTCAGGCGGGGGGCGAGCGGACCTGGATCTCCGTCAACGCGCAACCGCTGCGGCATGCCCCGCAGGAGGCGCCGCACGCCGCGCTGGCGTCGTTCAGCGACATCAGCGCGCGCAAGCTGGCGGAGGAGTCGCTGCTGGCCGCCCACGCCGAGCTGGAGACGCGCGTCGACCGGCGCACCAAGCAGCTGTCGGACGCCAACCAGGCGCTCAAGCGCGAGGTCGAGGAGCGCGAGCGCGCCCAGCGCGAGCTTCACCTGGCGAAGGAGGCGGCCGACACCGCCAGTCAGGCCAAGAGCGGCTTCCTGGCCAGCATGAGCCACGAGCTGCGCACGCCGCTGAACGCGGTGATCGGGTTCTCCGAGCTGCTGGAGCAGGAGATCTTCGGGCCCTTGAACGACAAGCAGCGGTCCTACGTCGGCAACGTGCTGATCTCGGGGCGGCACCTCCTTGGTCTGGTCAACGACATCCTGGACATCTCGAAGGTGGAGGCCGGGCGCATGGACCTGGTCTGCGAGGCGACGCCGATCGGCGCGCTGGTCGACGTGGCCCGCAGCGTGATCGCCGCCATGGCCAGCAAGAAGGGGATCGAGCTTCAGGTCGACGTGCCGGACGACCTGCCCGTGGTGTCGGTCGATCCCGGGCGCATCAAGCAGGTCTTGTACAACTTGATCTCGAACGCCATCAAGTTCACCGCGCCGGGGGGCACCGTGCGCGTGGGCGCGCGCCTGGCGGGGGACCGGGTGCAGATCAGCGTGGCCGACACCGGCGTCGGGATCGCGCCCGAGCATCTGTCGCGCCTGTTTCGAGAGTTCGAGCAGCTGCCGCAGCGGGCGGGCGCGCGCCCGGAGGGGACGGGCCTGGGGCTGGCGCTGACCAAGCGGCTGGTCGAGCTGCACGGGGGCACGGTCGAGGTGGAGAGCGAGCCCGGCAAGGGGTCGACGTTCTCGGTCTTCCTGCCGCTGCTCGCCCCGGAAGAATCGGCGCCGGCCGATTCGTCGGCGGCGGCGATCTAGCTTGGCTAGCGGCTGGCGGGCGCGGCGTGGAGGCCGGCCTGGCGCAGGCCCGCTTCGATGGCGCGCTGGTTACCGACCAGCGTGAGGACCTGATTAGCGGCGCAGGTGCGCATGTCGGCGTGGACGTCCTCGGTGGTGACGGCGGCCAGGTATTCGGGATAGCGATCGACGGCTTCCAGCGGCCAGCCCAGGTTCCAGTTTCGGAGCAGCGCGCCCGACAGGTTGCTGACGCTCTGGTTTTCGAAGAGGTTCTTGCTGTTGAGCTCGAAGCGTGACCACGCGACCTCGCCGGCCGTGAATCCGCGGGCGGCGCGCTCGGCCATGAAGCGTGCGATCGTCGACAGGGCCAACCCGATGTGTGCGTTGTCGACGTCGGCGGAGATGCTCAACCCCGCGCTGCCGCCCCGGATGTTCCAGGCGTTGGTGATGACGCCGTAGCTGGCGCCGGCCTCGATGCGAATGCGCTGGTTCAGCTCGCTCTGGGTCACGACGGACAGCACGTCGTCGATGGCATCGCGCCGCTCGTTGCACGCAGGCAAGAGACAATTCAGCGACAGCTCGACCTGGGTCGCGTGTGGTCGATCCTGGACGATGATCGCCTTGAGCTCGGGCGTCGCCGTCACGTCGGCCGCGGCCACCAGACCAGCGTTCGCCGGCGGCGCCGCGGCCTGGATCAGCGGCGGCGCGGGAAGCTCGGTGGCGTCGGAGGGTCCGCTCCAGCCGCCGAGCTCGTCGCGCGCCAGCGCTTCGGTCTTGTCCAGGTCGATGTCGCCGACGATGACCAGCGCGCCGTTCCCGGGCGAGCGCTGGGCGCGGAACCAGCGCTCGATGGCGTCGGCGCCGATGTGGTCGATGTCGTCGCCGCGGACCTCCCGGCCCAGGGGATGGTCACCGTAGAGCGCGCGCGCCATCGCCCGCGCGGCGCGCACGCGCGGATCCTCGTCGCGCCGGCGCAGAAAGGGCAGCGTGCTGGCGCGGAACTTCTCCGACGGCCAATCGACGTCGAAGCTCTTCAGCGAGAACGCCAGCATGTCCAGCGCGCGCGGCAAGTTGTCGATCCCGGCCTGCACGTTCGTCATCCATTGATCGTTCGCCAGGGAAGGCCAGAACGCGATGCCGTAGTCCGACGGCGACTCCTCGAGGTTCAGATTCACAGCTATCTGCGCGGCGTCCGCCACCGCCGCCGGCTGCGCCAGCAGCTTGCCGCCGCGAAACCCCAGATTGATGGAGACGATCGGCATGGTCGTGCGGCGCACCAGGATCAGCGTGAGGCCGTTCGGCAGACGGACCGTGCGCAGGCCGGCGAGCCGGCGGTGGCCGCTCGGAAGATCGTTCGTCGGGCCGGGCAACGACTGGTCCGGCCCGGGCCGATCGTCGGTTCGCCCCTCGCCGAGGCCTGTCGTCCCGGGCGGCGTTTGCTGCTCCGGCGGCAGCGGTTCGATGAACACCGCGTGGGCTTGATCGGGACCAAGGTACCGCTTGGCGAATCCCAGCGCGTCGTCCGCCTCGATGCTGGTGATGGTGTCCATCACGCTGCCGAAGTAGCCCAGTCGCCCCGTGAAGTGCAGGTAGTCGGCGCGCCGCTCGGCGCGACCATCCACGGTCTCCGCGGCGAAGGCCTCGTGGCGGAGCGCCCTCGCCTTGAGCCGCAGGAACTGCCGGCCGAGGTACATCTCGTCGTCGATCCAGGGGAGGTACTTGAGCACCCGATCGACCGACTGCTGCGGGTGGGTGCCCTCCGTCAGCCGGATCCGGCAGATCAGCATCCCGGCGAGCGGGCCGCTGTCCGTGGCGACCGAGACGTCGACGATGTCCGGATCGTCGACGAAGCGTCCGTGACTGAAGTTGCCCATGACAATAGAACCCCAGAACGCAGCGATGAAGTTGTCGCGGCCGAATCCGCCCGGGA
>DATKEU010000310.1:0-2516 GCA_035544495.1 Polyangia bacterium | reverse complement strand
CTGGCCGAGCTCGGGCGCTGGCCGGGCGCCCACGGTTCGGATCCGCCCTCGCCCATCGAACCCGACTGGAAGAAGCGCCGCAAGGACGCCGAGCTGGGGCTGGCCACCGCCGTGTCCGTCGCCTCGGCGCACACGCGGGCGTCGCTGGAGCAGCTGGGCGTGAAGGTCCCCATCATCATCACGCCCTACGGATTCCCCGTCGACACGTTCCGATCGAAGACGGTCATGAACGACGGGCCGCTGACCGTGCTGGCGGTGGGAAGCCAGGACCTGCGCAAGGGGACGCCGTATCTGCTGGAGGCGTGGAAGAGGGCGGGCCTCAAGAACGCGCGGCTGCGTCTGGTGGGGCGGTTGAACCTGTCGTCCAACTTTCTCGCGCGATACGCCGGCCTCTTCGAGCACGTGCCGTACGCGGCGAATGCCGAGCTGGGCGCCATGTACCGGGGCGCCGACATGTTGATGTTCCCGACGCTGGGCGACGGCTATGGCCTGGTCATCCAGGAGGCGATGGCGTGCGGCACGCCGGTGGTCACCACCCCGTGCGGCGGCGGGCCGGAGTCGATCTCCGACGGGAAGACGGGCTGGATCGTGCCCCCGCGCAACGTGGACGCGCTGGTGGAACGGCTGCGCTTCGCCGCCGCCAACCGCGACAAGGTCTTCGAGGTGGGGCAGGCCGCGCGCGCGCGCGCCGAGCGCTGGACCTGGCGACAGGCGGGCGAGTCGCTGGTGAGCGCGCTGTCGCGGCTGTGACCCTGGATGCCTCCGCGCAAGGAAGACCTGGTCGCCTGGGGCGGCCGAGCAATGTCGACGGCGCGGCGGCTGCTCCGCCGCACAGGGTTCGATCTGATCCGGTATCACCACACCAGCCATCCGGTGGCGCGCCTCTTGCGGCTGCTGGAGCACCATGGCGTGCGGCAGATATTCGACGTGGGCGCCAACGTCGGCCAGTACGGGATGTTCATGCGGCGGAACGGGTATCGCGGGCGTCTGGTGTCGTTCGAGCCGCTGTCGGGGGCGCTGCCGCTCTTGCGCCAGCGCGCCGAAGCCGACGGCGACTGGAAGGTGGTGCCGTTCGGCCTGGGTGACGTCGACGGCGAGGCCACGATCAACGTCGCCGGAAACTCCGAGAGCAGCTCGTTTCTGGACATGCTGCCGCGCCACACGGAGGTGATGCCCGTGGCCGGGTACGTCGGCACGGAGACGGTCACGATTCACCGTCTGGACAGCGTCATCGACGCGCACGCGACGCCGGGCGAGCCGCTGTTCGTCAAGCTGGACGCCCAGGGGTTCGAGCGGAAGATCCTCGACGGGGCGGCGCAATCGCTGCCGCGGATCGCCGGCCTGCAGGTCGAGCTGTCGCCCAGCCCGCTTTACGCCGGCGAGGCGCCGCTCGGCGAGATGGTGCAGTACCTGGCGGAGCGTGGCTTCGTCCTGATGGGCGTCGAGCCGGGGTGGAGCCACGGCAGCACCGGCCAGCTGATGCAGATGGACGGCGTGTTCTTCCGTCAGGCATAAACGAGGCGCTTGGCCACGACGACCTCTCCGGCGGCGCCGCGAACGCTGCTGTTTTCGCAGCGGCACATGAACCGGATGGTGTACCAGTGCTCGAAGTACGAGTTCGAGGACGTCATCGGCGAGGTCGACGCGGTCGAGATGCTGGCGCCGCCGCTGCCGGTGGAGTCGCCGCTGCGGGCGCTGGGCCGCCGGGCCGCGAACCGCGCCCTGCGGGCGCTGGATCGCGCGCAGATCGCGACGATGAATCCGGTGGCCGTGGGTCGGCGCTACGATCTTTTCTTCGCGAGCTTTCTCTTCCCGGAAGAGACGCTGTATCTGGAGAAGATCGCCGGCTGGCGCGAGCAGGCGCGATACGCGGCCTGCTTTCTCGGCGAGGTGTGGACCAAGGACGCCGAGCGGCTGCGGCGGCACGCGCCCATCCTGAAGCAGTTCGACCACATCTTCCTTCACGTCGGCGCCAGCGCGTCGCTGGTGGCTTCGGTGACCGGACGGCCGTGCCACCTGATCCACGTCGGCGTGGACGCCATCCGTTTCTGTCCACACCCGAACCCGCCCGAGCGGGTCATCGACTGCTACAGCTTCGGGCGCCGGTCGAAGCCGGTGCACGAGGCGCTGCTGCGCCTGGTTGAAAGCGGCGAGCGACGATTCTTTTACGTCCACGACACGGTCAACAACTTCGCCGTCGACGATCCGCTGGCGCACCGGCGCCTGACCGCCGAGCTCATCAAGCGCGCCCGCTATTTCATCGCCTTCAAGCACAACCTGAACGCCGCCAACCAGACCGGCGGCGACGAGGCGCTGGGCAGCCGCCTTTACGAAGGGGCCGCGGGCGGCGCCATCGTCCTGGGCGTCGCGCCGGATTGCCCCGAATTCGCCACGCAGTTCGACTGGCCGGACGCCTTGATTCCGATCCCGTTCGACGCCGCCGACATGCAGCCGATCCTGCGCGAGCTGGACGCCCAGGCGCCGCGCCTGGCGCGCGCACGCACGGGGAACGTGCT
>DATKEU010000309.1:0-20251 GCA_035544495.1 Polyangia bacterium | reverse complement strand
TATCGCTTCTCCAGATGACTACGCTCACCGGACCCTGGGCGCCTCTAAAAGAAAGAGACAAAAGTGATGAACCGCCGGCTCCTCGATTGCTGGCGGTACAGGACTCTTTGTCCCTTCTTTTTTTTTATGCGAGCTCCAGGGTCCGGTGAGCGTAGTCCCTCGGAAGGCGAGAGGGATGGGTTTGCCTGTCGGGCGAGTTCGTAAGGCGCGCCGGTTACCGCCTCTCCAAGCACCCCCTCAAGGCGCGCGCGCCGGACCCGATGTTTGAGCCCGGCAGGCAAACCCATCCCTCTTGCCGCCCAACGGAGCGAATGGGGCCCGTCCTCACACCCGCCGCCGCCCCGACTTCTCCACGGCCACCCCGGTGCGGCCCCCAGCCTCCTACCGGCGCTGCTCCAGTGCCTTGACCTTGGCCAGGCGGCGGACGTGCCGCTCCTCGTGCGTGAACGCGGCGCCGAGGTACGCCCGCACCAGCTCGTGCGCCAGCTCTGGGCCGATGACGCGCGAGCCGAGGACCAGCACGTTCATGTCGTCGTGCTCGACGCCCTGGCGCGCGGAGTAGCAGTCGTGGCAGACCGCGGCGCGGATGCCAGTGATCTTGTTGGCGGCCACCGAAGCGCCGACGCCGCTGCCGCAGATGAGCACCCCTCGCTCGGCGCGGCCGTCGAGGATCGCGCGGCTGACCGCCTCGGCAAAGTCGGGGTAGTCGACGGGAGCGGTCGACGTCGTTCCCACATCGACGACCTGGTGGCCGGCCGCGCCGATGGTCTTGGCCAATTCTTGTTTCAGGTAGAACCCGGCGTGATCGGAACCGATGACGATCTTCATGCGTGCCCTTAATAGGCATCGACGGAAGTGGCGCTGTCAATCGGCCCGTGATGGTACGTTGTCATCGTGGACGAGACGCGCATCGGGGCTCAGCGGGTGGTGATCTTCGGCGCGACGTCAGCCATCGCCGCCGATCTGGCGCGCCTTTACGCCGAACGCGGCGCCCGGCTGTTCCTGATCGGGCGGAACGCGGACAAGCTCGAGGCGCTGGTGGCCGAGCTCGGACCCGCGGTGGTCGAGTCGCGCGCGGTGGACCTCGACGACACGGCCGCCGCGGAGGGCTTGGTCGACGGGGCGTGGACGGCGCTCGGCGACGTGGATCTGGCGATTGTCGCGCAGGGATGTCTGGGCGATCAGCTGGCCACGGAGCGGGACTACGCCCAGGCCGAGGCCGTCATCCGCACGAATTTTCTGTCGGCGGTCGCGCTGCTGGTGCCGCTCGCCAACCGGTTCGAGAAGGCGGGCTTCGGCCACATCGCCGTGCTGTCGTCGGTGGCGGGCGAGCGCGGCCGGCCGCGCAACTTCACCTACGGCGCGGCCAAGGCCGCGCTCAACGTCTATTTGCAAGGGCTGCGCACGCGTCTTTACTCACGCGGCGTCGAGGTGCACACGATTCGCCTCGGCCCCGTCGACACGCCGATGACGGCGAGCCACCGCAAGCACCCGCTCTTCGCGCGCTCGCCCGCCGTCGCCGCCGCCATCTCGCGCGCGATCGATCGGGGCTGGCCCGCTCCCTACGTGCCCTGGTTCTGGCGCCCGATCATGTGCGTGGTCCGCAACCTGCCAGAGTGGGCGCTGCAGCGGCTGTCGTTTCTTTCCGGACGCTGAAGTTCAAGCGCAGGCCGCGTCATCACAGCGCCGAGCGCGCCTCCGCTTAAAACCGCATGCCGCGCTTGGCGCGGAACATGAACCACTTGTACGTCAGGTAGCCGGCGCCCGCGACGCCGCCCACGACGAAGACGGTGGGGCCGCCGACAGCGACGAGAAGACCGGTGCCGCCCCAGGCCACGGCGGCGTAGAGCCCTTTCTTCTTCGCTTCCACTTTGTCGCGCGAGATCAGGCTGTCCATGCGTCGCCTCCCAGTGAAAAGGGGTAGCATGACTCAACCCGATGAGCCACCCGAACGACCCACCCGGCGTGCGCCGCGCGAAGATCGTCTGCACGCTGGGACCCGCCTCCGATTCGCTGGAATCGATACGCTCCCTGATCGACGCCGGACTGGACGTCGCGCGTCTCAACTTCTCCCACGGCACGCACGACGAGCACGGGCGCCGCCTGGCGCTGGTTCGTCAGGCCAGCGACGCCGTCGGAAAGCCGGTCGCCGTGTTGCAGGACCTGTGTGGCCCGAAGATCCGCAGCGGCCGCGGCGGACCGGCCGCGCTGGCCGACAGCAGCGAGGTCTTCCTCTGCGAGGGCAAGGCCGGCGACGCTCGCACCCTCGCCATCGATTACCCGGGGCTGGCGGACGATCTCCACGTGGGCGACGTCGTGCGCATGGACGACGGCCGCATCGTCTTGCGTGTCACCGACACGGGCGGGCGCACCGGCCGCTTGACGGCGGTGGTCGAGCAGGGCGAGACGCCGCGCGATCGCATGGGCGTCAGCCTGCCGTCGCGGCGCGTGCGCATGCCGGCCCTGACCGATCAGGATCGCGTCGATCTCGCGTTCGGCCTCGAGCACGACGTCGACTACGTCGCGCTGTCGTTCGTCAAGCGGGCCGAGGATCTTCACGAGCTGCGCGCCACCTGCGAGCGCGCCGGCCGCACCCCGCCCATCGTCGCCAAGATAGAGACTCCCGAAGCGATCGAGAACCTGGCCGCGGTGGTCGGGGCCGCCGACGCGGTCATGGTGGCGCGCGGCGATCTCGGCGTCGAGCTTCCGCCCGAGCGCGTGCCGGTGATCCAGAAGGAGATCATCGGCCAGTGCCGCCTGCAGCAAAAGCCGGTGATCGTCGCCACCGAGATGCTGCAGTCGATGGTGGAATCGACGCGCCCCACGCGCGCCGAGGCCAGCGACGTGGCCGCCGCCGTGTTCGACGGCGCCGACGCGCTGATGCTCTCGGCCGAGACCGCGTCGGGCAAGCACCCGCTGGCGGCGTGCGCGATGATGTCGCGGATCATCTGCGAGGCCGAGCACAGCCGCTTCTACGCGCCGGCCCCGTCCGAGCCCGGCCGCACCATGCAGGAGGCCATCGCCCACGCCGCCTGCGAGGTGGCGCGTGAGCTGGACGCGCGCGTGCTGGTCGCCTTCACCACCACCGGCGGCACGCCGCGCCTCATCTCGAAGGCGCGGCCGCGCGTGCCGATCCTGGCCTTCTCGGCGGCGGGGGCCAGCCTGCGCCGGCTGGCGCTGTACTGGGGCGTGGTGCCGCGCCCCCTGGAGGAGATCAGCCGCATTGAGGATCTGGTCGAGCGCGTGACCGGCATCCTGCGCACGGAGGACGTCGTGCACCCGGGCGAGTGCTTCGTCATGGCCTTCGGCGCGCCGGTGGCCCGCCACAACCCCACGAACTCGATCCGGGTGGTCAGGCTGTGAATGATCGCTTCTGGTGCCGATAGGCGTAGAGCAGGCAGAACAGCGACACCAGGACGATCGCCCGCAGGACCCGGACGCGCCGCACGCGCCGCCTGAGCAGATCGTAGTACGCGCTGGCCTCGGCCACCGGCAGCTTGGCGAGCACGAGCTCCTGCTGGCGCACGATCAACCGATCGCCGGCGCGCGTGCCGATGGCCAGCAGCAACAGCGCGGTCACCACCGTGCCGATCATCCACCGCCTCGCAGCGCCGGCCAGGCGAACACATACACCACCGCGGCGATGGCCCCCGCGCCGAACAGCGCCGCCACCACCACCATCATCCACTCGTCGCGCGCCCGCGTCGTCTCGAAGTAATCACGCGCTTTCGGGCCGGGCAGCGCGCGGATGATCTTCAGCCGCCGCGCCTGCTGCCACCAGTGCCCCGCCGCCGCCAGCCCCACCAGCGCGAGGACCGCCAATTTGAGCAGCCGCACCGGCCTGCCTAGGCCGCCAGCGCCGCGTCGATGGCCGCCCGCAGCTCGACGTCGTCGGGTTTGACCCGGTGCCCGAACGAGCGAATGACCTGGCCGTCCTTGCCCACCAGATACTTGTGAAAGTTCCACTTTGGCGGCGGTTCCCCGGCGGTCAGGAACGCGTATACGGCGGACTGCCCGGGCCCGCTGGTCTGCACTTTCTGGAACAAGGGGAAGGTCACGTCGTACTTGGTGCTGCAGAAGGTCTTGATCTCCGCCTCGGTTCCGGGCTCCTGCCCGCCGAAGTCGTTGGAGGGAAATCCCAGCACCGCGAAGCCGCGGTTCTTGTACGCGCGATACAGGCTCTCCAGCCCCGCGTACTGGGGCGTGTATCCGCACTCGGAAGCGGTGTTCACCACCAGCAAGACCTGGCCCTTGAAATCGCCGAGGTGCTTCGGCGCCAGGTCGACCGTGTTCACCGTGAGATCATGGAACGACATCTCTTCCTCCTTGCTTCCTTCAGATTCGATTCGATTCTTCAATTCAATGATTGCGGCAGCGTCAGCCGGAAAGGCGCGATCTCCGCGTCGAACGTCTCGCTGTCGGTGACCATCCGGTACGTCCCGCGCATCGACCCCGACTGGGTCGGCAGCACGCACCAGCTGGTGTACTCGAAGCTCTCGCCCGGGCGCAGGACGGGCTGCGCGCCGACGACGCCGTCGCCCCGCACCTCTTGAACGCCGCCGCCGGCGTCGGTGATGATCCAGTGGCGGCTGCGCAGCTGCGCGGTCACCGATCCCTGGTTCTCGATGTGCACCGTGTAAGCGAAGGCGAACTGCCGCGACGACAAAGACGAACGTTCAGGGATGTACTCGCTCTTGACCGTGATCAAGATGCCGTTCGTCAGAGCCGTGGACATGTTGTCCACAACCTGCCAAAACCCCGTCATTCATTCAAGGAGTCGACCATGGCCGCCAGCAAGGACCCGCCGCTCTCCAGCCGCCGCTGCGTTCCCTGCGAGGGGGGGACGCCGCCCCTCGACGATCACGCCAGCGGCAACCTCCTGCAGCAGATCACCGGCTGGAGCAAGCGCACGGCGGCCGGCGTCAACCCGGGTGAACGCCACCCCGAGATTCACAAGCGATTCCAGTTCGCCGATTTCCTGGCGGCGATGGCCTTCGTCGATCGGATGGGCGTCCTGGCCGAGCAGGAGGGGCATCACCCCGACTTCTGCGTCCACTACAATCAGGTCGACGTCACGCTGTGGACGCACGCGGTGAAGGGGCTGTCGGAGAACGATTTCATCCTGGCGTCGAAAATTGACGCCATCGTCCCCTGACCTCAGGCTGATCCGATCGGATGAAAGTTCTCATCGCAGGCGCCGGCGGACTGGTCGGCACGCGACTGGCGAACGCGCTGACCAGCTCTGGCCACGACGTGGCCGCGCTGGTGCGGGACGTGGCGCGGGCGGCCCCGGCGCTGCCCGGCGCCACGCTGTACGTCTGGGACGGCACCGCCGGTCAGCCGCCGGCCGCCGCGTTCGAGGGCGTCGACGGCGTCGTCAACCTGATCGGCGAATCGCTGGCCGCCGGGCGCTGGACGGACGCGCGCAAGAAGAAGCTGCGCGACAGCCGCATCGTCTCGACGCGGGCGCTGGTCGACGCGCTCCGGGGTCTCGCGCAGAAGCCGAAGGTCCTGGTGTCGGCGTCGGGCGTCGGCTACTACGGCAATCGCGGCGACGAGATCCTGACCGAGACTTCGTCACCGGGCACCGGGTTCCTGGCCGAGCTGGCCCGCGACTGGGAAGCGGAGGCCCTGCGCGCGCAGGAGCTGGGGATGCGCGTGGTGGTGCTGCGCGCCGGCGTCATCCTCGACCGGCGGGGTGGATTTCTGCGGGCGCTGCTGCCGGCGTTCCGCTGGGGCCTGGGGGCGCGTGTCGGCGCCGGCCACCAGTGGCTGCCCTGGATCCACATGGACGACGAGGTGGCGCTGATCCGTCACGCCCTCACCGAGAGCCGCGCCTCCGGGGTGCTGAACGCCGTGGCGCCCGAACCGGTGACCAACCGCGAGTTCACGTCGGTCTTTGGCGCCGCCGTCGCGCGGCCGGCGGCGCTGGCCGCGCCGGCCTTCGCCTTGCGCCTGGCCGTCGGTCGCAAGGCTGACGAGCTGCTGCTGGCCAGCCAGCGCGCCATGCCGGTGCGCACCCTCGAGTCCGGCTTTCAGTTCCGCTATCCGCTGCTTCGTTCCGCCCTGCGCGCCGCTCTCGACGAGAACGCCGCGTGATGGCCCGCGCCCTCCGCTAATTTCATCCTGCGCGCGCGCGGCGACCGCAGCCGGCGCTCCCGACGCACGGAATTTCTGGAACGAGCGAGTGAGTAGCGCCGCTGGCGCTGATGGCCCTGCTCGTCGTCCCGAGAGTCGGTCATGGTCGCACCGATCCCGACACGAGCGCGCACGGTCTCCCCGACGGAAAAAGACAGTTTTCCGTCGACGACGCTGTTGATCGAATCGTCGTTTCGACGGATGATCGCCGCGCGACGATCTCCGTGGACCACCTCGGGACAGGACGGGAACAGGAACGGCGATGGCGACAAGGCACACGGTTCCAACTTCGCAGGGATTGAGAGGGGCCGCCCATCCGCGCAAGCGGCAAACGAAGCGCGAGCGCGTGGGGCGGGGCGCGCGCCCGCGTGGGCTTCGCGCGGCCGATGCCGCCGCCGCCCGCGCGGGCGAGGCGTCGATCATCGCCCACGTCAGCCACGAGCTCCGCACGCCTCTGCACGCGATCCTGTCGCTGTCGCAGCTGTTGCTCGACGACGTCGTGGGTCCGCTCTCGGTCGAGCAACGCAAGTACCTGGAGGTCATCGACCGCAACGGCCAGAACCTGCTGCGCATGACCGGCGACCTCCTGGATCTGTCCCGCATCCAGGCCGGCGTGCTGGCCGTCGACAATCGCGCGGTCGACGTCGGCGCCGTCGCGCGCGCGGCGGCCCAAGCGCTCTCGGCGCTGGCGGCGGGCAAGGGCCTGGCCCTGACCGTCGACCTATCCGACGACCGCGGACCCGCCTGGTGCGACGGCGCGCGCCTGGAGCAGGTGCTGATCAACCTGATCGGCAACGCCATCAAGTTCACGCTCAAGGGATCGGTGAGGGTCGCCGTTTGCCACGACGCTCTGGCGGGCGTGGCGCGCATCGACGTCATCGACACCGGCGTTGGCATCGCCCCCGAGGCCCAGGGTCGGATCTTCGACGAGTTCTTCCAGGTCGACCCCGGTTCGAGCCGGCAGGGCTGCGGGCTGGGCCTGGCGCTGGCGCGGCGGATGGTCCAGCTGATGAACGGCACGCTGGCCGTCGAGAGCGCGCCCGGCGTGGGAACGCGGTTCTCGCTGACGCTTCCCCTGGCCGAGGGGCCGACCGAGGAGGGCCTGCGTGGCGCGCATTCTGCTGGCTGACGACAACGCGGACAGCCGCTTCGCCGTCGCCCAGACGCTGCAAAAGCTCACCGACCATCAAGTCGAAGAGGTCGACAGCGGCCAGGCCACGCTGGAGCGCGTGCGGCGCTCCGACTACGACCTCGTGCTGCTGGACGTGCAGATGCCCGGCATGGACGGCTACGAGGTCTGCCGCCAGCTGCGCGCCGACGAGCGCACGCGCCGGTTGCCCGTGCTGTTCCTGACCGCCACGCACTACCAGGTGGAGAGCCGCCTGCGGGGCCTGGACGTCGGGGCCGACGACTTCATCGTCCAGCCGGTCAGCAATCAGGAGCTGGTGGCGCGCATCAAGTCGGTCCTGCGGGTCAAGGCGCTGGCCGACGAGATTCGCCAGTACAACGCCGAGCTGGAGACGAAGATCCGGCAGCGCACCGGCGACGTCGAGAAGCTGGCCCACCAGCTGCGCGCCGAGCGCGACACCCTGCGCGAGACGTTCGACGTCTTCGAGGAGGGGCTGTGCCTTATCAACCAGGCGGGCGTGCTGGAGGTGGCCAACTCGACGGGGCGGCGGCTTTACGGCACGGGCCTGCGGCGCGATCTCGACGCCCTGGCGCGCGACGCCATCGCCAGCGCGTCGAAGGCCGATCGCGGCGTCAACGCCGCCGGGCGCGCGTACGTGGCGCGCGCCTACCCGGTCTCGAGCAAGCGCGCGGTGCTGTACGT
Source organism: Polyangia bacterium (assembly GCA_035544495.1). GTDB lineage: Bacteria > Myxococcota_A > Polyangia > Fen-1088 > Fen-1088 > DATKEU01. The sequence goes on along the minus strand of DATKEU010000309.1, from coordinate 12,282 downwards.
TCGCGACATCACCGCCGACCGCGAGGGCGAGGTGCGACGCCTGCAGGCCGAGAAGCTGGCGTCGATCGGCATGCTGGCGGCGGGCGTGGCCCACGAGATCAACAACCCGGCGGCCTTCGTGCTGGCCAACATCGAGGCGCTGTCCGGTCAGATGCGCCTCATCGAGGACAAGCTGAAAGAGCTGGCGCCGGGGACGGCGAAGCGCCTGGGCCTGCCCGACATCCTGTTCGAGGCGACGGCCATCCTGCAGGAGTCGAAGGAGGGGATGGCGCGCATCCACCGCATCGTGCGCGACTTGAGCTCGTTCTCTCACGCCGATTACGATTCGACCTCGTCGGTGAACGTCAACGCCGCCGTCGAGTCGGCGCTGACCATGCTGCGCAACGAGCTCAAGTACCGGGCCCACGTCGAGCGCGACCTGCGCGCCACCAAGGCCGTGCGGGCCAACCTGGCGCGCCTCGGTCAGGTGTTCCTGAACCTGGTGATGAACGCCGCGCAGGCGCTGGACGAGACGCGCCTCAACCGCAACATCGTCACCGTGCGCAGCTACGACCAGGACGGCTCCGTCGTCGTCGAGGTGCAGGACAACGGCCCCGGCATCCCGGAGGAGGTCCTGCCGCGCATCTTCGATTCGTTCTTCACCACCAAGCCGCGCGGCGTGGGGACGGGCCTGGGCTTGCCGATCTCGCAGGGGATCATCCGGTCGCTGGGCGGGGATCTCACCGTCGAGAGCCGGACCGGCGAGGGGTCGACGTTCCGCGTGCGCCTGCCGGCGTCGGCGGTGGTCAGCGAGCCGATCGCCGTGCCGACGTCGGAGCGCCGCCCAGGGTACCTGCGCCGGCGCATCCTCGCCGTCGACGACGAGGCGCTGTTGCTGAAGGCGTACCGGCGCATGCTGGGCGACACCCACGACGTGGTCACGGTGCTGGGCGCCGAGGACGCGCTGCGCCTGCTGGAGACCGACGACGCGTTCGCCGTCATCCTGTGCGACCTGCAGATGCCGGACATGTCGGGGATGGATCTCTACGCGCTGGTGCGGGCGCGCATGCCCAAGCTGGCCGACCGGTTCATCTTCGTCACCGGGGGCGCCTTTTCCGGCGACGCCAAGCGATTCGTCGAGGAGAACAGCCCCGCGGTGATCAACAAGCCGTTCCGCATCGAGGAGGTGCTGGCGATGATCGATCGCCAGGCAGAGCTGGCCAGCGCCCAGCCCGCCGCCGCGAAGGCGCGCGCCGCCGCGTCCCGGCCCGCGGCCTCCTGAGCTCCTCCGTGCTACCGTGCGCGCGATGGCGGGCGAGGCGCGCGCGCGAAAGCTGGTGGTGGCGGCGCTGATCCGCGACGGCGACGGGCGCGTCCTCCTGTCGCGGCGGCGCGCCGACCAGGCGATGCCGCTGCTCTGGGAGTTCCCGGGCGGCAAGATCGAACCCGGCGAGTCACCCGAGGCGGCGCTCGGCCGCGAGGTGCGCGAGGAGCTCGGCTGCGCGGTCCGCGTCGAGCGCATCTTCGACGTGGTCTTTCACGCCTACGCCGACTTCGATCTCCTGATGCTGGTCTACGCCTGCGCCATCACCGACGGCCAGCCGGCGCCGATCGAGGTCGCCGAGATCGCCTGGGTGGCGCCGGCGCGGCTGCCGGCGATGGATCTCTTGCCCGCGGACTTCCCGCTGGCGCGCGCGCTGGCGGCGGCGGATCCCGCTCGGCGCCTCTGATCGAAGCGGCGATCCGCGACGGCGCCCGGCGCGCGCTCAGTTCGAGGCTGACTGCGACGCCTCGTCCGCCGCTGTCTCCGGCGGCGCGGGGGCCGGCTCGTCGCCTGCGCCGGCGCTGGCGCCTTGCCCGTTCTCCGCTGGCGCTTGCTGGCCGGGGAGGGGCGGGTGGCGCAGGGCTTCGCGCTGGGCCACCCGCGCCGCCTCGGTGACGTCGCGCTTGCAGGCGCCGCACAGGCTGGGCTCGGCCCAGTTGCCGAGGTGGGTTTGCAGCTGGCTCTCCGGCGGCCAGTAGATCGGCGTTGCGCAGTTCTTGCACGGGATCTCGCGCGTCTTGCGATCCTTCAGGTACTCGACGCACGCTTCGCAGCGCCGCTCGGGCGGCCGGATCTCGCGGCGGCGCTTGCGGTCACGGCGGCGCGAGCCCGGCGCGGGAACGGGAGCGGGCGTCGCCGCAGCTTCCACCACCTGGCCCTCGACGGGCGCGGCGGGCGGAGCGCCATTGCCATTGCTCCGGGGCGTCGCCGCTCCGGCGGCGACCGCCTCGACAGGCGGTGGCTCTTTGATCTGCGGCTTGACGCCCGCCACCAGCTGCTGCGCCTTGGTCCAGGTCCACGTCCCGGGGCAGTGGTCGGTCTTGCACGGGACGGCGCGATCCTCGAGATCGCCCATCTCCTTTTCGCACTCCTCGCAGTAGTGCGGATAGGGATCGCCCGTCTTGCCGCGCACCGCGCGCGCCAGCTGCGCGCCGCGCTTGTCAGTCCAGGTTCGCTTGCAGCCGGGCCGGCGGCAGGGACGTTCGACGTCCTTGAGCCGCGAGTAGATGTCCAGGCAGCTCTGGCACATGCGGTGGGGCGCCTTGGGTGGCGCCTTGCCGGCGACGCACGCGTCCAGCTGATCGCTGCGCGACCAGGTCCAGGTCTTCTTGCACCCCGACGTCCGGCAGCGCACCTCGCGATCGGCGACGCCGCCGAACACTGCCTTGCACTCGTCGCACATCCGGCGGGGCGGCTCGTTGGGTTTGCCGGTGGCGTAGTCCTGGATCTGCTCGCTGGCGGCCCAGACCCACTTGTTCTTGCAGCCGTTGATGCCGCAGTTGACCTGGCGGTCCTTCAGCTTCTTGAAGACGCCTTCGCAAGGCCCGCACATCGTCGCTGCCGGCGTCACCTCGACGTCGGGCGCGCCGGCCAAAAGCTGGGCGCGCTTGCTGAACACCGACGCGCGCGTGCAGCCCGGCACCGAGCAGGGAACCGGCTTGTCTTCCAGGCCCGCCAGCTTCTCCTCGCAGGTCGCGCACAGCATTTGCGGCGGCGGCTTTCGGGCGGCGAAGGCCTCCATCTGCGCGGGTACCGACCAGGTCCAGGTGTGCTCGCAGCCGGGGCGCTCGCAGCGCCGCTCCTGCGGCTGCAGCTTGGCGAACTTTTCGCGGCACGGATCGCACATGCCCGACGCTGGATCGTTGGGATCGGGCGCGTTGCGCCCACCCAGCTTCAACCCCTTGCCAGACGACAGAGAGATCCACGTCCGGGTGCATCCGGCGATCGAGCAGGGGAAGGATTTCGCCCCCAGGCGGTCGGCGAGCGTGAAACCAGCGGAACCCATGTCAGGAAGGTCCCTATGCTGAACGACACACCCCCGCCTGGGCAAGCGTAAATGCGTCGATCTCGCAGGCGCCGAAAGCGCCGGGCTTGGCCATCTTGCTTGCGGCCGGGGCCAAGGGTAGACATCGGGGTTCGCCATGCAGATCACCATCGAAGACATCTCTCCGGTCGAAAAGCGCGTTGATTTCGAGCTGCCCTGGACCGACGTCGCCCCCAAGCTTGACAAGGCCTACAACGAGTTACGACGCGACGTGCGTCTGCGCGGCTTCCGCCCGGGGAAGGTGCCGCGGGCGCTCATCGAGAAGATGTACAAGCGCCAGGTCGAGGACGAGGTGGCGCGCGATCTGATCGAGGCGTCGATCGGCCAGGCCATCTCGGAGAAGCAGATCATGCCGGTGGCTCCGCCGACCGTCGACAAGCTGCAGCTGCAGTCGGGCTCGCCGTTCAAGTTCTCGGCCCGCGTCGAGGTCCGCTCGCAGGTGGTGCCCCAGGACTACGTGGGCATCCCGCTGTCGCGCCGGCCGCCCAAGGTGACCGACGAGGAGGTGAGCGAGGCGCTGGAGGTCTACCGGCGGCGCCTGACCGAGTACAAGCCGGTCGAGGGGCGGACGGAGACGGCGCCCACCGACGTGGTGATGGTCGACGTGCACGGCCGCGTGGGCGAGCACAAGGTCAAGCACCGCACCATCGCCGTCGACCTCGGCGACGAGACCGGCGGCAGCCTGCCGGGGCTGGCCCAGCGCCTGCGCGGCCTGCCGGTCGACGCCGACCACGTCGAGGTCAAGTACACCATCCCGGAGGACGTGCCGCAGAAAGAGCTGGCCGGCAAGGCGGTCTCCCTGCACGTCACCATCAAGGAGGCGCGCGAGAAGAAGCAGCCCGAGCTGGACGACGAGCTGGCCAAGGACACCGGCGAGGCGGAGACGCTGCAGGGCCTGAAAGAGAAGATCCGCGAGCGCCTGATCGAAGCGGACAAGCAGCGCATCCGCCGCGAGCTGACCGCCGCGATCGTCAAGGAGCTGATCAAGCGCAACGACTTCCCGGTGGCGCCGGCGCTGATCGAACGCCACGCCCAGGCCATCGTCAACCGCGCCAAGCAGCAGCTGGCGATGGCGGGGATCGACCTCGAAGGCGCGAACATCGACGACGAGAGGATGCGCGAACAGTTCAAGGCCGAGGCCGAGGAGGAAGCGCGTGGCGCGATCCTGATCCAGGCCATCGCCGAGCGCGAGGCGATCCTGGTCGGCGACGCCGACATTCAAAAGAGCATCGCCGAGCTCGCCGCCGCCCGGCAGGAGAGCCCGAAAAAGCTGCGCGCCGACTTCGAGCGCGACCACCGCATCCACCAGGTGCGCAGTCAAATCCTGGAACAGAAGACGCTTGATATGCTGATCGCCCAGGCTAAGATCACCGACGAGAATCCCAAGGATCCGGACAGCCTGATCGTCACGCCCCACACGGAACGCCTGATCGTCACGCCCGAGGAGGCGCGGGCCGAGGCGGAGGCTGCCGGCATGAAGAAACGGAAAACACCATGAGCGACCGCGACCGCTTCCGGCTGTCCCCGCACGACGCCCCTCCGCCCGCCGTCGGCAACTTCATCATCCCCACCGTCATCGAGCAGACCCACCGCGGCGAGCGCGGCTGGGACATCTTCTCGCGCCTGCTCAAGGACCGGATCATCTTCCTCGGCACCGCCGTCGACGATCAGGTGGCGAACATCGTCATCGCCCAGCTCTTGTTCCTGGAGAGCGAGGATCCCGACAAGGACGTCATGCTGTACATCAACTCGCCGGGCGGGATGGTGACGGCCGGGATGGCCATCTACGACACCATGCAATACGTGCGGCCCGACGTGGCCACGTTCTGCATGGGCCAGGCGGCGTCGATGGGTGCTTTCCTGCTGGCGGCGGGGGCGAAGGGCAAGCGGTTCTCGCTGCCGCACGCCCGCATCCTGATTCACCAGCCGCTGGGCGGATTCTCAGGCCAGGCGACGGACATCGACATCCACGCGCGCGAGATCCTGCGCACGCGCGACAAGCTGAACGAGCTTCTGGTCAAGCATACCGGCCAGCCGATCGAGCGCATCAAATCCGATACCGAGCGCGATTACTTCATGAGCGCCATGGAGTCGAAGGAGTACGGCATCATCGACGAGGTGCTGGTGCAGAAGCCTTCGACGCCGGCCGGCGGCAGGTAGCAGGTAACAGCTAAGCCGGTAGCCCGTAAACGGCGCGTTTCACCACGGCGACGCGCGCGTCAGAACATTGACGTGCGCGCAGCGCGACCTCCATGCTACATTTTTCAGAGTGCCGACCGAGCGCAAGCGCGACGAACACGGGAATCTGTCCTGCTCTTTCTGCGGCAAGAACCAGAAAGAGGTCAAGAAGCTGATAGCCGGCCCGACGGTCTACATCTGCGACGAGTGCATCGGCCTCTGCAATGACATCATCGCGGAGGAGATCGAGAAAGAGTCGGAGAGCTTCGGCCTGGCCCCGGTCCCCAAGCCGGCCGATATCAAGGTGGTGCTGGACGACTACGTGATCGGCCAGGAGCGGGCCAAGAAGATCCTGGCCGTCGCCATCCACAACCACTACAAGCGCATCGACGCCAAGGTGGGGGCGGAGGACGTCGAGCTCGGCAAATCGAACATCCTGCTCCTCGGGCCCACGGGCTGCGGCAAGACGTTGCTGGCGCAGACGCTGGCCAAGATCCTGAACGTCCCCTTCGCCATCGCCGACGCCACCAACCTGACCGAGGCCGGCTACGTCGGTGAGGACGTCGAGAACATCATCGTCAACCTCCTGCAGAACGCCGATCACGACATCGAGAAGGCGCAGCGGGGGATCGTCTACATCGACGAGATCGACAAGATCGCCCGCAAGGGGGAGAACCCCTCGATCACGCGCGACGTCTCCGGCGAGGGCGTGCAGCAGGCGCTGCTGAAGATCCTCGAAGGGACCGTGTGCAACGTCCCGCCCAAGGGGGGCCGCAAGCATCCGCAGCAGGAGTTCCTGCAGGTCGACACGACCAACATCCTGTTCATCTGCGGCGGCGCCTTCGTGGGCCTGGAAGACATCATCGAACAGCGCATCGGGCAAAAGCAGATCGGCTTCGGCGCCAAGATCCAGTCGAAGAAAGAGCGCCGGGTCTGGGATCTGCTGCGCGAGGTTCAGCCCGAGGATCTGCTGAAATACGGCATGATCCCGGAGTTCGTCGGCCGCCTGCCGGTCATCGCTCCGCTGCACGAGCTGGACGAGGCGGCGTTGATCGACATCCTGACCAAGCCGAAGAACGCGCTCATCAAGCAGTACCAGAAGCTGTTCGAGATGGACGGCGTCAAGCTGCGCTTCACGAAGGGCGCCATGTCGGCCATCGCGGCCGACGCCCAGAAGCACAAGTCCGGCGCCCGCGGCCTGCGCGCCATCTTGGAGCAGGCGATGCTGGACATCATGTTCGAGGTGCCGTCCACCGGCTCGACGATTCGAGAGGTGGTCATCAACGAGGAGACGATTCAGAAAGGCCAGCAGCCGATCCTCATGTACCAGAAGGGTACAGCCGTGGCGGGGGAGAGGTCAGCCTCGTAGGCTCGCGTTCCGTAGGTCGAGAGAGGAAACAGGAGGTCAGCCGATGCGTCGATGGTTCATGTGGATTCCGGTGCTGATGGTGGCCTCCCTGCTGTTCTGGACCGTGGCGCTGGCGCTGGGTGGCATGTCGCTGATGGCGGCCAACAAGATCTCGATCTTCGAGTCGCACTGCCGCTTCGGCGCGGTCGACGTCCCCTCCGACACGGACGGCGCCGGGTCGCGCAACGGGTTCGATCCCATCGTGGTCCACATCGAGGAATCGGGCGAGCCGGAGGACGTCAGCGACAACCCGGGCACCGGGCTGGGCGCCGCCCCCGCCACAGACGAGCCCGCGGCGGCCGAGCCAGAGTCACCGCCCCTGCCGGGCCAGCCCGGCAAGACCGCGTTCTAGGCTCCTCGGTCCGGCGCTTCTGCGTTGACCAGGTGCCGCCGTCGGGCGGAAAATATGAGCTGGCGCCGTCGACGAAATTAGCCGCGACGCCGCAGAGTTGGTACGATTTCGCGACTCCGTTGGCCGCGACGTTTCGACTCGAGGAGCTCGCCCATGTCTGACCGTTCCGAAGACCGCCGGCCGCCGCGCCGGATGCCGCTTCTCCCCCTGCGCGACATCGTGGTCTTCCCTCATATGGTTGTCCCGCTGTTCGTCGGGCGCGAGAAGTCAATCAGCGCGCTGGAGGAGGCTACGGGCAAGGGGGGCTACAAAGAGATCTTCCTCAGCGCCCAGCGCAAGGCAAAGACCAACGAGCCGGTGCCCGACGACATCTTCACCATCGGCACGGTGGGGACGATCATCCAGCTCCTGCGCCTGCCCGACGGCACCGTGAAGGTGCTGGTCGAGGGCAAGCGGCGCGCGGCCATCCGGCGCTTCACGCAGACGGAGAGCTTCTTCACCGTCGAGATCGAAGAGATGCCCGACGTCGCCGAGAAGTCCATCGAGCTCGACGCCCTGATTCGCGAGGTGCACGCGACCTTCGAGTCGTACGTGAAGCTGAACAAGCGGATCGCCCCCGAGATCCTGATCTCCGTGCAGACCATCGACGATCCCGGACAGCTGGCCGACACGATGGTGGGCCAGCTGCAGCTCAAGCTGGCCGACAAGCAGTCAATCCTGGAGATGGACACGCCTTCCAAGCGCCTGTCGCGCCTTTACGAGCTGATGAAGGCGGAGATCGAGATCCTGCAGGTCGAGCGCAAGATCCGCACGCGCGTCAAGAAGCAGATGGAGAAGACGCAGAAGGAGTACTACCTCAACGAGCAGATGCAGGCGATCCAGAAGGAGCTGGGGGATCGCGACGAGTTCAAGAACGAGCTGACCGAGCTGGAGGAGCGCGCCAAGCAGAAGAACATGTCGAAGGAGGCGCAGGCCAAGGTCAAGAAGGAGCTGAAGAAGCTGCGCATGATGGCCCCGCTGTCGGCGGAGGCGGCCGTGGTCCGCAACTACGTCGACTGGGTGCTGGGGCTGCCCTGGGGCGAACGGAGCGAAGAGAAGCTGGACGTCGTCGAGGCGGAGCGGATTCTGGACCAGGACCACTATGGCCTGAAGAAGGTCAAGGAGCGCATCCTGGAGTATCTGGCCGTCCAGGCGCTGGTGAAGAAGCTGAAGGGCCCGATCCTGTGCCTGGTGGGCCCGCCCGGCGTCGGCAAGACGTCGCTGGCGCGTTCGATCGCCCACGCCACAGGGCGCAACTTCGTGCGCCTGTCGCTGGGCGGTGTGCGCGACGAGGCGGAGATCCGCGGCCACCGTCGCACGTACATCGGGGCGCTGCCCGGGAAGATCATCCAGTCGCTGAAGAAGGCCGGCACGCAGAACCCGGTCTTTCTGCTCGACGAGGTGGACAAGATGTCGACCGACTTCCGCGGCGATCCGTCGGCGGCGCTGCTCGAGGTGCTGGATCCGGAGCAGAACGCGACCTTCAACGATCACTACCTGGATCTCGACTACGACCTCTCGGACGTGATGTTCATAACCACGGCGAACTATCTGCAGGGGATCCCGATCCCGCTGCAGGATCGCATGGAGATCATCCAGCTGCCCGGCTACACCGAGTTCGAGAAGGTCTCGATCGCCGAGAAGTACCTCGTCCCCAAGCAGAAGCGCGACAACGGCATCGAGTCGGTGAACGTCGATTTCCCCGAAGAGACGATTCGCGACGTCATCCACTTCTACACGAAGGAGGCGGGCGTCCGGAACCTGGAGCGTGAGGTGGCCACGGTCTGCCGCAAGATCGCGCGCGACGTCGTCGCCAAGAAGGTCGTGCCGGGCGTCAGCGCGGGCCCCGACGTGCGCATCACGCCCAAGCGCCTGCCCCGCTATCTCGGGCCGCATCGCTATCGGTATGGGCGGCAGGAGGGCCAGGACGAGATCGGCCTCGTCAACGGCCTCGCCGTCACCATGCACGGCGGCGACCTGCTGGTGACCGAGGTGTCGATCGTGGCGGGCAAGGGAAAGCTGGTGCTGACCGGCAAGCTCGGCGACGTCATGCAGGAGTCGGCGCAGGCGGCGCTGAGCTACGTGCGCTCGCGGGCGCCGTCGCTGGGTCTGGACCGCGACTTCTACAGCCGGGCCGACATCCACGTGCACCTGCCCGAGGGGGCGATCCCGAAGGACGGCCCGTCGGCCGGGATCACCATGTGCACGGGCGTGGTGTCGGCGCTGCTGCGCGTGCCGGTGCGGCGCAACGTCGCCATGACCGGCGAGATCACGCTGCGCGGGCGCGTGCTGGCCATTGGCGGGCTGAAGGAAAAGATCCTGGCCGCGCACCGCTCGGGGATCACGACGGTGATCATGCCGAAGGAGAACGCCAAAGATCTTCGAGACATCCCCAAGCGCGTCCTGAAGGCCCTCCGCCTGGTGCCGGTCGATCACATGGACGACGTGCTGCGCGTGGCGCTGCTGCTGCCCAACCCCGACGAGTTCCTGAAGGAGCGCTCGGTGGCCGTCGACTGGCGGCAGCCGAGCGAACGCCGCGAGCGCGAGCGGCGCGAGGAGGCAGCCAAGTCGTTCCCGGTCGCCAGCGCCCAGCCGCCCCCTGGCGCCGAGGAGCGCACGCCGGAGGCGGAAGGGCCTTCGACGCTCGACGAGAGCGAGCGACCTCGTCCGGCCGAGCCCGGCGCCTATCCGTTTCCGCAGCCGGCGGTTCGCGAGGAGTGATCAGCGCGGCGGCGCCGCTCTCGCGGGCGCCGCCGTCGCCGTCGCGGCCATCAACATGGCGCGCAGCCAGCGCGCCAGGCGCGCGCGGTAGCCGTCGCCCCAGCCGCGATTGACGTGACGGATGACGCCGCCGGCGTCGACGAGAAACGTCGTCGGGAACCGGTCCTGGCCCCAGCGCTGGGCGTTGCCACCGGCGCGATCGAGGAGCACGCGCGCACCCTTCGGCGGCGGCCAGCCGGCGAGGAAGCGGCGGAGGGCCTCGGGCCCCTCGCCGACGTCGACGAAGTGGAACGTGACGCCCCCGCCGAAGGTCTCCGCCAGCGCGGCCAGATCGCGGTGCGCCAGCTTGCACGGCTGGCACCAGGTGGCGAAGAAATCGACGACGGTGACGTGGCCGGTCAAGTCAACGGGCGGCAACGGGCGCCCGTCGCTGTCCTCGACCACCAGCGCCGGCGCCGGGTCGCCGATCGCGGGCGCCGGCGACGCCAGGCCCTGGGCCTGGCTTTGCAGCAACAACGCCAGCAACGCCGCAGCGGCCGTCGCCATCTCAGGGGTGCGTGGGGAACCGGCGGTGGCGCAGGTTCGTGCGCTCGGCGACCAGCTCAGTGTTCTCGAAGAACTTGATCAGCACAGCGCCGGTGATGAATCCGCCGATGTGCGCGAAGACGGCGACGCCCGACGAGACATCCGGCCGCACCGACGACAGCTGCGGCAGGCCGGTCAAAAGCTGCAGGCCGAACCACCAGAGCAGCATCGCCCACGCCGGCACGGAGATGACGCGGATGAAGATGATGATGATGAACAGCACGTTCACCCGCACGCGCGGGTAGAGGATGAGGTACGCCCCCAGCACGCCGGCGATGGCCCCCGAGGCGCCCACCATCGGCACCGCCGAGATCGGGTTGACCAGCACCTGCGCCGTCGCCGCGCCCAGGCCGCACAGCAGGTAGAAGACGACGAAGCGCCCGCGCCCCATGCTGTCCTCGATGTTGTTGCCGAAGATCCAGAGGAACAGGCCGTTGCCCAGGATGTGCCCCCAGCCGCCGTGCAAGAACATCGAGGTCAGCGGCGTGAGGTAATTGATCGGATCGCGATCAACGATGCACGCCAGGCCGTTCCCGAGCGGGATGCTGGCGCCGACGGGCGCCCGGCCCGTGATCTCGCCGGGCACGAGGCCATAGTTGCAGACCATCATCGCCAGGCGCTGCGGATCCAGGCCCGCGCCCTCCCCGAACACCCAGGCCGCGCCCATGATCGCCAGGATCAAGATGGTGACGATCGGCGTCCGCATCGTCGGGTTGTCGTCGCTGATCGGGATCATCGCGTTTGGGTCCGGGGCGGTGTCTGGCGTAGATTAGCTCAACTCTCGGAGGAGTGGCCGAGTGGTCGAAGGCGACGGTCTTGAAAACCGTAGCGCGAAAGCGCCGGGGGTTCGAATCCCTCCTCCTCCTCCCTTGGGCCTGCCGCGGGCGCGGCGTCGATTCGCTACTGCGGTTGTCGCGCCGCAGCCAGCGCCCGGCGTTCGCTGTCCAGCTGGCGCAGCTTGATGGTGTTGTGCGTCTGCTCGTAAAGACGCGTCAGCTCGCGCCAGACGGCGGAATCATCCGGATCCAGCATCAGCGCGCTGCGGAGCTCCCGCTCGGCGTCGGTGCTGCGCCCGGACCGGGCCAACAGGACTCCCAGCAGGTAGTGTCCTCGAACGGCCTCGTCGTCGTCGCTGACCGCGCTTCGACATTGCTTTTCGGCGGCCGCGAAGCGACCCGCGCGCAGGTCGCTTTCGCACTGCAGGACTTTCGTGCCCGGTACGTCGGGGTATCGGACGGCGAGTGCGTGCAGGCGCTGTTGATAGATCGATCTCTTGTCCGGCGCCGCCGCCAGAAGCGCGATCTCCCGATACGCGCCGACGTACGCCGCCTCTTCCTCGGCCGCGACGCCCAGCTTGTCGGCACTGCCGGGCAGTCCGATCTGACGGCGGATGGTCGCGACGGCGGCGGCGACGTCTCTCGCGTGCTCGGTTTTACGGTCGGCGCGGGCCAGCGCCCGCTCGGCGATGGTCAGGGCGCCGACGTGGCTGGCCAGCTGCGCCAGCTGCAACGCCTGCGGCGGAGTGAGCGGCTCGCCGGAGGCGAATCGCCGGGCAGCCTCCAGCACGCGCGGCGTGGCGCTGGCGAGGTCGTTGGCCATCACGTCGCGAATGGCAGCGTCCAGCAGCGCCCGCAGGTCGTCGCCTTGGGAAG
>DATKEU010000308.1:0-7428 GCA_035544495.1 Polyangia bacterium | reverse complement strand
GGGATCTTGCTGAGGAAGTTGGCCGTGTGGACGACGTGGCTCTCGATCTCGACGCGCTCGACGGCGGTCAGGCTGCCGCGCCTCACCTCCAGCGCCGCCAGCTCGTCGCGCTCGAGGTACGGGCGCAGCTCGCCTGTCGCTGACAGGTAGCGCTGGCCGGCGATCAGCGCCAGGCGCCCGAGGCCCGCGTCGTCCATCAGCTTGGGCTCGTTGGCCTCGAGGATGAACCGCCAGTGGTCGTCCAGCTCGGCGGCGCGCCGGGCCAGCTCGGCGTCGATCTCCGCGAAGCGGGTCTCGGCCGCGGCGCGCGGCAGGTCCAGGGCCAGGCGCAGCTTGCGCTCGGCGGCGTCGGCCTCCAGAGACTTGCGGATATAGGCGAAGCGCTGGGCGATGGCCCGGCGATCGGGCTCGTACAGCTTCTTCGCCTTCACCAGCACGTTCTCGCGTACGCCCACCTTGCCGAAGTCGTGCAGCATCCCGGCGTACTCGATCTGCTTCAACGCCGATGGCGAGAAGCGCACGTCGCGCAGCGGCCCCTCGGCGACGGCGTCGACCTTCTCGGCCAGGGCCACCGACAGCGTGGCCACCCGCCGCGAGTGCCCCGACGTGGTCGGATCGCGCGCCTCGATGGCGGTCACGCTGGCGTCGACGAAGCCCTCGAACAGGTCCCTGATCTCCCGGTAGAGGATGGCGTTCTCCAGCGAGATGCCGGCCTGCGAGGCCAGGGCCAGGGCCAGCTCCTCGGCGCGCTGGTCGAACGGGATCACCTCGCAGGCGAAGTCTTCCGGCACCTGCAGGCAGCGCGCCGGATAGCGCTTGCGGTTGATCAGCTGCACGACGCCGATCACCTCCGCCTCCGCGGACAGCATCGGCACCGTCAGCATCGACCGCGTCACATAGCCGGTCTTCTCGTCGAAGGTCCGGTTGTGGCGAAAGCCCCAGGGGTTCTGGCCGTCGTCGCCCAGCGCCGCCAGATCGGGAATGTTGATCGGGCGCGCGTCCAGCACCGCCTTGCCGACGATCGACCGCTCGTCGACCTGCAGCGTGAACTCCTGCAGGTCGATGGGCAGCGAGTGGTTCTGCGACAGCATGAAGTGCAGGCGCTTGTCGATGGGGCGCCCCTCGCCTTCCAGCACGTACACGCTGCCCGCGTCGGCGCCGGTGATCTCGCGGCACTTCTCCAGGATCAGCGCCAGCAGCTTGCGGATGTCCCGCTGCGACGACAGCGCGCGCGACGTGGCCAGCAGGTGGCCGAGCTCCACGCGAGAGCGGTCCGCCTGGCTGCGAAGATCGTCCGCGGCGTCCACGGCGCCCGCTACCTCGGGCGGTCGCCGCCGCTGCTGCCGCTTCGGTCGTAGGCCCGGATGATCTTCTGCACCAGCGGGTGGCGGACCACGTCGACCTCGGTGAAGTAGCGGAAGGCGATCCCCTCGATCCCCGACAGCAGCGTCTCCGCCTCGGTCAGGCCTGAGCGCCGGTTGTCGGGCAGGTCGATCTGCGTGACGTCGCCGGTGATCACCGCCTTCGACTCGAAGCCCAGGCGGGTGAGGAACATCTTCATCTGCTCGCCGGTGGTGTTCTGGGCCTCGTCCAGGATCACGAAGGCGTCGTTCAGCGTGCGGCCGCGCATGAAGGCGATGGGCGCCACCTCGATGAGGCCGCGGGCCAGCAGCTGGTCGGCCTTGTCGAAGTCCATCATGTCGTGGAGGGCATCGTAAAGCGGCCGTAAATAGGGCGAAACCTTCTCCTCCATGCTGCCGGGCAGAAAGCCGAGACGCTCCCCCGCCTCGACCGCGGGCCGCGTGAGGACGATGCGCTTGACCTGCTTCTCCATCAGGGAGCGCACCGCCAGGGCCATCGCCAGGTAGGTCTTGCCGGTGCCGGCGGGGCCGATGCCGAAGACGATGTCGAAGTTGCGAATGGCGTCGACGTAGCGCTTCTGCGCCAGCCCCTTGGGCGCGATCGGGCGCGCGCGCCCGGCGACCAGGATGGTGTCGGAGAAGACGTCGCGCAGATCGACGTTCCCGTCGGCGCGCAGGGCGACGGCGGCACGCCCGATGTCCTCCGGGCTGATGGGCGTGCCGGCGCGGGCCATCACGTAGAGCTGCTCGACCAGGCGGCGCGCGATGGCCACGTCGTCTGCGGGGCCGACGATGGTCAGCTCGTTGCCGCGGCTGTGCAGCTGGCAGCCGGTCTGGCGCTCGATCAATTTCAGGTTGGCGTTGCGCTCGCCGTAGAGCGACAGCGCGGCGCGGTTGTCGTCCAGGGCGAGGCGCTCGGTGACGGCGTCGGCGGCAGCGGGAGCGGGACCGGCGGCGGGAGACCCGGCGCCCGTCGGCGCGACGGTGGCGGAGCTGCCGGAGGTGATTCTTTCACTGCTCAATGCGCGGCTCTTGTTTTGTGGATAGCAGTAGACTGCCGCCGTGTCCACCCCACCGACGACGACCCCAGCGACGACGAACGACGGCCTCCCGGACCTGACGCCGCTGCCCGGCAAGCAGACCGGCGCCGAGGTCGCCAAGCTGGTCGGCCTGATGCAGCGGCTGCTGGCGCCGGGCGGCTGCCCCTGGGATCGCGAGCAGACGCTGGCCACGCTGGTGCCCTATCTCGTCGAGGAGACGTACGAGGTGGTCGACGCCATCGCGGCCGGAGACGTCGCCGACCACCGCGAGGAGCTGGGCGACCTGCTGTTGCAGATCGTCTTTCAGTCCGAGCTGCGCTTCGCCGAGGGGGCGTTCGGCATCGACGAGGTCGCGCGCGGCATCGTCACCAAGCTGGTGCGCCGCCACCCGCACGTGTTCGGCGACGCCGTGGCCAGGGACGCGGGCGCGGTGCTGGCCAACTGGGCCAAGCTGAAGGCGAGCGAGAAGGCCGAGAAGGGAAAGCACGGCGCCCTGCACGGCATTCCAGCCAGCGCGCCGGCGTTGCTGCGAGCCACGCGCGGCGGAGAGAAGGCGAGCGCCGTCGGGTTCGACTGGCCCGACGCCGCCGGCCCGCGCGCCAAGATCGACGAGGAGCTGCGCGAGCTGGACGACGCCTGGCGCGCCGGCGATCGCGCCGCGATGGAGCACGAGCTCGGCGATGCGCTGCTGGCGCTGGCCAACCTGGCGCGCAAGCTGAACATCGACGCGGAGTCGGCGCTGCGCGCGGCGACCGATCGCTTCGCCGCCCGCTTCCGCCACATCGAGGTGGCGCTGGAGGCGCAGGGGCGCGCCGTCGCCGACGCCTCGCCCGAGGAGCAGGACCGGTTGTGGGACGCCGCCAAGCTGGCGCTGGAGGCGACGGCGGAGACGAACCCGGCGACGAAATAGAAGCCGGCGGCGGTGAACGAGGATAAAGTGCGCGGCATGCCGCCGTTCGACTGGATGGAACCAAAGCGCAACCCGGCGCTGGCGCGCGAGCGGGCCGCCCGGCGCCGCGCGATGTACGAGAGCGAGCTTGCCGACCGGGCGGCGCTGCTGCAGCGTCTGGGCGTTCCGCGCGCGGCGGCCCGGGCGCGCCTGAGCGCGCGGCTGGCCTGGGATTTCGAGGACTGGCCGACCCCCGTCGGCGGCGAGCAGCTGGACGCCATCCTGGACCGCGTCTACGGCAGCGCCGGCGCACGCGCCGGCCAGCGCGGCAATCAAGGTGGCAGCAACGCGAAAGGAGCGACGAAATGAGGACGCGGATCCCCCCACTCTCCCCACGATTTCTCTCCCCGCAATTTCTCCCCCGACTCTCCCTGGTGATGCTGGTCCTGGCGGCGGCCGCCGGCGCGGGCGCCTGCGGCGTCGACAAGGAGCTCTACAACGCCGCCTTGCGCGACCGCGACGATCAGAAGCAGAAGCTGGCCGCCAGCGAGGCGGCGCTGGCGCAGGAGAAGACAGCTCATGCCAAGGACAATGACGGGCGCGACGCCCGCATCGCCGTGCTCTCGAAGAAGCTGGAGTCCCTGGGCCAGGACGTCTCGCGCCTGGAGTCCGAGCGCGGCACCATGGGCGGCGAGCTGGATCAGGCGCGCAAGCGCATGGAGGAGCTGCGCAAGGCGCAGGCGCTGGCCGAACAGCGCGCGGCGCAGTTCCGCAAGCTGGTGGCGCAGTTCAAGACGCTGACAGAAGCGGGCAAGCTGCAGGTGGAGATCCGCGACAACCGCATGATCGTCCGCCTGGGCGATCAGATCCTGTTCGATCCCGGCAAGACGGAGCTGAAGAAGGAAGGCCAGGACGCGCTTCGCCAGGTGACCGCCGTTCTGAAGGACATCCCGAACCGCAACTTCCAGGTCGCGGGCCACACCGACAACATCCCGATCAAGTCGGCACGCTTCCGATCGAACTGGGACCTGTCGACGGCGCGCGCGGTGGAGGTGGTGAACTTCATGATCGGAAGCGGCATGGAGCCGAAGCGCCTCTCCGCCGCCGGATACGCCGATCAGTCGCCGGTGGCCGCCAACGACACGCCGGAGAACAAGGCCAAGAACCGCCGCATCGAGATCACGCTGGTGCCGAACCTGGACGACCTGCCGCCCATCGACGACGCGCTCAAGGAGAACCCGGCGCCCGCCGGGCCGAAGAGCTGAGCAGCGCGGTCTCGGCGGCCCGCGCCGGCGCTCAGTCGAGGCGGATGAGCAGCTTGCCCACCCCATCCTCGTAGCGCTCGAGCAGCGCGAAGGCGCCGGCGATCTCCTCGATCGGGCGGTGGTGGGTGACCAGCGGCGCGAACAGCGACGGCGTGCGCGCCAGCAGATCGCGGGCGGTGGGCAGCTCGTCGTTGCTGCGCCGGACCTGCCACAGGCACAGCTCCTTGCGCCGCCACAGGTGGACGTCGAAGCTGACGCGCAGCTCGGACGGGATGCCGGTCAGCACGACGCGACCGCCAGGGGCGGCGGCGCGCACCGCGAGATCGGTGGTGTCGCCCTTGGTCGCGCAGTCGAAGACCATGGCCGCGCCCTGCCCGCCGCTGTCGCGCGCGATCGTGGCGGCGGGATCGACGGCGCGCGGATCAATCGCCGCGTCGGCGCCCATGCGCACCGCCAGCTCGCGACGGTGCGCCAGCGGCTCGACGGCCCACAGGCGGCGCACGCCCGCCAGCTTCAGCGCCGCCACCGTCAGAAGACCGATCGGTCCGGCGCCGAACACCGCCGCGGTCTCGCCGATGACCGGCGCGGCCAGCTTCATGGCGTGCAGCGCGATCGACAGCGGTTCCACCAGCGCCCCCTCGGCCAGCGACAGCGACGCCGGCAGCGGCAGTAAGTTGGCCGCCGGCAGGTTGACGCGGTCGCGGAAAAAGCCGGGGTCGCCGCCGGGCGTGCTCAGGAAGCGCATCGCCGTGCACAGGTTCTGGCGGCCGCGCAGGCAGTACGGACAGTGATAGCAGCACAGCGCCGGTTCGAACGCCGCCCGGTCGCCGACGCTCCACCCGGTGACGCCGGCGCCCAGCTTCGCCACCACGCCCGCCGGCTCGTGCCCCAGCACCATCGGGTACACCGCCGCCACGTCGCCGACGCCGCCCTCGGCGTACGAGTGCATGTCCGAGCCGCAAATGCCCACCGCTTGCACCTGGACCTGGATCTCACCGGGACCCGGGTCGGGCGCCGCCGCTTCGATCAGGCGGAACTGCCGCAGACCCACCAGCTCGGCGATTCGCATCGGGGGACATTACCATCCCCCGGGCGCGCGCTCTGTTCAGGCCTCGCCCAGCATGCGCGCCACCTCCTCCGAGAAGCGGCGGCCCGTCCCATGCGTGCCGTGGACGACCAGCGGCGGCTCCAGCACCAGCGACGCGCGCGGCGCGCGGCGCGCCTCGACCAGGACGCGCGTGGCCGGGCGATCGGCCTCCGGGTGCACGGCGCGCACGCGCGCGGCGGCGAGCCCGTCGGCATCCAGCTGGGCCAGCAGCTCGCCCAGGCGCTCGGCGGCGAAGATGGCCGCCACGCGCCCGCCTGGCCGCACCACGCGCGCCGCGACGGCCGACCATTGCGGCAACGTCAGCGTGATCTCGTGGTGGGCGCGCGCCTTCTCGCCGTCGGGCGATGGAAGCCCGGCGCTGGTCCGGCGAAACGGCGGGTTGGTGGCCACCAGATCGAACGACGCCGACGGCAGGTCAGCGTCCGCCAGCGCGGCGACATCGCCCTCGATCACCGCCAGCCGCGACGCGAACCCGTTGCGCGCCGCCCCCGCGCGCGCCAGGCGCGCCAGGCGCGGCTGCAGCTCGACGGCGACGCCGCTGCTGTTCGGATCGGCGGTCAAGAGCAAGAACGCCAGCGCCCCGGTGCCGCAGCCGATGTCCAGCATCCGCCCGAACGGCGGCGCCAGAAATCCCGCCAGCAGCACCGGATCCAGGCTGGATCGAAACCCGCGCGCCGGCTGCAGCAGCGTGATCCGCCCGCGCAGCAGCGTGTCGGTCGTGGTCTCGCGTGGACGCAGCTCGGGCTCAGCCCGAGCGGAGTCCGTCGCGGGAGGGTCCGGGAACCCTCCCAGGGTTCCCGACTGATCGCGTGGACGCAGCTCGGGCTCAGCCCGAGCGGAGTCCGTCGCGGGAGGGTCCGGGAACCCTCCCAGGGTTCCCGACTGATCGCCTCGCCGCTCAGGTTCCGACGGCGTCGACGTCAGCATCGGGATCCATCCGGTTCATCACCAGGCCGGTGGCCAGCTTGGGCTGAAAGTAGGTCGATTTCTGCGGCAAGATCGAGCCCTCCTCGCACACCTGCAGGACGTCCTCGACGCGCGTGGCGTTCATGAAGAACGCGCCCTGCGCCTGGCCGGTCTGCACCGCGGCCAGCGCCTCGGCCGTGCTGTGCGTGTAGCCGAGATACGCCTGCTTGGCCATGGCCCCCGCGTCGATGCCCAGCAGCGGCCCCAGCAGCACACTGTGCAAGACCGTCACGTCCAGCTCGCGCAGCGCCGGCGAACCCAGCGACGACAGGTCGACGCCGTCCTTCAACCCGAGCCAGGTGGTCTTGCGATCGCCCTGCCCGCGCACCGCGAAGGTCACGCGGCGATCGCCCTCGCGCTGCAACCGCGCCTCGATCGCGGCGGCGTCGGCGTCGTCGGACTGCGCGACGTCGAAGGCGGGCCCCGCCGCCGCGCGCAGGGCCGCCATGTCGAACGCCGGCAGGTTGCGCACCAGGCGGTGCGTGGGCAGCACCAGCAGGCCCGGATCCTCGGCGCGCGCCAGGAACACCGCGCCCCAATCGGCGCCCGAATGACCGGGCGCGCGGCCGGCCGGCCGCAGCTCGTCGCGCAGGCCCAGCATGGTCTCGTAACGGTGGTGGCCGTCGGCGATCAGGATCTGGCGGCCGCGCAGGGCGTCGGCGACCTGCCCGATGCGCGCGCGATCGGCCACCATCCACAGCCGGTGCCGGATCCCGTCGGCGGTGGTGGCGTCGAGCACCGGCGGCGCGTCCCAGATCGCACCCAGCGGCGACAGGGTCGCGGACTGCGGATCGCGGTA
>DATKEU010000307.1:0-2570 GCA_035544495.1 Polyangia bacterium | reverse complement strand
GCGCTGAGAGCGCCCGCGCCGTCTCGGCATTGGCCTGCGACAGCAGCCCGTAGCTCAAGCCGCGGCGAGGGATCGCTCGGAGCGTCTCCTTGACGCGCTTCAGCGCCGTCCCGGCCGCTGCAGTACCATCGGTGGCAGCGCCGAGGTCGATGTCGGCGACGTCAAGCCGGACCGGGAAGATGGTGGTGAACCAGCCGACGCTGCGCGAGAGATCGACGGCACCGGAAAGCTCCTCGCGTCCGTGACCCTCGAGATCGATGACGAAATCCCGCGCTGCCCCGCCATAACGCGTCTCGCTCCAGCGCGCCAAGGCCAAGGCCAGCGCGGCGAGCAGAAGGTCATTGATCTGCGTGCGATAGGCGCGCGGCACCTCGCGGAGCAGCCGCTGCGTCGTTGCGGCATCGAGCTCGACGGTCGTTGCCGCCGCATCGGCGACGCGGTTCGACCGGTCCCCGCCGGCGTGATCGCGCGGCAGCGCCGGCGCGCCGGCAGCCACCGTCTGCCAATAAGGCAGATCGGCAAGCGTCGTCACGGCATGAGCTTCGCGCGCAAGCAGATGCGCCCAAGTCTGGAATCCCGTCGTCCGCGCCGGCAGCAGCGGCAACCCGTCGCCGAGCTGCTCATAAGCCGTGACGAGATCGTCGACCAGGATGCGCCAGGATACGGCGTCGACTGCAAGGTGATGAATGGCTAGCAACAGCCGCCCCGGGCTTTCGCCATAGTCGAACCACGCGGCCTTCCACAGCGGACCGCCGATCGGATCAAGCGTTGCCTGCAATCGCGCCGATTCGTCCTCGAGCGACGCGGTCCGCGCGGCGGGCTCCGCCGCGGACAGGTCGATCTGCACGAGGCAGGCGCCGCGGTCGGGATCGTCGGGCGGCTCGATCACCTGCCGCCATTCGGCGGCGCTGCGCCGCACACGCAAGCGCAGCGCCGGGTGGTGGGCGATGACCAGCGCCAGCGCCCGGTCGAGACGCGCGGCATCCAGCCGCGCTGGCGTCTGCAGCAAGATCGCCTGGTTGAAATGGCGCAAGGGCCCGCGCTGCGCAAAGAACCAGCGCTGAATCGGCGTCAAGGGAACAGGACCTGGATCCGACGCCGCGAGGTCGGCGGTTACAACGCGCGGACGCGCCACATCGGCAAGCGCCGTCAGGCTGCGCTGCTGAAAGACCTCGCGCGGCGTGACCTCGATCCCGGCGGCATGCGCCCTTGCCACCAGCTGGATGCTGAGAATGCTGTCGCCGCCCAAGGCAAAGAAGTTGTCGTGACGGCCGACCCGCGCCACCCCCAGCAGATCGCGCCAGAGCTCCGCCAGAAGCTCTTCCACCGCCCCTTCGGGCGCCGCATAGGCCTCGCCCTCCGCCACCGGCGCCGGCAGCGCGCCGCGGTCCAGTTTCCCGCTCGTCGTCCGCGGCAGCGCTGGTAGCCACACATAGCTCGACGGCACCATGTGGCTCGGTAAGCGCGCGCCGATGTGCTCGCGCAGCGCCGCAGACGGCACTGGCCGGCCCACGAGATACGCCACCAAGCGATCCTCGTGCACCACCACCGCCGCCGAGGTCACCCGCTCAAGCACCAGTAGCGCCGCCTCGATCTCCCCCGGCTCGATCCGCACGCCCCGCAGCTTCACCTGACCGTCGGCGCGGCCCGCGAACGCCAGCACCCCGTCGCTCCGCCAGCGCGCCAGATCGCCCGTCCGGTAGAGACGGCCACCCGCCGGGCCCAAGGGATCGGCGATGAACCGCTCCGCCGTGAGATCAGGCCGGCCGACATAGCCCCGCGCCAGGCCAACGCCGCCCAGATAGAGCTCGCCGATCACCCCCGGAGGAACCGGCTCCAGACGATCGTCCAACAGGTAGACCTGTGTGTTCCAGACCGGGCGGCCCAGCGGCACGGACGGTTCGCTCGCCGCACAGGGCCAGCTCGTCGCGTCGATCGTCGCTTCCGTGGGCCCGTAGAGATTGTGCAGCGCCGCGCCAAGGCCCCGCGCGTAAAAGCGCGCCACCAGGCTCGCCGGCAAAGCCTCGCCGCCGCAGAATACCAGGCGAAGCGCCCGCGCCTCGCTCAGTGCCGGCTGATCCAGCAGCGGCGCCAGCAGCGACGGCACCAGCTGCACCACCGTGATCCGCTCCGCCGCAATCGTCTCCGCCAAATAGCCGGCGTCGGCATGTCCCTCGGGCTTCGCCAGCACCAGGCATGCCCCCGAGGTCAGCGGCGACAGAAACTCCCACACCGAGGCATCGAAGCCGATCGTCGTCTTCTGCAGCACGCGATCGCCGGCGCCTAGCCCATACCGGTCGTTGAACCACAGCGTGTGATTGACGATGGCGCGGTGGCTGATCGCCACCCCCTTCGGCAGGCCCGTCGAGCCCGAGGTGTAGATGATGTAGGCGAGGTGATCGGGACGCAGACGTGCGCGGTGCTCCTCGTCGCTGACCGGTTCGGACGATTGCTCCGCCGCCCCATCGATCGCGAGCGACGCCACGTCCGCCGGCAGCGCGCCGCGCATTCCTTCCGTCGTCAGCACCAGCGACGCGCCGCTGTCGCGCAGCATCAGCGCCAGACGCGCC
>DATKEU010000306.1:0-3980 GCA_035544495.1 Polyangia bacterium | reverse complement strand
GGCGTCGCAGGGCTGGACGGTTCAGGCGCGGAGGTTGGCGCCACAGGCGGGCTGGCAGCCCCCATCTGCGTGATCGGCGCGGCCAGCGCCCCGCCGCTCGCCAGCGCCACCGACAGCACACAACCCGTGACGACCCATCGTACGCGCGCGGCGGCGGGTCGCGGTCTTCCCATGAGACGTCGATTATTCACGCAACGCCTCGCAAAGGTCAAAACAACCCCATCGCCGTAACCCCGGCCCCCGCACCGTCGACTATGATGAGCCCATGCCGTCGCCCGGCACCTCGCCCCCGCACGCGCCTCGCGTCGCCGCCATCCTGCTGGTCGGCAACGAGCTTCTGTCCGGCAAGGTGCAGGACGAAAACGCGCGCTATCTCGTGGCCGAGCTGCGCGACCTGGGCGTCAGCGTCGGCCGCATCGAGGTGGTGCCCGACGTCGCCGCCGACATCACCGAGACGGTGCGCCGGCTCGCCCCGCGCTTCGACGTCGTGTTCTCGTCGGGCGGCGTGGGCCCCACGCACGACGACGTCACGCTGCCCGCCGTCGGGGCGGCGTTCGGCATGACCATGCTCCGCAACCCGGAGCTCGAAGCGCTGTTGCGCGCCAGCTTCGGCCCGCACCTTCACGAACGCGATCTGCGCATGGCCGACGTCCCCAGCGGGGCGCGCCTGGAATACGGCGCCGGCGGGCGCAGCGGCACCTGGCCGGTGGTGGTGGTGGCCAACGTCTGGGTGCTGCCCGGCGTGCCGTCGATCTTCCGGCGCAAGTTCGACCTTGTGCGCGAGCTGTTCCGCGGCCAGCCGATCCACGGCCGCGCCGTCTACTCGCGCTCCGGCGAGGGGGCCATCGCCGACGCGCTGGACGCGGTGGTGGCCGCCTTTCCCGGCATCGACGTCGGCTCGTACCCGCACCTCGAGGCCGCCGATTACCGCGTCAAGATCACCCTGGACGGACGAGACCGCGCCGCCGTCGACGCCGCCACCGCCGATCTGATCGGACGCCTCGGCGCGGCGGTGGTGAGGACTGAATAGGCCGTCGGAAGTGGTGTAGAACCCCGGCCATGGCCGACGTCCCGCCATCCGTGAAAGGCATGAACGACATCCTCGCCCCCGAGGTGTCGAAGTGGCATTTCCTCGAGGAGACAGCCCGCACCATCCTGGAGTCGTTCGCCTACCGCGAGCTGCGCACGCCGATCCTCGAGTACACGCCGCTGTTCGTGCGCTCCGTGGGCGAGGTCACGGACGTCGTCGAGAAGCAGATGTACACCTTCGACGATCGCGACGGACGGTCCGTCACGCTGCGCCCGGAGGGGACGGCGCCCGCCGTGCGCGCGTACATCGAGCACGCGCAGTGGAACAAGGAGCCGGTCACGCGCTGGTACTACATCGGCCCGATGTTCCGGCACGAGCGCGCTCAGCGCGGCCGCCTGCGCCAGTTCCACCAGGTCGGCGCCGAGCTGTTCGGCGTCGCCGAGCCGTCGGCCGACGCCGAGCTGATGGCCATGCTCCACACGTTTTTGGTGGAGCTGGGGCTGCCGGCGTCGGAGATCTCGCTGTCCGTCAACTGCCTGGGCGAGCCCGGCGAGCGCGCCGCCTACCGGGACGCGCTGGTGGCGTACCTGACGGCGCACGAGTCCAAGCTGGACGAGGAGTCGCGGCGGCGCCTGCAGACGAACCCGCTGCGCGTGCTGGACTCGAAGAACCCCGACGTGCAGGCGCTGGTGGCGGGCGCGCCCCTGCTGCTGGACACGCTGGGCGACGAATCGCAACGCCGGTTCGCGCGCGTGCGGGCGCTGCTGGGCGCGCTGGGCGTCCCGCACGACGTCGACCCGCGTCTCGTGCGGGGCCTCGACTACTACACGGGCACGGTGTTCGAATTCAAGACCAACGCCGGCGACCTGGGCGCGCAGAACACCGTCGGCGGCGGCGGGCGATACGACGGCCTGGTGGCGTCGCTGGGCGGCCCGGAGGTGCCGGCGCTGGGCTTTGGCCTGGGCATCGAGCGGACGCTGCTGGCGCTGCGCGATTCGGCGGAGAGCTTCGAGCCGTCGCTCTCCGTCTTCATCGCCCCCATGGACGCCGCCGCCCTCGATTACGCCCTGCCCATCGCCCACCGCCTGCGCGCGGGCGGCGTGCGCGTGGAGATCGAGCACCGCGGCGGCAGCCTGAAATCGCAGCTCAAGCGCGCCGACCGCCTGAAGGCCCGCCTGGCCATCATCGTCGGCGAGGCCGAGGTGGCCGCGCGCAAGGTGCAGCTCAAGGATCTCGCGGCGGGCAAGCAGCTGGAGGTGCCCGAGGGCGAGATCGAGGCCAAGGTGCGGGGACTTCTCGACTGATGCCACGACCGGGAGGCGCATCATGATCATCGGCCGCAGCCCGCTGCGAATCTCGCTGGGCGGCGGCGGCACCGATCTGCCGTCGTACTACCGCGCGCACGGCGGCTTCCTGATCGCCGCCGCCATCACCCGCTACGTCTACGTGTCGATGCACGAGACGCCCGTGCGCGAGATGCTGCTGCGCTATTCGCAGATCGAGCGCGTGGCGACCGTGGCGGAGATCCGCCACCCCATCATCCGCGAAGCGCTGCGCCTGACGGAGATCGCTGGCCCCAACATCGAGATCACCAGCATGGCCGACATCCCGGCCGGCACCGGGCTCGGTTCGTCGGGCAGCTTCACGACCTGCCTGCTGAAGGTCCTGCACAAGTTCAAGCGCCACATCATCCACCCGCGCGAGCTGGCCGAGATGGCTTGCCACATCGAGATCGAGCTGCTGAAGGAACCGATCGGCAAGCAGGACCAGTACATCGCGGCCTTCGGCGGCGTGACCGCCTTCGCGTTCAACCCCGACGACACCGTCAGCGCCAAACCGGTCAAGGCCAGCGCCGACACCCTGGACGTGCTGGAGGACAGCCTGGTGATGGTCTCGACCGGCTTTTACCGGGCCGCCTCCCAGGTCTTGCGAGAGCAGGACGATCGCACGCGCGGCGGGGACGCCGCGATGATCGCCAACCTGCACTACGTCAAGGAGCTGGGCCAGCGCAGCCTGGAAGCGATCGAGACCGGCAACCTGACCGATCTCGGCCGCTTGATGCACGAGCACTGGCAGCACAAGAAGCAGCGCTCGGCGCAGATGAGCAACCCCGACATCGACCGCTGGTACGAGCTGGCGCTGGGCAACGGGGCCATCGGCGGCAAGCTGATCGGCGCCGGCGGCGGCGGGTTCCTGCTGTTCTACACCGAGCAGAAGGGCCGCCTGCGCAACGCCCTGCGCGGCGCCGGGCTGATGGAAGTGCCGCTGACGTTCGACTACGAAGGCACGAAAATTCTCTAGCTGTCGGGCGCCTGTCAGCCCGGCTTGCGCGCCAGGCAGAGCAGGTTCAGCCCGTAGGGCGGCGCGATCCGATCCTCGATGAAGCGCGACACAGGAAAGATGAAGCGGTCGTGCAGCCAGACGCTGCCCTTGCCGACGGAGCGTTTCTTCAAGAACCGTCCGAGCAGGAGCCAGGGCGCCGTCCCCACCAGGTTTCGATACTTCAACGCCGAGATGACGAACCCGGCCTCCTCGACCTTCTCGCGCAGCTCGCGACGGCGATAGCGGCGCTGGTGTCCGACCAGGCGATCGAACTCACCGTATAACTCCGGGCGCGCCGGCACGTAGAGCGCCAGGACGCCGCCTGGCCGCAACAGCGCCGCCATGGCGGCCAGGCAGGCCCGATCGTCGACGACGTGCTCGAGCACGTTCGACGAGACGACCCCGTCCGCCGTCGCCGGCCCGTTACGCGCCAGGAAGTCTTCCAGCGTCCCCTCCGCCACCCGCGCCCGAGGATTTCCCGCGAACGCCCGCCGCAGCGCCGCGGCCAGCCTCGCGTCGGGTTCGGTCAGGACGAGCGGCGCGACCCCTCGGTCCAGCAGCAGCGAGCCCAGCGCGCCCGTTCCCGATCCGTGCTCGACAACGCAACGCCGCGCGCCCGGCGCCGCCG
>DATKEU010000305.1:0-15599 GCA_035544495.1 Polyangia bacterium | reverse complement strand
AGAGTGAGACCGCGTAAAAAATCCCGGCGCGATGATGCAGAAGTCAGCAAAACGCGGCGGCAACGATTAGGCGAACAATGAGATGTCGATCGCGCGCCGCCGACACTGAACTGGCGCGCAATCGTCGCGCGGGTCGTCACCGTCATGATTAGACGGCGCGCCCGCCGCTATGCTGACTGTTGCAGAGACGTCACCCGCAGCAGAATGGCGAGTTGATAGTGACACTGTGTGGAGATGCCAACGAACAACGCGCCCGCCTGGCGCCGCCGCACCTCCAGAGCGTCCGTCGCGCTGCAAGCGGGCATCACCGTCCTGACGTTCCTGTCCGTGTACGGCCTGCTGCACCTCTTGCACGTGGCCGGCATCGATCTCGGCGGCGTCGCGCGCTGGATCTCGATCCCGCTGTTCGCGCACACCGCGCTGGCCGCGGCGGCGGCGCTGGCCTCGATCGCCGTCGGGCGAGCGCTGGTGCGCGCCCGGCGCCTGCGCTCGCGCTGGCTGCCGGTGGCGTTCGCCGTCGGCCCCGCCCTCTTCTCGCTCGCCATCGTGCTCTTTCCGTGAGCGCGACGCTGCTGCGGGCGCTCGCGCACGCGCACGGTCACCTCGGCTGGCTGGCGGCGGTGGCCCTGGCTCACCCGGCCATCCTGCTGCGGCGGCCGCGCCGGCGGGCGCTGAGGGCGGCGATCGCCGCGACCGCGCTGGTGACGCTGGCCGCCGCCTGCGGCGCCTGCCTTTATCCCGCCTATCGGGCGACGATCAAACCGGCGCTGTTCGCAGGCGCACCCGTCGTGGCCAGCCTGTTCGAGCGCAAGGAGCACCTTGGCATCGCGTCGGTGGTGCTGTCCTGGTCCGGGCTCTTGCTGCACGGGTTCTCCGGCGGTGCCGACGCCGAGGAGCGCCACCTCTCGCGCGCCGCGTTCCTGTCGTTCGCCTGGGCCGCCGCGCTGGCGCTGGCGGTGGCGGTGATGGGCACGATCGTCGCCGTGACGCGGACGTTCTGAACGCCGCCGTCCTCCGATCGCGCGCCTTGCAACGACGTCCCGTCCGGGGCAATGTCGTTTCTCATCCCTCGACCGGCATCCAGCCACTTGGTCATGGCCGGATCGGTACCGTCATTCCGCTTGGGGACTCTCATGAAAGCAGAGCGCATGAAGGCCGCCGGAGATCGTCACGTGGTTCGGGTTTCTTGCGCGATCGCCGTCGCGTTACTGGGCGGCGCCGGCGTGGCGCGCGCGGACACGGTGGTCCAGGTCCCGGTCGCGCAGGTATTGACCGGGCGGTCAGTGACGACGCTGACGCAGGGGATGGTGGTGCCGTGGACGGTGGGCGTCTACGGCAACAAGATGGACGGGTTCGAGACGGCGGCGGCCTCGATGTTTCACAAGGACGCGGCGACACTGAAGACGATGCCCGACGATGGCACGTACCCGGCCGATGCCAACCACCCACTTGTGGTGTTGAACTTCTCCAACGACGCCGATCCGAAGAGTCAGCAAACACTCCTCATCGCGCGGATGCAAGCCGGCATGTTCATGTTTCCGGTACCGCCCGCGACCTACTCGAAGATGTTCATCTTCTTGACCAGCGCGTACGGAGCGTCGCCCGTGACGGTCACCCTGAACTACGGCGACACCACGCAGACCGTGAACGTGACGGTGCCCGATTTCTTCCCGGGCGTGCCGGTGGGGACGGAAACGCCGGCCCTCTTCAACCTCGCCACGAATCTGCCCAACTGGCGGCAAGACGGCAGCGTTTACGAGATGGGCGGGCACACCATCACCGGCGCCGAGCTGGGACCGATGGCCGGCAAGGTCTTGCAGAGCATCAAGGTCGAGAGGACGACGGGCGGCTGGCTGACGTTCTGGGGCGCGACCGGCGTTGCCACCGGCGTCGTCGCTGGTCTGCCCGACGGCGGCGGCACGCCTGCTGCCGACGGCTCCGCTGCCGATGGAGGCGGCGGCTCGACGACCGACGCGGGCGCGACCGAGGCGGGCGCCGTCGGAGGCACCGGTGGCGCGAGCGGCACCGGCGGCGGACCGGGCGCCGGCTCGGGAGGGACGAGCCCCGGTTCGGGTGGCGCGAGCGGCTCCGCGGCCGGCACCGCGGGCAAACCCGCGTCGGCCTCTTCGGGCGGAGGGTGCAGCGTCGGCGGAGAGCGGCTCCCGCGCTTCAGCGCGCTCGCGCTGGCGTTCGCCCTGGTCGTGGCCGCGCGTCTCCGGCGGCGGCGCGCGATCTCGGGATAGCGAGCGCGACCGCTAGAGACAGATGGCGCCCAGGCCCCCGAGACCGAGGGTGTGGCATGCGCCGTCGCTGTTGCATGCGCCGAGTCCCAGCAGCCCTCCGCACTGACAGGAGACGGACGTTCCCGGGAAGGTGCACTCCCCGCTCGGGGCGCCGGAACAGTATCCGGCGCACTCTTTCGATGAGCCACCGCACGCTGGACGGTTGCGCGGCTGTCCTGAGGTGACGAGACTGCACGTGCCGCGCGAGCCGTTGAGAGCGCAGTTCTGGCACTGCCCCTGGCAGGCGGAGTCGCAGCAGACCCCGTCCACGCAGTGGCCGCCCTCGCATTCCCCGGCGGTCTGGCAGGAATCGCCCCGTTTGCGGTGGGGGACGCAGGCGCCCTGCGAACAGTAGGGCTTGGACGGCGCGCAGTCGGCATCGGCCGCGCAAGTCGTCAGGCAGGCCGACTGCGCCGGGTTGCACTGGAAATCGCCGCACGACTGCGACGAAGCGGGCGGGCACGCCCCCGCGCCGTTGCAGGTCGCGGCGGCGGTGAACGTGGCGCTCTGGCACGTCGC
Source organism: Polyangia bacterium (assembly GCA_035544495.1). Classification (GTDB taxonomy): domain Bacteria; phylum Myxococcota_A; class Polyangia; order Fen-1088; family Fen-1088; genus DATKEU01. The sequence goes on along the minus strand of DATKEU010000305.1, from coordinate 12,798 downwards.
CTGTCGGCACACGGTCTCGCCGCCCGGGAACGTGCACCGATCCGGGACTGTCGAGCAGAGGCCGGCGCACATGCCCGGGGAGCCGCACGCGCCGCGATTTCCGTGCGGCTGCTGCCCCACCACCTGCGAGCATCTGCCGACGAAACCGGAGACGTCGCAGGCCTGACACTTGCCGGGGCACGGACCGTCGCAGCAGACCTGATCGACACAGTGGCCGCTGTCGCACGCATCATCACGATCGCAGGCCGCTCCGTTCATGAGCCGCCCGGGGCCGGCGCCCCCGGTGCCGGTGACGACGGGAACGTCGGGGCGGTTCCCGCCACTGTCGGGTGCGACGACGCCGGAATCCGGGTCGGCGGGCGGATGACCGGCACCGCCCCCACCCGGCATCGTTCCGCTCCCGCCGGTACCGCCCGCACCGACCACCGTTCCACTTCCGCCGACGCCGCCCGCGCCGATCAGCGTTCCACTCCCGCCGACGCCGCCCCCTCGACCGCCTCCGACGCCCGAATCGGGCGTGCGATCCGTGACCCCTGCGCCGGAGCCGGCCGCGCCATTCGAGACTCCGGACGCGTCGGCTCCGGGGCTGTCGCCCTCGCGCTGGCTCCAGCAAAAGCCGTCAGCGTGGCAATAAAATCCGTCCGGGCAGAGCTTCTCATTGCAACGGAGGGTGCCCTCACCGATGTGCGGGTCGTAACAGCCGGCGCCACCAGTCAGCAGGACGACCAGCAACGCGCCGGCGATTCGCGTGGTTGCCGCGGCGGCGCGCGCGCCGCCGCTAGTACGAAGAGCCTTCGCGATCATTGTTGCCTACCGCCGGCACACGCGTGGACAGACTTCGACCGTTCATGGCGAAGATGACAGCCGCCGTCCCCAGGGCCAGTATCCCCGCTCCCAGCGAAACCTCGGCCAACGTCTTGAACGTGTGGCCGTCCGACTGCGCGTCGGGTTCAAAGAACCCCATCTGCGACGACAACGTGCTGAGGCGATCCCCCTCGTAACGCGCCAGCAGCCCGAAGGTCAAGCTGGCTCCCAGGAACACCGCGCCGACGCCGGCCGATGACACCGCCAGCGTTGACCATCGACTCTCCGCTTTGCCGGCCGGAACTTTCTTTTCAATCAGGTTGCCAGGGCCGGGCGCCGGCGCGCTCAGTGTCCTCGACACAGCGGGCGCGGACGGCGCGTCCACATCGTGGGCGCGACCGGGAGGCGGCAACTGCAAGCTGAGCTCGGCGCCCGCAGTGGCGACCACCGTCTGCGAGACGGTGCCACCGCCGATCGGCCAGCGCGCCCCGATCTCGTGCGGGCCCGGATCGAGATAGAGCGGATGGGCAAGCGGAAGGGCGCCGCGCACGCGTCCGTCCACGCTGATCTCCGCCCCCGGCGCCTCGGTCGCGATCGTCACCGTTGCCACCTGACGACGCAGGACTTCCTGGTTAGTCGCTGCCTTCCGTCGCGAGTCCGCCGGCGCGCCGGGCGCCTCGGCCAGAAAGCGATCGAACGCCAGCAGCGCGTCCGCTGATCGACCCAGGCCGACGTAGGCCAGACCAAGGTCATAGTGAATGTTGGGGCTCGGAACCAGCTCGTATGCCGCCTGAAACTTCGCCAGCGCACCGGCAAAGTCCGACTGTTTCAGCAGAGCCACGCCCTCGACCAGCCGCGCGCGCGCGGCGTCGCGCGCCGCCTCGGACGCGGAGGCCTGGGCCGACGCTGGGCGCCATGCCCCAACAACCAAAACCAGCACCAGCAGCGGCGCGAAGACCCGCGTTCTAGATATCGACCAGCCCATCCATTTCCACCACCGGCCGCGCCGGGCGCGCCGGCAACGAACGCGCCGAGCGGGAAGCCCGACGCGCCGGCAACAACTGCCGTGGGGGCGGTGACGGGGAGGCCATCGAGGGCGCGCCACCGTCGGGACTGGATGGCGGCGCTGGCGCCGCCGGCGCCGCCGCCACCGGTTCGGGTCGCGGCAGATCGGTCGGGCGCGGCTGCGGCTGCGCCTGGACCGCCGCGACCGACAACGGCCGAACGACCGGCGGCTTTTCGTTCGGCGCGGCGCCCTGGCTGGCCCACAGTCCACCAACGGCCAGCGTCAGAGCGGCCGTGGCACCAACGATGGCCACGTCGAAACCGGTTCTGGGCCGATGCGCGCGCAAGGCGCGGCGCAGCCGCGGAAGAAGACCACCGTCAACCTTGGACTCACCCGCTCGGCCCGCGCTGCTTCCGTTCGCGCGCGCGAGGACGCGCGCCACCACCTCCATCGTCGCCGGACGCATCGCGGGCTGCTTGGCCAGCATGCGCGCCACCAGCGCGTCCAACCAGCGCGGCGTGGGCGGATCGACCGGACCGAGAGGAGGCGGCGGCTGGAACATCTGCGCGACGATGATCTCGCGCGTCTGCGTTCCCTTGAACGGCGGCTCGCCTTTGATCATCTGGAACAGCAAGCAGCCGAGCGAATAAATGTCCGCCCGCCGGTCCAGGTGCTCGGCGCCATCGCACTGTTCGGGCGCCATGTAAAACGGCGTGCCGAGCAGCGCGCCGGGCACCGTGCGTCGCGGGCTGGACGCATCGCCGGAGAGCAACTTGGCGATTCCAAAGTCCAGTATCTTGACTGTGACGTCTTTCGGCTGGTCGGCCGCAGCCGAGAGAAAAATGTTCTCTGGTTTGATGTCGCGGTGGACAATCCCTTCGCGATGAGCGGCGGCCGTGGCCAGGGCAATCTGGCGCGCGATCCCGCAAGCCTCTGGCCAGGGAAGGGGACCGTCGGCCTCCAGGCGCGCCGCCAGAGTCCGCCCCTCGAGATATTCCATCACCAGGTAAACGCGGCCGGTCGCATCGACGTCACAGTCGAAAACCTCGACGATTCCTGGATGGCGAATCGACGAGGTTGCGCGCGCCTCGTCGAGAAACCGACTGACCAGTTGCGGATCCGTGGTCAGGGTCGGACTGAGGACCTTGATGGCCGCTCTTCGATTGATCCGGGTGTGCTCGGCCAGATAGACGTGGCCCATCGCGCCGCGGCCCAGAGCGCCGATGATCCGGTAATTCCCCAACGTCTGGCCCAGCATTTGCGATTCGCCAGGCCAAGAAGCTGATCACGGCGCGCGGGCCGGTCAAGGTGTCGAGTCGGTGGTGACCGCAGGGCAATCCCTCGTTCCAGGTTGTACAAGAACGAGAATGCCGCGCTCAGGCGCGATTGAGCGCGTCCAGCCGATCAGCCGATCACGGTGATCGACTGATCAACTGATTCGGAGGGCGTCACTCGGGCTGCTGCAGGAACAGGAAGACGCCGTGCTTGCAGCCAACGGCGAGGTCCATCAAGCCATCCTCGTTGAAATCGGTGGCCGACAGACCGCCCTTACCCAGGCCGACTTCCATGTCGACCAGGTGGGGCTCCCACGTCACGTTGTTCTGTGCGTCCCGGATCAGCTTGAAGACGTAGAAGACGGGCGTGTCCGCCGCGCCGGGATCGGTGGGCGGCGGATGGGCGTACCAGCTCTTGCCGGTGACGATATCCTTGAGCCCGTCGCCGTCCATGTCGATGAGCAGCAGGTCGTGCGGCTGCGAGAAGGACGCGATGCCGCCGGGGTTCATCGCGCCCGGACCACCGACGATGTCGTGCTTGGTGAAGGTGCCGTTCTTCTGCTCGAACCACGCGACGCCGTAACCGTGCGCGGCCAGCGACGCGACCACGTCAGCCTGGCCGTCGCCGTTCACGTCGTAGGCGAACATCTGGCTGCCATCGCCGAACGCATACGCGTGATGGGTCCACGCTCCCGACGTCGGGCCGGCGGCGGGCGGCGACCACCAGCCTTCATGGTCGATGTAGTCCATCTGGCCGTCGATGTTCCCGGCGCCGATGCCGTGGACCCACAGGCCACCTGCGCCGCCTCCGACCATGTGCCAGGTCCAGGGAGCGGTGGGTCCCGGATCGAACCACCCGAAGCTGCCGTTGGCGACGCCCACCAGGCCGGGCACGCCCTTGCCCGCCATGTCGGCGAACGCGACCTGCTCCCATGACAGGGTGCCGATGAGCCCCTTGGTCCACTTGGCGTCGGTCCCGACCGTCGGCGTGCCGGGGTTCTTGAACCAGTAGGTCGGGTTTCCGGGCCGACTCACCCGGATCGCGTCGGTCCATCCGTCGCCGTCCACGTCGTACGAGAAGTTCGCCCAGTCGCCCTGCGAGGTGCACGTGTAACAGTTGCAGGCGTTCGGGGTGGCCGGCGTGCAATCAGGCGTGTCGAGCTGGTGGTACTTGTCGAACGTCGGGCCTTCCCACCAGTAGGGGCCGGACAACACGTCGACGTGTCCGTCCTTGTTGTAGTCACCGAAGGTGCTGGCTTCGGCCAGGTTCAGGCGGTTGAGATCCTTGCGCGTGAACTTCAAGCTGCCGTGTTTTCCGGAGCCGGGCATGGTCATCACGCCGCCAGCGCCGCCCGCAGCCCCGCCGTCCGGATTTGGCGGCGTGACCGTTCCGCCGCCGGTCCCGCCTGGCGGTGTCACGGTGCCAGCGCCACCCGTCCCGCCGGCCGGCGCAGTCGTCCCGCCGCCGCCCGACGAACCGCCCGTGGCACTTGTTCCGGGCGTATCACTCGAGCCCGAACTGCAGCTCACAGCCCCGCAGAGCACGAAAACCGAGAGCCTGACCACCCACGAGCACCGAATCATGGCCTTTTCCTTCCAGCCGGGGAGCGCGCGACGGGATGCACCACAGCCCCCAGCGTCAAGTCGACCCAACAGCTACAAGTATCTCCAACAGTTGAATTAGTCCACCCCTTTTCTTTTTGCTGGGGCGCGGCCGCCTGCGGAATTGCTGGAAATAGAGGCGCTTGCGCCCGGCGGTCGTCGCCGGCGCATCCGGGAAAGCGGCACCGCGGCGGCGAGCAGCCCCAGCCACACCCACCGCAAGGCGGCGATCTGTCCCCCCACCGTGCAACCGCCGCCACCGCTGGACGTCGCCTTCGTTGCCGCGTCGGCTGCCGCGTCCACGCCGCCGTCGCTCGCCGGGCCACCGCAGATGCTGTCAGGCCACAGACCCTGCAGCGCCTGGAGGTGGCAATTGTCCAGGCAAACCTGCTGGACGCAGGGCTGAATCGACGAAACGTCGCTGTATTTCAAGATGGGCTGGAACGTGATCCCCTCGTCCGCCGACACGCCCAGCGCGAACCCGTCGTTGAAGTTGTCCGCCGCGCCATAGAGCTTGCCGTCGCGCTCGGCCAGCGCGCGCAGCTGCGGCACTTTCCACGGCGTGAACGTCTTGCCACCGTCGCTGGATCGGTAGCCGGCGCCGACGAGATTGCCGGTGGCGTCGTCGATATCCTGACCGGCCACCAGGATCGTTCCGCTGGCCAGGCGCGCGAACGCCGTCAGCGAGCTGTTGAAGTGCACCGGCTTCGTGAACGTCATGCCGCCATCGGTGGAGATGGCCAGTGACTGCGACTGCGTCTCCGTCACCAGCAGATAGATCTTCGCCGCGTCGGCGACATCGATGGTGATGATGCGAAACGTGCTGGACCCGAGGCTCGGTTCGACGTCCAACGTCGTCCAGGTCATGCCGCTGTCGGTGGACTTGCTCAGCTTGGGATGGGGCCCGGTCGCGTCGTAGGACGCGATGTAGATGATGTTGGGGTCGGTGCGCGCGCTCTCGATACCGGTCAGCGTATCGACCACGGCGCCCTGATACAGCGGCGGGCTCACGGTCTGGCCGGAGTCCAGCGATTCGTAGGCGGCGGGCGGCAGGGTCGTGGTGGTCGTGTTGGGGATGCCCAGCACCAGAAGGCGCATGGCGTTCGTCTGGTCCGGGAACAGGTCCGTCAGGCGCGCCTTGGCCGCCATTCCGCCCGCCACCGACCAGGTGCACGACTGATCGTCGCTGCGAATCAGGCCGGCCTCCGATAGAGCGTAGAGGCGGTCCATCGGCGTGGGCCCTAGCTGGTAAAGAATCCCGTAACTGGCGGTGGGCTGCTCGCAGCTCCACACCCAGGTCTTGCCGCCGTCCTCGCTGAGGATGAGGCCGAAGTTGGTGGCCAGCCCGACCTGCATCGGGCGATCGAGCGGAAGCAGGATGCTCTGCGAATCGGGGAACGCGCCGTTGCCCCACGCCAGCGGGCCGCCGCCGGCCAGCAGCGCGCCGATCGCGCAGGCGTGGAGCCACACGAGACCAGTACGAGACGGCCGCCGCCGTCCGCGGGGTGTCGCCGCCATGGATGGCAGTATAGCCTCGTCCAGACAGCAAGGCCGCCTGCCGGAGCGGCCCGGAGCAGTATTTGCCTTCAATCCGCCCGGGGCAGGACGATCGGGTCGTCGATGAATACCTGATACTGCTGTGTCTTCGGCTTGTCGCGGTCCTCGTCCAGCACGTAACGGATCGACGGGCGCCCGCGCAGGTCGGCCGGGAGCACCATGCAGCGCACGAAGCTGGTGGGCGCGGCCGGCGACGCCAGGGCCAGCACCGGATCGGGACCGGCTTCGAACCAGCTTTCACCCGGCTGCACCAGCTGGGCTCCGCCGTGCACGCGCACCTCTAGGCTGCCGCGCAGCAAGCACCGCACGCCCGGCCCCTGGTGCGTGTGGGTGTACGCGACGCCCCCGGGCGGGAAATCCACGCGATCGCAGCGCAACAGATAGCGCTGGCGTGCGTCCAGGGCGACATCTGCTTCGTGGCGAAGGTTCGGACCAGCGGCGGCAACCCCCGTGGCGGCCAGCTCCCACCGCAGCAGCGTCGCACCGCCAGGGCCGGCGGTGGCCTCGCAGCCGGCGCCCCCGTGCCAGGCGCTGTTCTCGGCCAGAGCGCACGACTGCTCCTGGGCGGCGATCCGGGCCTGGCCGTCGCGCACGTAGATCACGCGCGGCGCGCCCGGCAGCGCCAGCGCCGCGCGCGGCGGCAGCACGTCGACAAATAAACGTAAAACGTACATCGCGATTTATCCCGGCGTCGCCGATCCCGGGGCGGGATGCTCGCCGGACCCGCCGGCCGTCATCGTCGCCGCGGTCGTCGCCGTCATCGTCGCCATGATGGCGGCCAGCCTGGGGGCGAAGAACGGCGCCGGGTTCAGGATGCGCGACTCCTGCGTCACGACCAGCGGCTGGACTTTCTTGATGTAGACCTGCCAGGCGGGATCGGCAAGCATGCGCGCCCGGCGCGCCTCGCGGTCGGCGGCGTTCTCGTAGCCCCACAGGTGCACGAGCGTGTTCAGCGGCCCGCTCTCCGTCGAGTAATAGCCCAGCATGGGGCCGAGGTGCGCGACCTGGATTGCCATGCCCTCGGTGGCATAGGCGCGGAAATATTCGGCCGTCTTTCCCGGCAACAGCGTGTAGATGCGTTCTTCGACGATCATGGGGTTCCTGTCGGCTGATGGTCAGGCGCCGCGGCGGGCATTCGCGGCGGCGCGGATCTGGCTCAAGGTGGCGGCGGGGGTCAGCGCCTCCAGCGGCAGGCGCAGCTCGATCACCGCCGCGCGGCCCGCGGCGCGGGCGCGTTCGAAGGCGGCGGGGAAATCCTCGGTGGCCTCGACGGTCTCGCCGTGGGCGCCGAAGGCGCGGGCATAGGCGGCGAAATCGGGGTTGCGCAGATCGGTGCCGACGACCCGCCCCGGATAGCGCCGCTCCTGATGGGCGCGGATGGTGCCCAGGCTCTGGTTGTTCACCACCAGCGTGATGGGCCGCAGATCGTGTTGCACGGCCGTGGCCAGCTCTTGCCCGTGCATCAGGAAGCAGCCGTCGCCCGCGAAGCAGATCACGGGCCGGTCGGGATGAAGATGGCTGGCCGCGACCGCCGCGGGGAAACCGTAGCCCATCGATCCCGCCGTCGGAGCCAGCTGCGTCCCCAGGCGACGGTACTGAAAGAACCGGTGCACCCAGACCGTGTAGTTGCCGGCGCCGTTGGTGACGATCGCCTCCGGCGGCAGGTTCTGGCGCAACCAGGCGACGATCTCCGCCAGCTGCAGGCGGCCCGGGCCGGCCAGCGGGCGCAGCCAGCCGAGGTAATCCTGGCGAGCGGCCGCCGTCCAGGCGCGCCAGCGCGGCGCCTGCGTCGGGCGCAGCGCGCGCGCCGCGGCCAGGAACGAAGCCGCGCTGGCGTTGATGGCCAGCGTGGGCCGGTACAGCTTGCCCAGCTCGCCGCTGTCGGCGTGCACGTGCACCAGCGTCTGGCGCGCGCCGGGAATGTCCAGCAGCGTGTAACCACGGCTGTTGACGTCGCCCATCCGCGTCCCCAGCAGCAACAGCAGGTCCGCGCCGCGGATCCGTTCCAGCAGCGCGGGATTCGGCCCGAGGCCGAGGTCGCCCGCATAGCGCGGGTCCGCGTTGTCCAGGTAGTCCTGGCGCCGGAACGACGCCACCACCGGCAGCTCGTGCGCGCCGGCGAAGGCCTGCAGATCCTGCGCGGCCTGCGCGTCGAACGAGCTGCCGCCCACGATCAGCAGCGGCCGCTCCGCGCCGCCGAGCAGCTCGAGCGCGGCCTGCACCGACGCGGCGTCGGCCTGCGGTTGCACCGCGCGGTAAGGCGGCGCGTCCGCGACCGCCGCCCGCGCCGCCAGCACGTCCTCGGGCAGGGACAGCACGACGGGCCCGGGGCGGCCGCTGGTCGCGACGTGAAAAGCGCGGCTGACGTACTCGGGGATTCGCTCGGGGCGATCGATCTCGGCCGACCATTTGGCCAGGGGCGCGAACATGGCGCGGAAGTCCACCTCTTGAAATGCCTCGCGATCGCGGGCGGCGGTGGCGACCTGGCCGACGAACAGGATCATCGGCGTCGAGTCCTGGCGGGCGATGTGCACACCGGCGCTGGCGTTGGTGGCGCCCGGGCCGCGCGTGACGATCGCGATCCCGGGGCGCCCGGTCAGCTTGCCGATCGCCTCGGCCATCATCGCCGCCCCGCCCTCCTGCCGGCAGGGAACGAACCGCACGTCGACGTCGCAGAACGCGTCCAGCACCGGCAAGAACGACTCGCCGGCCACGCCGAAGACGCGGTCGGCGCCGTGCAGCTTCAGCTGATCGACCAGGATGCGGCCGCCCTCGCGGGGCGGCGGGGCTGCTGGCGGCGTCATCGCTCGACCTTCCAGGGCAGGATCCAGCGTTCGATCTCGTGCAGGATCAAGTTGAACGCGAAACCCAGCACGGCGATCGCGCACAGGCCGACGTACATGGTCTCGACGATCAGGATCTGCCAGGCGTTCCAGATCATGTAGCCGAGGCCGCTCTGCGCGCCGACCATCTCCGCGATGGCGATCAAGATCAGGCCCATCCCGACGCCCAGCTTCACCCCGGCCATGATCGACGGCAGCGCGCCCGGCAGGGCGATGGTGCGAAACACTTGCCAGCGGCTGGCGCCGAAGTTGCGGCCGACGTCCAGGTAGATGCGATCAATCTGCATGACGCCGGCCATGCTGTTGATCAGCACCGGGTAGAACATCCCCAGCGCCACCATCACGATCTTGGACGCCTCACCCAGGCCGAACACCAGCAGGATGAGGGGCAGGATGGCGCTCTTCGGGATCGGGTAGGTCGCGGCGATGATCGGCTCCAGCGCGGCCCGCACCGGCCGGTAAAGGCCCATGGCGATCCCCAGCAGCAGCGCCGGCACGCCGCCCACCAGCACGCCCAGCGCCAGGCGGGTCAAGCTGGCGAAGGTGTTGTCGCCCAGCTCCCCCGAACGGATCAGCTTGCCGGCCTGCACGAAGATGGCGCTCGGCGCCGGAAAGAAGCGCGCATCGAGCACGTGCGTGCGCACCGTGAGCTCCCAGGCGACCACCAGCAGCACCGGGGAGACGACGCTGATCAGGCGATCGCGCGTGGGCCCGCTCATAGGGCGGCCGCCCGGCCCAGCTCGCGCTCCCGCGCGGCGTGGACCTCTTCCCGCAGGTGGCTCCAGATCTGATAGACCAGCTCGCCGTACGCGGGCTGGACGCGCAGTTGCAACACGTCGCGCGGGCGCGGAAACGGCACGTCGATGATCGCCTTGGCGCGGCCGGGCTGCGCGGTCATCACCATGATCCGATCGCCCAGCGTCACCGCTTCGTCGACGCTGTGGGTGATGAAGAGGACGGTCTTCGGCGTCTCGTCCAGGATGCGCAACAGCTCCTCGTGCAGGATGGTGCGGTTCTGCTCGTCCAGCGCCGAGAACGGCTCGTCCATCAGCAGGACCTCCGGATCGTTGGCGAAGGCGCGCACGATGGACACCCGCTGCTTCATACCGCCGGAGAGCTGGTGCGGATAGGCGCTTCGAAAGTGCGACAGGCCAGTGCGGTCCAGGAAATGCCCGACCACCTCGGCGATCTGGCCCGGGGGCACGCCCCGCATGCGCAAGCCATAGGCGGCGTTGTCGAAGACGTTCATCCATGGAAACAGGGAATCGCCCTGGAAGACCATGGCGTTCTGGGGACGCAGATGATCGCTCCGCCGGATCTGAACCTCGCCGGTGGTGGGCGTCTCCAGCCCGGCCACGATGCGCAGCAGGGTCGTCTTGCCACAGCCCGAGGGGCCGACGATCATGAAGAGCTCGCCCGCCGCGATGTCGACGGAGATGTCGCCCAGCGCCGAGAGCTGGGCGCGCGGCGCCCTGAAGATCTTGCCCAGCCCCCGCAGGCGGATCTGCGCGGGCTGGGTGCGGTCGGCTGGCAAGGCGCCGTCTCTCTAGCGGCGCGGCTTGTACGGCCCGAGGGTCTTGACCGCGGCGTCGACGAAGCTGTCGTCGACGGCCTGGTCGACGGTCACGTCGCCCTCGATGAAGCCGGCGGCCTTGAAGAACGCCAGGTCCTTCTTCAGGCTGGCGCGGTTGACGCGTCCGTTGGGATTGCAGCCGCTGGCGGTGACCTTGCGGATCACCGCCGCGTCCTTGACGTGCGTGTTGGCGGCCAGGATCGCCACCACCTCGTCGGCGTTGGGGCCGCCGAGGTGCCCGTCCTTGATCGCGTCGTTGTAGTCGCGCGCGCCCTTGATGTAAGCGACCATGAAGCGCCGGGCGACGGCGGGCTGCTTCTTGATGAAGTCACCGCCGAACAGCAACACCGAGATCTGCTGGTTCGGATAGGCGTCGCCTCCCGGCAAGCGCACGGCCACGCCCTCCTCCAGCGCCTTGGTCAAGGTCGGCTCGGTCGTGACGCTGGCGTCGATGGCGCCGCTCGACAGCGCGGCCAGGTGCTGGGGATAGGCCATGTTCGGAACGTGGGTGACGTCCCCGTATTTCAGGCCCGCTTTCACCAGCGTTTCGTTGAGCGTCGACGCGGGCGACCCGCCCTGACCGGCCTCCGCCACCTTGAGACCCTTGAGATCTTTGCCGCTCTTCACCTTGCCGGACGCGACCAGATCCTTGCGGACAATGATGGGCATGTAGCTCGCGCCCGGGATCGCCGATCCCTTGTCGGCGACGATCTTGATGTCGATGCCGCGGGCGATGGCGTTGAACAGGCCCGCCGACGTGGCGCCCGCCGCCACCTCCAGCTGGCCGGCACCGAGCGGCGCGACCATCTTCGGACCGGCCTCGATGGTGGTGAGCTTGAGCTCGATGCCCTGCTCCTTGAAGTAGCCCTTGTGCTGGGCGATGAACAGGGCAGCGTCGCTGATCAGGAAGTTCGTTCCGACCCGAACCTCGACCGGGGCGGCGGCCGGTGGATCGGCGGCCCGGACCGCGGGGGCGGCGGCCGCGATGACCAGGGAAACCAGCGCTGCGGGTGGGGACATTCGGAACATGAATTTCCGTCCTTTCGCCGCACCCGAAACGGCATGTGGCCCGGGGAGCCTAACCGACCGGAAGCCGCATTTTCCAGTGGGTATGTCGAAAGTCGCCGCTCTCGAATCTGTTCCAACGCGCCGGTCGGTTCGTTGACGCGCGCTTCCGCGCGCGGCGATGGGCGGTCGCGCGAAGCGGGCGTCCGGGGCATGATGCGCGAACCATGGATGCGAATGGATTGCGCGCGCTTCAGGCGCCGCTCAAGGACAGGTACAAGCAATCGCCGGAATCCGCGCTGGTCACGTTGAAGGCGCGCGGGCAGCTGGACGACGCGACGATCGCTTGCAAAGTCGACACGGGGCGCGCGCTGGCGCTGGCCGGGCTGCACCCGGCCACCGGCGGTACGGGCGCGGAGCTCTGTTCCGGCGACATGCTGCTGGAGGCATTGTGTGCCTGCGCCGGCGTGACCATGAAGGCGGTCGCCACCGCGCTCGACATCCCGCTGCGCAACGCGGTCGTGCGCGCGGAGGGCGACATCGACTTTCGCGGCACGCTGGGCGTCGATCGCGCGGCCCCGGTTGGCTTTCGCGCCATTCGCCTCTTCTTCGATCTCGACACCGACGCCGCGCCCGACAAGATCGAGACGCTGATCAAGCTCACCGAACGCTACTGCGTGGTCTTCCAGACGCTGAACCAGCGCCCGGCGCTCAGCGTGGCCGTGAACCGCGGCGGTTCCTGAGCGGCATCGGGGAACAACGCCGCGCCCCCGGCGTTCACGAGGTATGAGGGCGCTTCGCAGGGTGGTGATGGTGGCGGCGGCGGCGATGGCGGGCGCCGGATGCGGCGACGGTCGGGACGATGAATCGTCTTTCGGCTCGTCGGCGGCGGCGGCGGTGATTGCGCCGCCCACGCGGGCGATCGCGCCGGCGGCGGCCGAGGTGCTGCCAACGCCACTCTCGAATCTGCCGGCCGCGGTCAAAGAGACGGATTTTCGTGTGCACCCGCCGCGGGTCAAGCAAGCGGTGGCGCGGCCGGCCTCCGACGGATCGGCGATCGTCGAGGTGACGTTGGCGCCCGACAAGCGCCTCGGCACCAGCCTGGTCGTCCAGGGAGCCGACGGGTCGATCAGG
>DATKEU010000304.1:0-6451 GCA_035544495.1 Polyangia bacterium | reverse complement strand
GCCGGCGCCGCCCGCCGACGGCGGCGCGCTGACGAAGGCCAGCACCTGGCGCGACAGGGCGCCGCCGCTCAGCTCCTGGATCGCCATCGCCTTCAGGACCGGACCCTCCTCGCCAGAGTTGAGGCCGCGGCCGTGGATCACCAGCAGGCAGCGCTGGCCGGCGGCGCGCGCGTTCTTGAAGGCGCGGGCCAGCGCCGCCGCGGCCGACGCGCGATCGTGGCCATGCAGATCGATCTCGGCGTCGACGGGATGGTCGCCGGCGCGCAGGCGGCGCAAGAGCCGGCGATCGACGCCGTCGGCGAACGCGGCCACGGCCTCGCCCTGTTCCTCGACGGTCAGCCGCCCGGGCTGGGCGACCAGTTCGACCAGCGCCGCCTCCGCCAGCGCCTCTTCCCGGCGCGCGGTGGCGCGCAGCGACGCGCGCGTCGGCGCCGCGGGCGACGCGCCCAGCGGGGACGCGCGACGCGCGCGCTCCGCCGCCGCCAGCGGCGTCACGCCGCGCATCGCCTGCTGGAACAGGCGTTCGTCGTCGTCGGAGGCGGCCGTGCCGCGATCGTCCCGCTTCTTCTCGACGGGCGGCGGCTGCTTCGAGGGCGCGGGCGCCGGCGCGGGCGGCGTGATCTTCAGAGCGCGAAACGGCGTGTTGAATCCCGAGGCCGGCTTCTTCGCCACATCATCAGCATAGATCGCCAACCCCGGCTCGAGGCAATCGAGAGGTGGGGCTCGTTCTACCCCGCGAGGCGGTTGCCGTTCGATTCGGGGCTGTCGGAGGCCGACGCGGCGATCGCCTGCGGCACCTCGCCCTCGAGGGCATAGCCGCGCGGGATCCGGCGCGCCACGGTCAGGGTCGCGCTGGGGCGATCGGGCAGGTGATCGAAGACGACCGTGATGGGATCGCCGATCTCGAAGCGCGCCGCGCTCTCGAACGCCAGCCCGCCGGCGGAGATCTCCAGCAGGCGCACCGCCGTCTCGCCCGAGGCGGCGCGCGCCGTCGCCTTCCAGTCGATCGTGTGGCGCAGGTGCTTGCGCGCGTAGGGCGTGTACTCCGGCTGCAGCTTGCCCTCCCCCGGCGCGGGCGCGGCGTCCCCCGCGGGCGCCGGTGCCGTCGAGACGGCGGGAGCGGCCCGCGCGGCCTCGGGCGCGGGCGCCGCCGACGCGCCGTCGTCCTCGTCGATGAGGATGTCGTCCAGGGCGACGTCCTCCATCAAGAGGTTCTCCGCCATCTCGCGGAAGATCTTCGCGTTCTCATCCTTCTGACCGCCGAGGAGCATGGGCCGCCGCTGGTTCACCGATTCGCGCACGCGGCGGCTCACGCCCACGTACCCGAGGATGGGAACGTTGATGCCGAGGAAGTCGCTGATCATGCGCGCGACGGCGTGAAAGATGCCGGTCTGGTTCTCCTCGAAGACCTGGTTGCCGACGATCTGCGCGTTGAAGCGGGTCAGGATCTGAAAGATCGCCTCGCCGAACGCCGGGTGCTGCTCGCGCAGCCGGCCCAGCAGCGTGCTCACCTTCTCGTTCTCGCGGCTGGTGATGGCCGGCTCCAGAAGCTCGATCTCGTCGGTCTTCTCGGCGTGGTGGCGCAGCGTGCGCAGGACCGCGCCCTTGAGGAAGGAGTACGCCGTCTGGATCGACGTCACCTGCGGCGTCACCACCAGCAGGCGCTGCGAACCGAGCTCGAAGAAGTCCAGCACGTTGTAGCTGACCCCCGCGCCCACGTCGACGACCACGACGTCGGCGTCGAGGGCGCGGATCTTTTTCATGATCCGCTGCTTCTCGCCGTGGCTGATGTTGGCCGCCCCCACCGACGCGCCGGTGCCCGCGACCAGGTGCAGGTTGGGCAGCGCGGTGGGCGTCAGGGCCGGCGTCAACGAGTCAATCTTGCGGTCGATCAGCGCCTGCAACCCCGGCAGCGGGCGATCGATGCCGAACAAAACGTGCTGATTGGCGGCGCCGAGATCGCAGTCGACCAGGACGACGCGATGGCCGTTCTGCGCCATGGCGACAGCCAGGTTGGAGGAAATAATGCTTTTCCCCACGCCGCCTTTGCCCCCACCGATGGTGATGATGCGTGCGGCGCCATTGGTCTGCGTCGGAGATTTCACGAGCCCTCCCTCCGGCTATCGTCAAACTTCTGACGGAACTTTAGGATCGGCGAGGGGAGGCGAGGTGAAGCGCGGCGAAGAGGGTTCTGGTTGCTGAGCAAAGCTGGGCACGCTTCGCGCGAACGCCAACATTTTCTCTGCGCGTGTGTCGATGTAGGGACAGCCGCGCGGAAATTTCGCCGAAAGGTGCTTGACGGAGTTACGCGATGCCCGCACCGTAGAAAACTGCGGCTTCGTTACGCGTGAAAGGAGAACGCAGGATGGCGCAGGGAAAGACGGTCTTGCTGGTCGAGGACGACTTCGAGATTCGAGACATCCTGCAAGACCTGCTGGAGGCGGAGGGTTACGACGTGGTCCCGGCCGGCAACGGACGCCAGGCGTTGCAGTTCCTGGCCGAGAACCGTTCCTCCGGGCCGCGGCTGGTCATCCTGGACTTGATGATGCCGTTCATCGACGGGCGCCAGGTGCTGGAGGTGATGCAGCGCGATCACGCGCTGGCCGACATCCCGGTGATCGTCATCAGCGCCATCGCCCGCGAGACCCCCGCCGGCGCCGCCGCGTTCCTGCGCAAGCCGCTCTCGCTGGACAAGCTGTTCGAGACCGTCCGGATGTACACCGACGACAACGACACGCCGGCGCCGCCGCACGAGACGGTGCACTGAGGGCGCCTGCTGCGCGGAAGGGGCCGCCACCGATCGGCAGCGTCGGGTGTTCGCGCTCAACAGGGGGTGCAGACGCCGTTTCTACAGGCGGTCAGGCGCTCGCAGTATTCAAACGGATTCGCGCAGCTCTCGCCCGCCTTCTTGTAAGGCGCGCAGGAACCGGTTTCGCGAAAAAAAGCGCCGCCGTCGTGGCCGGGCGGTGGCGCGCAATATGCGTTCGCTCCACATTCCCGGTAAAACGAGCTTCACGGCGGACAGTGCTCGCCGATCGCGGTGATCAGGGTCCGGGGGAGGCTGCAGGCGCTCGGTTGTCCAGCGCTCGGCTGCGAACAGATGGCTCCCATGACGCACTCTTCGGAGCTGGCGCTGCAAGGGGCGCCCAGGGGGAAGAGAGGGCGGCACACTCCAGCGCCGTTCACCTCGGCGTCGCAAAATCCCTCGTGGCAGAGAACGTCTCGTAAATCCACCGTGCCGCCACGCCCGCCGAGAGGACTGCCGGCGACGCATTTTCGTCCGTGGCCGTCGAGGTTGACACACGCGAACCCTGGCGCACAGTCAGAGAGTCGAATGGTGGTCTGCTGGTCGTCTTTGTAATCGACGATCGCGCATGGCTGACTGTCTCCCAATCAACCGCAAAGTCGGCCGGCACATCGGTCAGTGCCGCCGCGACGTCGGCCACGACCAGCCAGAGAGCTGGAGAGCAGCGCATCCCGTTCTCGTCGATCGAGGCTGGGGAGAATGACGGTGCGGTTACTCGGGCGCGAACGTCATGTAGTTGATGTTGTAGCCGCCCGTGTCTTCGAAGAGCTCCAGAACCTGCTGGCCGGCCGAGAGGGCCACCGTTGCGCTGACGGTTGTCCAGGCCTGCCACCCACCAGTCCCGGGAACGTCGACCGCTCCCGATAGATTGATCCCGGAGGGGGTCTGCAGATGGAGCGCGCCCGCTTTGGTGCCGACCGCTGAATCCGCCGCGACCCGGAAGGAGACAGTGTAGCTGCCCGAGGTGGCGACGTCGACCGTATACCGGAACCAGATCCCGGCCGACGTCCATCCCACAGCCAGACCACCGCCAACATCGATCGCGTTCTCCAGGTTGACACCGTCAGAGCGGTAGCCGTTCGCCGCGCCATTCATCGATTTGATCTGGTAGGCCACCCCAGGACCACCGGTGTCATAGTTTTCCACCTGCACAGTCCCGGGAATAGCGGCCGGCATACCGGCAAAGGCTGCCTCCCCCGCGCCGACAGAACCGCCGTCATCACCGATGCCGCCGATGGCGCCAGCGCTACCGCCGGAGCCGCCGCCACCCTGAGAATCCATGCTGTCCTCGGAGCCGCTGGCGTCCATCGCGGTTCCCGTGAAGCCGGCGTTTCCAGACAAGCTGCCCATCTCTCCGCCCGAGGAACCCGCGCTGGCAGAACCGCCGGTCCCAGAGACGCTTCCCCCACCGCCGTCGGCGACGACTGCCCTCTCGCTGGTCCCTCCGGCACCGCCGGATGCTCCCGCCCACAAACTCTGTAGATTGGCAGGGGCTAACTCTGGTCCCCTACAGGCCGTGCCGATGAAACCGAGAACGCCGATGAGCAACCCCACACGACCACTTCCCCAGATAGAGTCCATCAATAGTGACATCGACAAAGAGTCGGTCCGCCTTGAACGGACTGTAGAGGGCGGCGAGAAACAGAAGGGTGACAGTACTCTTAAAAGTTGACCGGTCTCGATCGCGAGATCTCTTCGCGCAGTCGAGATTCGGCGTGCTAGAGCACAATCCCCGGATATTGAGATGCGTGCTTCCGGCGGTCACGTTCGAGCGATTCCGGATATTCGACGCCGCGGGTGCTGCTCTCCGCAGGGTTTCCCCTCACCCGGCACCCTCGGTGCCGCCCTCTCCCGCTTCGCGCGCTTCGCGGACGAGGGTTGATGACGGCGCTTCGGTGATCGCGGCGGGGGCTGGGGGCTCGCCACGCAGGATGGCGTCCAGCTCGGACTCGTTGATGATGCGGGTGCCGAGCTTGCGGGCGGCGTCGAGCTTGGATTTGCCGACGTCGTCGCCGGCGACCAGGATGTCGGTGCTCTTGCCGACGGAATTGACGAACTTGCCGCCCGCCGCCTCGATGTCTCTCTGGATGTCGCTGCGGGCGCGCCCGAGCTTGCCGGTCACGCACACGCGCTTGCCGGCCAGCGGTCCGTCGCTGGCGACGGCCGCCACCGGTTCGACGGGCGAGACGCCGCGCTCGCGCAGGCGGGCAATCAGGGCGGCGTGGACCGGATCGTCCATGTACGCGCCCACCGCCTCGGCGATGACGTCGCCCACGCCGTCGATGGCGGCCACCATCTGCCGGCGCTCGGCGCCCCCGGCGTCGGCGAACGCCGCCAGCGAGCCAAAGCGCGCGGCGATGGCCTGGGCAGCCACCGTGCCGACGTGCGGGATGCCGAGGCCGATGATCAGACGCGACAGCGTCGCGGTCTGCCGGGCGCGCGCGATGCCGGCGACCAGGTTCTCGGCCGACTTCTTCGCCATCCGCTCGACGCGCGGGGCGTCCGGCGCGGCGGGGACCAGCTTGTCGACGGTCAGCGTGAACAGATCGGCGGCGTCGCGCACCAGACCCTTGCCGACCAGCTCCTGCGCCAGCGCCTCGCCGACGCCGTCGATGTTCATCGCCCCGCGGTGGGCGAAGAACTGCACCGCCTTCCAGCGCTGGTCCGGGCAGTCCGCGTTCTCGCAGCGAAGCACCACCTCCCCCTCGCGCTTGCTCAGCGCCGCTCCACAGCTCGGGCACGCGGTCGGGACCGCGATCGGCTGCTCGTCGCCGGTGCGCGCGCCCGTCAGCACCTCCAGCACCTGCGGGATGATCTCGCCCGCCTTCTCGACCATCACCTGATCGCCGATGCGCACGTCCAGCCGGCGCACCTCGTCCCAGTTGAACAGCGACGCGCGCTTGACGGTGGTGCCCGACAGCTCGACGGGGTCGAGCTGCGCCACCGGCGTGATGGCGCCGGTGCGGCCGACGTTGATCTCGACGCCCACGACGCGCGTCTGGGCGCGCAGGGCGGGGAACTTGTACGCGATCGCCCAGCGGGGAAACTTGGCGGTGAAACCCAGCAGCCGCCGCTGCGCGAACGAATCGACCTTGACCACCAGCCCGTCCGCCTCGTAAGGCAGCTTCCCCTTGCGCTCCGCCCACGACGCCACCGCCTCGGCCAGCGCCTCCCAGCCGGAGACCAGCGACACGTCCGGCGAGGTCGGCAGGCCCAGCGCGCGCAGGAAGGCCAGGCTCTCCGAGTGCAGCGGCCGCGTCGCCTCGCCGTTCACCAGCTCGTACAGCGTGACCTTCAGCGGGCGCGTGGCGGCCAGACGCGGATCGAGGAGCTTCAGCGTTCCGCCGGTGAAGTTGCGAGCGTTCTTCCACAGCTCCTCGCCGGCCAGCGCGCGCTCTTGATTGATGGCGGCGAAGTCCGCCTTGTCCATGAACACCTCGCCGCGCACGGTGATCGACACCGGCTGGCGCAGCGCCAGCGGCAGCGAGCGGATGGTGCGCAGGTTGGCGGTGATGTCCTCGCCCACGCGCCCGTCGCCGCGCGTGGCGCCCAGCGTGAACCGCCCGCCGTCGTACGACTGCTCGATGCCGATGCCGTCGATCTTCGGCTCGACGACGAAGGCCGGCGTCTCGCCGTGCAGCCCGC